>CALUSW010000063.1 GCA_944323535.1 Candidatus Gastranaerophilales bacterium | reverse complement strand
GTTTCAGCATCTTGCCAGCTTGAAGCCTGTATTCCCAATTGGTAAGACCCTGAAATAAATTCAGGGTGACATAGAAAATCCATATTATTTTAGCTTGCTAATTTTTTCATTTAATGTATAATAACAATTGTAGTAATCAGTTAATTATAGGATGTTGCTGCGCTGGGGATGCAAGAGACAATAAGCATCGCAGTTTGTTATAAAGCAAAGCGATTTTTACAGGTTAGTTCCCAATTTTGCAGGCTTAATCGGTTACAAGATATTTATGACTGTTTGTAATTTTAATTTTAAGTATTTAAAGGACAATTCTACTCCGGGCAGCTGGAGAAGAGGATATGAGTACCACCAAAAGGATCAGGTGGCTTCTTTTGATGTTTCAAAAACCGGAATTAAGGCAAAAGTTAAAGGTAATTTTAAATCATTTTATGATGTAGAGCTTAAATTCAAAAAATCAGGAGTTGAACCTTCCTGCTCTTGCCCTCTGAAAGAAAAATGGTGTAAACATGCTATAGCCGTAGCTTTGAAAGCAATTGATAATCATGTCTATGATGAATTTTTACAAAGGCGATTTAAAATAGAACCTGATTATTCTGATGAAGAAACTTCTATGAATGAAAATCCGCAGGGCGGTTATATATTCCATTTTAATGCAAAACGCAGGCAGAATTTCTTTTCCATTCTGGTTATGGACAGAAATACGGGTAAAGTCATAAGAGATATTGAAGCTATTTTGAAAGTACTTATTGCTGCACAAAAGGAAAATCCCGATTTTGAGCTTAATAATTCACAAAAAGTTGAACTCGCTTTATTCCGTTTGCTATTAAAAAATTCGCGTCTTGATAAAAAAGCCGGCTGGTATGATGTCCCGATTGCAAAATTTGACGGATTTTTTCAGTTATTATCAAAGGCAGATGACGTTATAGACGGTAAAACAAAAAATAAACTGGTTTTTTGCTCTGATGAATGGAAATTATCTCTTTCCGTAAACTTTTCAATGGTTGGTAATGTTCTGCTGTCCTTATACTGGCAGCGTCCTGACCGAGATGATATTATTCCTTTTGAAGAAGTAAGGTATTTTTCGCGCCAGCTAAAATGGGGCAGATATAAAAACAAAATATTCCCTATTAATGTAGCTCTTTCGGCATTGCCTCAAAATTTGATAAAATCAACATTTACAGATGTAAAAGACGCTGACGGAGCAAAATTTTTGTATGAAGAACTTCCTAAATTAAGAGAGCTTATTCCATGTGAAGTATCTGAAATTATTGACAAATTAACGCTGGAGAGAAAACCGCCGTTAAATATTGTTACTTTAGGATTAGACTATGACGGCTCATTAAAAGCCGAGCTTGAATTTGATTATGACGGAACAAGGGTTCCCTATTCAAAATCAGCTTCAAAAAGTCCGTATGTTACAATTAAAAAGCCTAAAGAGGATTTATTATACTGGGTAAAACGCAATATTGCCCACGAAGAACGTTCTTATCAAATGTTATTGGCCTGCAAATTTGCTCCTATGCAGACAAATAATCTGGCACTTGAAAAGGAAAATGCAATAGATTTTTATAATTATTATCTTAAAAGAGCCGGAGAAGGCTGGGTTTTTGAAGAAAAAGACGACATGTCCTTTTTTAAGATATCCGAAAAACCGTTTGAAATGATTGCAGATATAGATTTTTCAACCGATACAACAGATAGTTTTGAAGTTTCTTTATACGGAAAAGTCGGCGATGAAGAAATATCATTTGAAGAAATTTATAACTTAATTATTGAAGGGGATAAATATTTACGGGTAAAAAACTACGGATTTGTTGAAGTCCCGGGACAGGATATTTTTTCTTTATTAAAATCTTTCAATACATTTGACGTTTTTAAAAATGATGAAAATAAATACATTGTAAAAACATATAGAGCCGGTCTTTTATCCGAAATGAAAAATCTCGGCTTTAAACTAAAAATGAGCCGCAAATTTAACGCATTCTGGAAACAAATATCAACATTTTCAACCATGGATAATGTACCTTTACCCAAAGGTGTTAATGCCGAACTAAGAGAATACCAGTATAAAGGTTTCAGCTGGCTGTGGTTTTTATATAAATACGGTTTAAACGGTATTCTTGCGGACGATATGGGTTTGGGGAAAACCCTTCAGGCTTTGACTTTACTGCAAAAGGCAAAAGAAAAAGATAAAAAGGCCCCCAGCCTTGTTGTATGCCCGACATCCGTTGTTTTCAACTGGGAATCCGAGGTTCAAAAGTTTATTCCTACGTTAAAATGCCTTAAATTAAGCGGCACGGAAAGAAAAGAACATTTTAAGGAAATACCTAAACACGACATTATTATAACAAGTTACGCGCTTATAAGACGGGATATTGAAAAACTTAAAAAATATGAGTTTAGATATATTATTCTTGATGAGTCACAAAATATTAAAAATGCAGAATCTATGACGGCAAAATGTATAAAAATGCTTAACGGACAGCATAAACTTGCTCTGTCAGGAACACCGATAGAAAATAAACTGGAAGAATTATGGTCTGTATTTGACTTTTTAATGCCGGGATTCTTATTGAGCCAGTCAGAATTTAATTACAGATATGTAACTCCTATTGTGGACCGCGGTGAAAAGATAGTAGAAAAGCGTTTAAAATCACAGATTTATCCGTTTATTCTGCGCCGTATGAAACGGGATGTGGCAAAGGATCTGCCTGATAAAGTTGAAAATATTGCATATTGTGAATTAACCCCCGAACAAAAAGATTTCTATCTTGAAGTACTTGATTCAACTAAAGAGGAATTATTTAAGTCAATTGCCGAAAACGGGCTTGAAAAAAGCAGAATGTCTATATTCTCCGCACTCTTAAGATTAAGACAAATTTGTTGTCATCCGCGTTTGTATGATAAAGAGAACAAAAAAGGCATTGAAACTTCAGGTAAATTTGAACATCTAAAATCTATGCTTGAAGAAATTATCTCGGAAAATCACAGAATTTTGTTATTCTCGCAATTCGTTGATATGCTCGATATTATAAAAGAATGGCTTGTAAAAGAAGGTATTAAACATGAATACCTTACCGGAGCTACAAAAAACAGGCAGGAAATTGTTGAAAGGTTTAATAATGATGAATCAATCCCGATATTTCTTGTAAGCTTAAAGGCAGGAGGAACAGGATTAAATTTAACCGGTGCGGATTATGTAATTCATTATGACCCCTGGTGGAATCCGGCAGTTGAAGATCAGGCAACAGACAGGGCATACCGTATTGGGCAGACTAAAAAAGTTTTTGTATACCGCTTAATTACGAAAAACACTGTAGAAGAAAAAATACAAAAACTTAAACAGGATAAGAGAAATCTTGTTGATTCCGTCATTTCTGTAGACAGAAATATAGGTAAAACCCTTACTTATGAGGATTTACAGGATATATTCACTCTGGATTAATATATATCAAATAAAATGGGAAATAATATAAAAAATATTTTACTTAAAAAAGCGGAAGAAAATTACAGACAATTTTCTTCTTCGCTGCTTCCGGATGTTAACAACATACTTGGTATACGGCTTCCTGTCTTAAGAAAAATTGCAAAACAGTTATATAAAAGCGGAAATTATGAAGATTTTATAAAATGCCGGAAATTTGAATATTTTGAAGAAACAATGTTAAAAGGGATGTTAATAGGTTTATTACAAAAAAAACCGGAAGAAATGTTGTTATATATAAAAAATTTTATAAACGAGATTGATAATTGGTCAGTATGCGATTGTTTTTGCGCAGGACTAAAATTTACGGAGAATAACCGCGAATTAGTCTGGAATTTTCTTGAACCTTATTTCAAATCGGATAAAGAGTATGAACTGAGATTTGCGTATGTTATGCTCTTATCATATTTTGTAACATCTGAATATATAGATAAAATATTTGAAAAAATCGACCTTTTTAAAGATGAAAAATATTATTCAAGAATGAGTGTTGCATGGCTTTTATCAGTTTGTTTTGTAAAAGAAAGGGAAAAAACTCTCATATATTTAAAACACTCTAAACTTGATAAATGGACATATAATAAAAGTCTGCAAAAAATATGCGAATCTTTAAGGGTCGATAAAAAAGATAAGGAACTATGTAAAGCCTTAAAAAGTAATTAAAGGCTGTGCTAAAATAAAAAACAGAAACCTATTTAAAGAAATTAAATATGAAACAATTTTTTGAATATTTATACCGTTTTCGTTTTTTTATTTGTATTATTTGTTTTTTGTTATGTATATTATTAAAAATACATGGTTCATCAATGTCCGAATGGAATAAAATTATACAACCCGGATTAAATAATTCTCAATATTCAAAACCTGTTATAGGTCAATCAAAAAACATCCGCCGGGATGAGTGGGCAATACATACCCCGATGGCAATGAGCCAGAAATATGAAGATTATAAGGACTATAATTCTATAATCCGGGCAGTTCCGACTAATATGTCCATTGTCTATAATCAGCCGGTAAAAGAAAAATTATATAGTATATTGAAACCGTTTTACTGGGGTTACTTTTTTCTTGATGAAGAGCGAGCATTCTCATGGTATTGGTGCGGCCGGTTTATAGCTTTATTTTTAATTTCTTTTGAATTTTTTCAGATAATCACTTGCAGAAGAAGATTTCTTTCATTATGCGGTGCCGTATTTACGGCATTTTCACCGGCAGTGCAATGGTGGTTTGCAATAAATGATTTTGTTGAAATGTTATGCTGGGGTGAACTTGGTATAATAACTGTATACAATTATTTTAAATCGAGAGATAAATATTACAGATTAATTCTGCCTCCGGCTGCAGGATTATGTTTGGCCGGATACATATTATGTTTTTATCCTTCCTGGCAGATTCCTTTTGCTTATATATTCTTTGCCATACTGTTATGGATTATTATTGATACCAAAAATAATACAAATATAAAAAAAATTGATATATTGTATATTCTTATTTGTATAATAATTGCAGGACTTTTTGTTATATCTGTTATAATTCCTAATTTTGAAATTTTAACCATTATAAAGAATACTAAATATCCCGGCGATAATTTTAACACAGGAGGCACATTCTTACATTGTTTATACTTATATTTACTTAGCAGTAAAATTTTTACTTTTACTAATGTATGTGAACTTGCTCAATTTACGGGGTTTTTCCCGCTGCCGGAAATAGCCGCTTGTATTTTTATCTTTCAAAGTAAATTTAAAGATAAACTTCTTATTAATCTTTTAATTGCGGAATTTATATTATGCTGGTATTTAGTCTTTGGCTTTTCTGACTTTCCGGCAAAAATTTCACTGTTATATATGTGTTCTCATAGAGCAGCTATGGCTGTTTCCTTCATAAGCTTAATCATATTAGCAAGATTATTAAGTATTAATTTTAAATTTAAAGAACAATTTTTTGAATTTCTAATACCTTTGATATATTCAATAAACGGACTTTTTATGATTTTGATAATTGAATATTTATTTAACTCCGGTACAAAATATAATATACAAACAAATAAAGATTTATTGCACCTTTTATATATTATATTAATACCTGTAATATTATTTATTATTTCATTTTTAATAATACAGGCAATGAAAAATGAATCAAAAATAAAAAAGGCATTATTGATATCTGGAATTTTATTTTCTGCTATTGTATATGGAAATGTTAATCCGGTAATGATAGGATTTAATGCTGTATATGAAATTCCTGCTTATAAAAAAATAAAACAAATTCAAGAAGAAGCTCCAGGGATATGGCTTGTTTCGGATAATTTTCCGGTTACTAATTTTCCGGCTATGGCAGGTGCTCCTGATATAAGTTTTACTAATATTTATCCTAATTTAAATTTATGGAAAAAATTAGATACCGGAGAAAAATATATAAATGAATACAATCGTTATGCAAATATTTCATTACATATTGTATTTAACGAAAAAGAAACAAAATTTACTTCTCCCGCTCCGGATTCTCTGTTAATTTTTCTTGCCGCGGAAGATATAACTAAACTTAATGTTAAATATATTGTAAGTACATATCTTGCTTTAGATTACATAAAAATATCAGACAACATCAATTTAACTAAAATATATGATGAAGGCGGTTTCAGAATTTTTAAGGTAAATAAAAAATAACTATTTTAGAGCAAGTTCTATTGCATTAATCATACTGCCGGCATGTGCAATATTTTTGCCTGCTATATCAAAAGCGGTTCCATGTGCGGGAGATGTTCTTAAAATATCAAGTCCTATTGTAGTATTAACGCAATTATTGCGCTCGAGCAGTTTTACCGGTATTAATCCCTGATCATGATACATTGCAATATAACAGTCATAATTGCATGCGCCCTCTGCACATTTTGCAAATAAAGCATCAGCGGGAAAAGGACCTTCAATATTTATTCCCTCCTGTCTAAGTTTATCTACGGCAGGAATAATTTCTTTAATTTCTTCATCGCCAAACATACCAGCTTCTCCGGCATGAGGATTTAATGCGCATATAGCAAATTTAGGGGATGGAATACCCATTTGAAGCTGAAGCGAGGTATTAACTTTTTCTATTTTTTCTATGATAAAATCTTTTTTTATTTTTTCAGGGACATATTTTAGCGCTGTATGACGTGTTAAAAGCAGAACTGAGAAACTGCCGCATACAAAGAGCATTTCAGCACTTTGATGTGATTGTGCAATATATTGTTCTATTATTTCTGTTTGTCCGGAATAATTATGCCCTGCCATTTTCATCGCATTTTTTGAAACAGGTGCCGTTACAATTGCATCTATTTTTTTGTTTACCGCAAGTTCGCAAGCCTTAACAAGTGCTTTAAATGCAAATTCTCCTGCCTCTTCTGTTTCTTTACCGGGAGTTACAAATTCTTTTTTGTACGGAATTTCAACTATGTCATAGTTTTTTTCTAAAGCTAAATCTAAATGTTCTTTATAAAAATCCAGAATATTTTTACTTGCAATAAGAATAACCTTATCTTTCGGGAGATCTAAAAAATTTAATGCTTTAATTGTAATTTCGGGAGAAATTCCGTTAGGATCTCCTAATGTAATTGCAATAGTTTTCATTACTTATCCTGTTCAAAATATTTTATAATTTCAACCAACGTATTTTGAGTGCCGAGATTACCCGACTTTGTGACAATTAACTGACCTTTGTGATTTACTCCAAGGGGAATAGCAGGTGCAACGGTGTCTATAATCTGCAAGTTTTTACTGCCTATTGCTTTTAAGCATTTATAAGAAGTTTCACCGCCAACCGTTATCAAAATTGCTTCTTTTTGCAAGAAAACATTTTTTGTAACCACGGCAAGATAGTCACAAATTTTAGAAATAAAATCTTCTTTTGTATATTCATATTCCAATAGCAAAGAAGACAATTCCTCCGTATTTTCCATAAGGGCGGAAGAATGAATAATTACAGTATTATTTTTTACTAAATTATTTAATATTCTTTTTGCCATTTCATCATAATCACCGGAAAGAATATTCTGCGGTTTTACCGCTATAAAATAAGTATTTTCAATTGAATCATTTTCTTTAAGTCTTTTAATCTGAGAAGCTGTCAAATCTGTTGCACTTCCGGATACTATAAGCTTTGGAAGATTAGGAAGTTTGGGTTCTTCTATTTTTTTATCACCGCAATCTGGATGCCAGATTTTACTTAACGCCTGAGCAGCTCCGGCACTTCCGCAAGGCAGAATGTTATAATTACTTTTAGTAACGGCAAGTGCTATTTGTTCCAAATCCGTTGTAGAAACCGCATCTGCAACAATAAGCTTTTTCCCTTTTGAAATTAAATCATTTAATTTTGTTAAAATAGGCCCTGCACCTTTCATAACTGTATCAAGGCTTATAAGCTCAACGATATCGGAATTATCTTTAGTAATTTGGTTCCTTAAAAGATTTAAAATATTTGACTCCGTTACAGGACATGCCGGATCACGGGTAACTTCAGTTCTTTGTAAAGGAATACCTTTTACAAGATGATAACCGCCGATTGTAGTTCTTCCTTCGTTTGGAAATGCAGGACATATAACTGCGGCATCAAGATTTAAAACCTCAAGAAGCGTTAATACTTCAAGGGCAATATTTCCTCTTAAAACAGAATCTATTTTTTTATAAATATATTCAAATCCGTATTTTTTAAGAATATTTTCCGCTGCATTTTTAACACGTTCTATTGCGGTTTGGGGCTGCGCATTTCTTGTTTCTGTTGACATAGCAAAGACTTCTGTTTTCAAATTTTCATCGATAGATATATCTTCGCCGAAAGCAACCTGAGTTTTACATCCGCATAAAAAAAACTGTAAAGAAGTATCATTTGCGCCTGTTAAATCATCGGCAATAATGCCTATATAATTTGATGTATCCATATAAACCCGTTAATTATTATCATTCTTACTGCCGAGAAGTCTCATTGTGTTAGCGCGAATAACAAAACGTTCTCTTTGTTCTCCGTCAGCGCCGGTCCATTTATTCGAAACCAGTCTTCCGTCGATACAGACCTGACGGCCTTTCTTTACATATTCACCCGCTATTTCGGCAGATTTATCCCACAACTCTATATTAAACCAATCGGTAGTTTCTGCTTTTGTTTTATAATCCCATCTGGAAACAGCAACAGAAAAAGTTGTTTTTACTTTGCCCGATTCAAAGTATTTAACTTCAGGATCCTGTCCCGCTCTTCCGACTATTACTACTGAATTCATAATATTACCTTCTTTTTTACATTAGAATTATAAGAGAAAAAATCCTTTTTTGCAAAATTTTTGAATTCAGTATTAAGAATTACTACCAAAATTGTTTAAAATAAACTCAACAGCTTCTTTTTTTGTTGTAACATCACCGGATAATTGTGCTTCTTTTAATGCACTAATAATCTTTCCAAGTTCCGGACCTTGAGATATTTTTAAAAGTTCCATTATATCCGTTCCGTCTATGAGTTTTTCTATGGGTTTTATATTTTTTTTCTGTTCAAGATAATTGTCTAAGAGTTTTGTCAGATTATTAATATTATTTTCAACCATCTCTTTGGTAACTTTTTCACCGCGTGCAGAGAGTCTGTCCGCCATTGCAAGAATTATTACATCTATAACGCAGCCTTCCATTTTTCTGTAGAATTTCAAGTATGCTTTTTCTGAAACCTCAGGAGCACTTACAAGACTTGACGGATATATATGATATTTAATAAGCTGCTTTATATATAGAATCTGTTTTTTTGAAAATTTTAAATCTTTTAATATAGGAACAACAAGTTTAGAGCCTATTTCATCATGTTTTATAAAACGGTGTCTTTGTGTTTCTTCTTCTATTGTCCAGCAATATGGCTTGCCTATATCATGCAGAAATCCGGCAAGCTTTAAAAATGCTATTTCTTTTGTATTTGCGTATTTAACTGTATTAAGATAATTTTTTACTTCTTCGTTTGAATTTTCATATATAATCTGAATTTGTCTTACTGTTTCAATTAAATGATGAATTAAGTCAAGATGATGATGTGAATTTGGCGGAATTTTTCTTACATCTTTATATATAGGAAAAATTTCTTCAAGAAGTCCGCACTCGTCCAATTTTAAAAGAGCTTCATAAGTATATTCTCCCTCAAACATTTTTAAAAGTTCAACGGTTATACGTTCTTTTGCGGGTTCATTTATTTTTTTATGCAGTTTTTTTGCCAGTTTTATAAGCTTTATATCTATGTTAAACCCTGTTTTTGCGTAAAAACGAAAAATTCTTAAAAGGCGGAGCGGGTCATCTTCAAAATTTCTATCGGATATTCCTTTTATTCTTTTATTTTTTATATCTTTAATTCCGCCGGTTAAATCAATGAATTTATTATTATTAATATCATATGCTATAGCATTAATTGTTAAATCCCGCCTTTTTATATCTTTTTCAAAGTCATTTTCAACAGGCGAGGTAATATCTATATAATTAATTTTGTCCTGCAAAACAATTCTGTATATTTTATTTATCCGGTCAAGTTCAATAAAATGTGCATTTAATTTTTTGGCAAGATTTTCACTAAACGCTTTAATATCTTCGCAGCAGATAATTAAATCTCTGTCAGGGCTTGGTTTTTCCATAATAATATCACGCACAAAACCGCCTACTACATAAGCCGGAACATCAGCGGCATAAGGTTTTATAAGTTTTATAACTTCGTCATTATTTATTTTCTGAATATATTTATTCATAACAGACACCGTTAATAATAGTAGTTATAGCGGCTGTAAGCGCGGTATCGGCTCTATATATTAAGTTCCCGAGCGTTATAAGAGGAAGATTTTTTCTGTTAAAATAATCAAATTCAGCACGTGAAAATCCGCCTTCAGGCCCGATTATTATAAGTATATCTTTTGTTTTATCAATCGGGTTTTCTTTTAGATATTCAAAAAAATTCCTGTCGGTATCACTTTCGGCAAAAACAATTATCTGCTCAAATTTATCTGTTAATTCTTCTAAATTTGTAAGGTTATAAACTTTTGGAATATCAGCTCTTTCACATTGTTTTACCGATTCAAATGCTATTTTTTGCCATTTGTCAATTTTACTTTCAATAACAGATTTTTTTACGCTGCAATTATCCGTACATAAAGGGAAAATACCTTTAACTCCAAGTTCGGTTGCTTTTTGTACGGCACTTATTTGTGCATCAGAATTTAGTACGCTCTGTGCAGCGTATAAATTAATATTTAGTGTTCTGTTTGATTTATACCTGCTTATAATGTTACAGGTAAAATAATCGGATTCTATATTTTTTAAAATCGTTTCATATTGAATTTTATTTTCATCAAGAAATAAAATCTTTTCACCGGGTTTAGAGCGCATAACTTT
>CALUSW010000062.1 GCA_944323535.1 Candidatus Gastranaerophilales bacterium | reverse complement strand
ATGCGAGCAACCAAGCAGGTGAGTATTAAAGTGGAAATGTTGAATTTTCACTTTAATACGACACTAGATTATATTTTATACGAGAATATTTATGAACTACTCCAAATGCACGATTTTAAGTCAAAAATATTCCTTTTTTTCAAGTTTTATCGGATGATATAAATGTAGAGGAATGAAAGTTAATGTTTGAAGAAAAAACAAATAATACTTTTGAAACTGCAGAAGAATTCGATTTTGATTCAATGGCTCAAAATTACATGGAATTTGCACGCAAATACCATGAACAATATTTAATAAAAGGTAATTTATCCGATTTGGACAATGCGGTAGATAATTATATTGACGCCATTAAATTTAACCCGAATATAGCAGAAGCATACTACAGGCTTGCCACATTATTATGGGACAAAGGAGAAATTAATTTATCTTCTGCAATAGAACAATGTAAATCTGCAGTAAATATTTCGCCTGATAATCCGAATGCCCGTATTTACGCCGGTTTTTTCCTCGAAATGGCAAAAAAATATGATGAAGCCGAAAATGAATTTAAAGAAGCAATAAGGCTTAATCCCCTAAAAGCAGCAAGGTCAAGACTTTCTCTTGCTTCTTTATATATAGATAAAATGCATGATACCAGTATTAATGCCAAAGATTTTTCACAATCATTGTATTACCTGTTATCAGGCAGTTTAAGTATTGCTCTGGATGCACCGTCATTAAAAATGCTGTATAAAACCATATCTAAAAATATTTCGCTGATGTTTTATGATATAGCAGGTAAACTTCTTGAAAAAACAAAAAATTATTCTATGGCTGTAAAAACATATGACATTGCAGCAAATGCAACCGGAAGAAATGAAATATACTACAGTAAAATAGGCGATATTAACATAAAAGAAGAAAATCCCGAAACGGCAAGGAATGCTTATTTAAAAGCATTGGAAACAAACCCTCTTAATAAAGAGCTGCTGTTAAAAGTTGCAACACTTACTCAGGTTTATTTTGAACATGATATTGATACGGCTATAGACTGCTATTCCAAACTATTGGAAACCGGAAATGAAAATGCCGGAATTTATTATGAATTAGGTCATTTATATTTAAAAAAAGAAGATTTTATCAACTCCATAAATGCGTTTAAACTGGCATTGGAACAGGATAGTGAAAATCCGTTTTACCATAATGCACTTGCATACGCACTTATTCGTGCCGAACAATATGAAGAGGCATGTGAACATTATAAATTTGCTATAGATAAAAATCCTGATCCGGAATGGACTGCAATTGTATGTCAGGCATTAGCCTCTCTATACAGCCGCGTATTTGACGATGTTGACAGCGCAATGGACTTATTAAAAACAGCAATAATGCTGGATGAAAATAATGACGAAGTATATATAGAATTAGGCGATATATATATGGATTGCGATGATACGGACAGCGCAATCAAGGCATATTGTGAAGCCATAAAATTAAATCCGCAAAATCCGGTTTCATATAATAAATGTGCAATGGCTCTATGGCAGAAAAATTACATAGAAGAAGCCATAATTGCATATCATAAAGCTCTTGGCATAGATCCGGATTATTATGCAGCATATAATAATCTGGGGGTTATTTATCTTGACGGTATAAGAAATTTAAAAGAAGCAAAAAAGTTGTTTAAAACCGCAATATCTTTAAAAAATGATTATACTATGGCTTACTTTAATCTCGGAAGGCTTCTTGATATGGAAGAATCAAAAGTCGAAGCGGCAAAATGTTATCAGACAGCTCTGGATTTAAACGAAAAAAATCCGGAATTGGATTCAGAAGATATAAGAAACAGATTATTTAAACTTTTTGAAGTATAGGAAATATACTAATAATCATAATGTTCTTTTTTATTCAAATACTCTCTGACGGTATTTAAAGAAGCCTGAATTATTCTTGTAATTCTGGAAGAGGATAATCCTATTTGCTCTGCAATTTCTTTTACCTGCATATTGCGGTAAAATCTATATTCAATAATAGTTCTTTCTTTTTGGGGTAATTTGGATATAGCTTCTCTGATTGTTCTGCCGAGTTCGGAAATTTCAGCTTTTTCATCAGGCAGCGCCGATGTATCTTTTATAAAATCAAACGGTGAATCATTGTCAGAGGCTGCTGCAGCCAAACTATCTATTGATAATATTGTTTCATAAATAGCCTCTCTTACTTTTCCGGGAGTTATTGCATTATCGCTTCCATCCTCTTCGGAAACATCCTCCTTATTATCAACATTAGTATGTTTCAAAGAATACCATTTATATCTGTTTCTTAGCTCGTTTCTTATAGCCCATCTGACTGCAGTAGCAATATATGCATTATTATATCTTGCCAGCTGTTCATCGGTTTTATCTTTAATTAATACCTGAATTGCAATTATACCGATACTTACAAGTTCATCGTAATCCACCATATGAGACGGAATACGCTTATGTTCTACCTTTGCTACCTTTTCAACAATATCAATATAATCTTTAATTTTCGCGTGCATTTTTTATTATCTGTTATCTTTTACTTTATATTACTACCTTTTTGTGTATTTCGCAAATTATATACAAAAATCAATATTTCAGCTACGGCTTTATATAATTCGGGAGGAATTGAAGCGTTGATATCAACCATTCTGAATATAGCTCTTGCTACAGGAGGGTTTTCTATTACGGGAATAGCATGATCACGGGCAATTTGTATTATTTTCTTTGCAAATAACTCGGTACCTTTTGCAAGGAGTTTCGGTGATTCCATTTCCTGAGCATCATATTTTAAAGCACATGCGACATGAGTCGGATTTGTAACAACAAAATCGGCATCCGGAACAGCATCCATCATCTTTTTTTGCAGCATCTGCTGTCTGCGCTGCCTCAATGCCGCTTTTACATGCGGATCTCCTTCAGAGTTTTTATATTCATCTTTTACTTCTTTAAAAGACATCTTCTGGTCCTGCATAAATTTCCATCTGACCATTCCGTAATCGGCAGCTGCTATTATCAGAAATGCAAGACCTGCTTTCATAACAAAGTCTATAACCAGTGCTCCGAATTCATTTAAAATTGCAAAACAGTTTTCTATACTGGCAAGGGCTATAATTGCTTCAATGTGCGAATTATACACCATCCAGCCTATCAATCCTAATATTGCAACTTTTAGAATATTCTTAACAAGTTCAAATGCCGTTTTGGGCGATATCAAATTTTTGAAATATTTTGAAGGATTTAGTTTATCCAGCTTCGGTTCAAGCGGTTTTGTCGTAAATAAAGGTCCTACCTGAATAAAATCTCCCAGAATAGCAATAAAAGCCGCAAGTATAAGTATGGGGCCGATAATCAACAAAAAAGGAAGAATTGCTGCTAGAAGAAGATGTACGTAGCCTATATCCTCCAGATGTTTATCCGGAATCTTGTCATACATATAAACAAATAATATTGATAACTGGTCCCATATAAAAGGAGCCAGTTTGATTATGGCTATAAACATTACAAGCAGAGCAAGAGCGGTTGAAAAATCTTTTGATTTTACAACCTGTCCTTCTTTTCTTGCTTTTTGAAGCTTTTGCTGGCTCGCTTCAAATTGTTTATTCTCATCAGCCATTAATTTTCACCAAAATTAGTAGGAAATCATTGAAACAACTTCAATATCATCAGGCAGATTTTCACGTCCATGTAAATCCGAAAGTTCTATTATAAAACCTGCAGCTTTTACATTAGCACCTGCTTTTTTTAGCAGCCTGCAAGCGGCAGCAACCGTTCCTCCGGTTGCAAGAAGATCATCTATTACTATTACATTCTTTCCTTCTTCTATTGCATCTTTATGTATTTCCAATTTATCGGTGCCGTATTCAAGAGAATATTCCTCACTGATAGTTTCAGCCGGAAGCTTCCCGGGTTTTCTGATTAATATACATCCTGCATTAATATTATATGCAAGCGCGGAACCGAATATAAATCCCCTTGATTCTACAACAGCTACATAATCTATTCCTTTATTGACAAATTTATCAGTCAGAAAATTTATCATTTCTCTTAAAGCTTCTTTATCCTTTATTGCAGTTGTAATATCTCTGAAAATAATTCCTTCTATGGGAAAATCTTTTATACTTCTTATTTTTTCTTTTACAAGCTGCACATTATTCATTTCTATCTCCTTTTTACTTCCTTGTAATATTTTACAATAATTTTCTTAAGTTGTTATTTCTTTCAGCATGTTTTTTAACAGCTTTAAAGGCAAACCGACTATATTATCATATTCTCCTTTTATTTCTCTTATAAAATCGGCGGGGATTTCCTGTATACCGTATGACCCTGCTTTATCAAACGGTCTAAATTTATTTATATACCAATCTATTTTATCCTCGGTAATATTTTGAAAGATAACTTCACTTGTTTCAGAATCTACGATTTTATTTCCATTTTCACTGTCTATAACACATACACCGGTAACAACAATATGCTTTTCCCCTTGCAGTGAAGAAAGCATAGAAAATGCTTCTTCATAACTTTTTGGCTTGCCTAAAATTATTCTGTCATGTACTACTACAGTATCTGCACTTATTACAATTGCCGGCTCTTTTATTTTTTCTAATATAGAAGCACCTTTTCGTTCTGCCGTCTTTTTTATTAAATCATACGAAAAATACTTACCGGCAATATGTTCATCATAATCCGGTGAAACAATATCAAATATATATCCTGCATTTTTCAGGATTTCTCTTCTTCTTGGAGATGTTGAAGCAAGTATTATTTTTTTCATAATTTTCTAAACAAAATAATTAACTTTTAATTATATTTTAATTAAAAGTTAATTATTTTAGAAAAAACACTTTAATTTAATTGCAGTTTATTTACAATTATTTTCTTATTCTGGGCGGATTGAAATTGAGCTTTAAGTAAACAACTGATTTTGAAGTAACATTTGAACAAATATCTTTGAGCTTTGAATTCATATCAAGCATACTTTTTTGCATTAATGCATAATCATTCATTGCAGAAAGCATTTTTTGAGAATCAACAAGTTTTGTTGTTTCAGGATTATCCATTTTTAGCTTTGCATATTTTTTAACAAGCTCTCTGTCTATTTTATCTTTTGCTCCAACTGCCATATATTCTCCCTGTAATTATTATATTCCCCTATATGTATATATATAAAAAATTTTTTTATTATAAAATTGCCTTTTTATTTTTTTTCGCATTACATTTTGTTAACATTATTTTTTATATATAATTATAAATAAGGTTCTTAAAATGTTAATTAACTACAGTAATTTATTCGATTCTCTCAGAAAATTATATTCAAAATATGCATTTGATATAAAAACGGGAATTATAAAAATGCCCGTAAGATATCTTCTGGAATTAACATATAATTGCAATCTCAGATGCCCTTTTTGCTACATTACGGAGGACAGAAAGAAAAATGAACTTACAACAGAAGAATGGTTTTCCGTTTTGGAGCAGATTCCGGCTTTTTCTTTAATTACTTTTTGCGCAGGAGAAGTAATTTTAAAAAAAGATTTTATAAAAATATACGAAAAAGCATCTTCACGTTTTAGAAAAATTTCATTAATCACAAACGGTTTAGCATTAACGGAACAAATGATAGATTCTTTTATAAAAAATAAACTTTTGCTTTTATCTGTATCTCTGGACGGATATGGAAAAAATCATGATGAAATAAGAAATTATACAGGATTATGGAAAAAAGTTAATTCAAATCTTGAACTATTTAATAAGAAAAGAAACGGGAAAAAGACTCCTATGCTTGATATAAAAACCTGTATACTGGATAATAATCTGGATGATCTGCCTAAACTATATGAACATGCAATTAAACTGAATGCACAGTTTTTTTCTTTAACTTTTATAAGGAAACAACCTTTAAGACAAAATTCGCGGTTATGGAATGAATTTTCGGAAGAATTCTGGCAAAAAATCTATCCGGTTGAATGTTATTTTAATTTGAAACACTTTAAAGAAATATATAAAGAACTTGGAGCAATGTCTAAAAAAACAAAAACAATATTAAGGTATGCACCAAGGTTTAATCCGACAGGCGATGAAGAAAAAATTGAAAAATTTTTTACCTCCTGTAATAAGCCGGTTTCAGAGTTATACGAACCCTGTTCTATTCCTATGACAAGTATCTATATCAGTCCTGAGGGAGATATTTATCCTTGTTTATCATATAAAATAGCAAGTTTAAGAGAAACAACAATAAAAGAGGCAATAAATATTCCAAAATTCAAATGTTTCAGAAAAAATTTATACCATTCAAAAGTTTTTAATGCCTGCCAGATGTGCTGCGATCTGATACCTAAAAACCAATAAGACTGGGAAGCTCGGTATATTCATAATTAAGTGCTTCTGCTACTCCCTTATTAGTTATTTTACCTTTAAAAGTATTAACACCTTTAGCAAGAGAAGAATCTGCCTTAACAGCTTCAACCAAACCTTTATTAACAACATTTATTACATATTTTATTGTTTCATTAGTAAGTGCAATAGTTGATGTTCTCGCAACACAACCCGGAATATTGGCAACGCTGTAGTGTAAAACTCCAAATTTCTCAAAAGTCGGATTCTCATGTGTTGTAATTCTGTCTATAGTTTCTACAATTCCGCCCTGATCTATTGATACATCAACTATAACAGAACCTTTTTTCATATTCTTTACCATTTCTTCCGTTATAATTCTCGGTGCTTTATATCCCGGAATTAAAACTGCTCCTATTAAAACATCTGTATTTTTTGTAAGCTCTTTTAAATTTGATTCGTTAGATATAAAAGTTTTAATTTTTGAACCAAACATATTATCAGCATATCTGAGCTTATTTATATCAATATCTGCAATACTGACATCAGCTCCCATTCCGACAGCAATTCTAGCAGCATTTATACCAACAGAACCTGCCCCAACTATAAGCACTTTTCCCGCAGGAACTCCGGCAATTCCGCCAAGAAGAATACCTGCTCCGCCATTTCTGTTTTCAAGAAGATTTGCTGCAATTTGAACCGACATTTTACCCGCAACTTCACTCATAGGAACCAATAACGGCAGTTGTCCATCAGATGTTTGTATTGTTTCATACGCAATACTTGTTATCTTTTTATTTATTAATTCCTTTGTAAGAGCTTTCTCTACAGCTAAATGCAAATACGTAAATATAATATGGTTTTTTTGTAAAAATTTATATTCAGAAGGCTGTGGTTCTTTTACTTTAAGAATTATTTCAGAGCTGCTATAAACATTTTCCGGTGAATTTAAAACAACAGCACCTTCTTTTATATATTCCTCATCAGAAAAGCCGCTGCCTTTTCCCGCATTTTTTTCAATTATGACTTTATGTCCTGCAGATACAAGCGTCCTTACTCCCTGCGGAGTTATTGCTACTCTGTCTTCCTTTGATTTAATTTCTTTTGGAATACCTATATTCATTAACTATTCCTCATCTTCTTTTAATGCTTCTTCAATTTCCGTTATTATTAATTTAACCGCAGCTATCGGATCAGAAGCATGAGTGATTGGTCTGCCTATAATAATATAATCCGCTCCCGCTTTTATCGCATCTGACGGAGAAACTATTCTTATCTGATCATTTACAATTGCCCACGTAGGTCTTACGGCAGGACAAACTACAATAAAATCATTTCCTAATTCTTTCTTTATTTGCGAAGCATCAGTATCAGGTGCAACAACTCCGGAAAGACCGGCTTCTTTTGCAATTTTCGAGAGTTTAAGAACGTAACCCGAAATATTCATATCGACACATAATTCATTCGTAAGAGTTTTTTGTCCGAAACTTGATAATAATGTAACAGCAAGAATAACGGGTTGTTTCAGATCATGTTTTTTAGCATAGTTATTACAGGCATTAATAGTGTTAACCATCATTTTTGAACCGCCTGTAGCACTAATATTAAAGAAATCTATACCTTTCTTTAGTAAATTTATACAAGTTTGGGCAGTCGCATTCGGAATATCTTGAAATTTGCCGTCAAAATATATTTTTCCGCCATGTTCTTTTATTGCATCTATTGCCTCAAAACCGCAGGCAGTAAATAAAGGCAAGCCAACCTTAAAAAAGCCCACATAATCTTTCAGCATATCAACATATTTAACAGTTTCTTCAATATTGTCAACATCAAGGGCAAGTATAATTCTGTCTTTTGCCTCTAATTTATTTGTTTCTTCCATAAATCTTTCTCAACATCCGAACGTTGAGAACATGTTATCACTATTAAAAGAACTAATCAATACTTTTACCCGTATGTGCTTTACCTATTTCAAGAAACTCTTCTTCTGCCAGCAATGCTCTTGTGTAAGCTTCTGACGGTTTCAAACCTTGATTTAAAAATTTTTCATATAAACAGTCAAACATACTTTCACTGCATTGCAAAAGTATAGGATTTTTTTCTGCCAATATAACAGCTTCATCTATGCTTTTTGCTATATCACCATGTTTTGCACTTTTTACCTGCGACCTGCCCAATACTCCGGTATCAGGAACATAATCTGTTTTATTGGGAGTCTTATTAAGTTTCTCAATTTCTTTTTTTGTTATAAGATCAGGTTCTTTATTTTTAACTTCAATTTTTTCTCTGTTTATACCATAGCCTGATATATTATTATTGATTTCAGCCATTTTTATCTCCGTGTTCATTTCTTCGCAATATATTTTAAACCCTGTTACTAAATTTTTTTGCTAGTTAATTTAAAAATATATACTTTAATTTTTTATTTATTTCTTTCAAAACAGTTTAAAACACAGTCATAACAACAATTATGAGAAATTTTACACTGCTTAATAATTCTTAATACAATATATACTTTTTAACTAAATTTTATACAAATTACTTTTTATATTCAAATACGATTTTATAAAATTGTCAAATAGAAATCATTTTAATAAATTATTTAGCCGATTGAATTTATATTATTTTTACTTCAAAATTAATATATGAAAAAGATTGTAATTGTATTATTTTCGGTATTTTTTGTTTTTTCCCCGGCATATTCAAAAAGTGAAGAGAAACTTGATTTAAAATCTCAAAGTTTTATGGACTTAGGACGATATGTTGAAACTCTTGAAATAAATGAAGCTTCTGAGGAGGAAATGCAGCAGGAAGCATTTGAAGAAACGCAAGAAAATATAAATGATTATATTTTTGAAGAAGAAGCCAGACTCGATATTGCAAAAAGATATGAAGAAAATGCAGTGGAACTCAATTTAAATGATATTGACGATACCGCTATTAATACCGTAAATAATGAAAATTTGTTCAAACTAAGAATAAATGAAACAAAATATAACATAGAGCAAAATATTAAAAATGAAAATATTATATGGGACGGTTCAAAATCTTTTTCACAAGCATTTTTTTCAGATTCAAGACATATGGCTCCGATTCCGGGAGTTGTTAATTCTCAGGAATTAACGGCAGAAGTTTCTCCGGGAATTACTGCTTCTATAGGACAATCATTTTTAAATGATGCAATAGGGACCTCCGTTCTTTTTGTAAGAACAAATGAATCAACATATAATACCGGGTCTGTTATTTCATATAAAGGAGATAAATTAAACCTTGCAGTAGGGTCATTCAATTCATCATATAATCATGCTGCTTCAGGCGGTGCAATATTATCAACAAATGAATATAACCTGCCAAAGTCTACAGGAAGCTTAAGTTTTGGCGGCGCATATTTTTCAAATGAAGCGCAGGAGGATTATAAAACAACCGGCGGTTTATTTGGCGAATATAAATTCAAACGGCTTAAGCTGAATGCACAAATAGGACAAAGCAAATATTCCGGCTCCAATTACATGGATACAAGCTTATATTTAATTCCCGAATTCAGAATTTCAAATTCTTTATATTTAAAAACGCGCTTTATAAGAAATGTAACCCAAAATACAATGCAGGATGAACTCGTGCTGACTTATAAGCCCGTAAAAAGCAAACACAATTTAGAAATTGAACTTAATGCTTCAAACCAATATTCCGATACAACAACCATAAAACAAAGACTTAAACTGTCAACTAAATTCAGAATATAGAAAAGACGGATTATCTTAATCCGTCTTTTCTATGGTTTATTTAAATTTAAACACCAACAGGAACAGCACCTTTAACGATTTGTGCAAAACTGTCAGCAGTTAAGCTTGCGCCGCCTACTAATGCTCCATCTATATCAGATTGTGCCATTTGTTCTTTGATAGTTCCGGGTTTTACGCTTCCGCCGTATAAAATTCTGATGGAATCAGAAGTATTTGCGTTATATAAACCTTTAACAACATTTCTTATCATAGAAATTACTCTGTTAGCTTCAGCAGAGTCGCAGGTTTTTCCGGTTCCTATAGCCCATATCGGTTCATACGCAATAATTGATTTAGAAACTTCTTCTGCTGTTAAATCTCTTAAAGCTTTTGTTATTTGAGAAGCAATATGATAATCAGTAACACCAGCTTCTCTTTGTTCTAAAGATTCTCCGCAGCATATAATAGGAATTAAGCCGTTAGCCAAAATTGCTTTAGCCTTTTTGTTAACCATTTCATCTGTTTCGCCGAAATACTCTCTTCTTTCAGAGTGCCCGATAATTATATATTCACATCCTGCATCTTTAAGCATTTCAACGGAGCATTCACCGGTAAAAGCACCTTTTTGTTCAAAATAGCAATTTTGTGCAGCCAGTTTAACTTTTCCGCATCCGCAATCATTAATTGCCTTATTTACAACATATAAAGACGTAAACGTAGGTGCAACAACAACTTCGGGAAGTGATGATTTATCTTCCGTTTTTAATTCCTGCATAATGCCGTTTGTTAAATTTATTGCTTCTTGCTGCAGGTTGTGCATTTTCCAGTTTCCTGCAATTACAGGTCTTCTTGACATAATTCTACCTTCTTTCTTTTGTGTTAATCACATTAAAATATTAGTTAAAACAAAGCTTTTTATCAAGCTTATGTTTGTTT
>CALUSW010000061.1 GCA_944323535.1 Candidatus Gastranaerophilales bacterium | reverse complement strand
GATACTTTTGTTCTCAGCCTGTAAAATTATGCAGCTTTAATGAATATATGCAGTACCGCCACGTATATAACATAGTATAGAAAGGAAAAACAAATGTGTTCAACACCTAAAGTATCATCTGTAGCTCAGGATACAGAAACAATTAAAACAGCAACGCAGGCAGATGCTTCTGTACAAAAGGCAAATGCCGCAAACAGGTCAGGAGTTAAAGGCCTTGTATCTGAAAATATCAGAACTACAAATAACGGATTGGACGATGAAATTGTGTCATCAAAGAAAAAATTATTAGGTGAATAAAATGAAAGAAACAAAATATTCCAAACAATATTTTAATGCACGAAGAGCTGAACTTGAAATAGCATACAATGCTTTAAAACCCGACTGGCAAGAACTTGCAGACTATTTTTTACCCCGTTCCGTACGCTTTCTTGCCAGAAATGTCAATAAACAGCCTGTTAAAAATAAAAAGATAAAAGATTCAACACCGCTGCTTGCAGTGCGAAATTTTTCTTCAGGTATGATGTCAGGGGCTACAAGTCCAGCTACAAACTGGTTTAAGGTTAAAGTGAGAAATTTTGCCCAGGAAGAAAGTTATCAGGTCAAAACATGGTGCAATGACGTTGAAAATATATTTAGAGATATATTTAATTCATCTAATCTTTACAGAGTTTTGCCTGCCGTATATAAACAGATCGGGGTTTTCGGAATTTCTGTTCTCGGCTTGATGAATGATGAATCTACAATATTAAGGTGTCAGCTGCTTCCGATTGGTTCATACCGAATAGCAAAAAATCAAAAGGGAGAAGTTGATACTATTTGCAGAGTCTATATGGAAACAGCCAAAAATCTCTATGACCAGTTCGGGGAAGAAAATGTTTCAAAAGAGGTTCTAAACGCAATAAATTCGAACAGATATGAAGAAATGTTTGAAATTGTACATTTTGTTGAGCCTAATAAGGACTATATGCCGGATTCTGTCTGGGCGGAAGACAAAGAATTCGTTTCCGTATATTATGAATTTGCTTCAAATGAAGAAAAATTCTTATCAAAAAGCGGTTTTGACAAATTCCCTTATGCGGTATTTGAATCGGAAGTAAACGGAGAGGATGTGTATCCGTCAGAATGCCCCGGAGTTAATGCTTTGCCTGATGTTAAACAACTTATGAGCATGGTAATTGATGAAGGTAAAGCCGTTAAAAAAATGATAAGCCCGACTTATAAAGGACCGGCAAGTCTTAAGAATAAAAAAATGATTGACGCTCCTGCGGCTTTTATTGAAGAAGACGAAAACGGAAGAGGGCTTTCGCCTATATATGAAGTTAATCCTCGTGTGCTTGAAGTGGATTCTATTATTGAAAAATTAAAGGAATCTATTAAGGAAATTTTTTATAACGATTTATTCGCTATGATTTTAAATACGGCAGAACGCTCCAGAACTGCAACAGAAGTAAATGAATTAAAAGAAGAAAAAATGGTTTTATTATCTCCTCTGCTGCAGCAAATTCATAACGGATTAAATATAGTTATGGATTGGGTTTTCGATGAATGTATAAAACTGAATATTCTGCCCGAGCCTCCCGGTGAAATAATGGGCGCAAATATGGATATAGAATTTGTATCTACTCTTGCACAGGCGCAAAAAGCAGTAAAAATTTCCGCTATGGAAAGATTTACTACTTTCACGATAAATCTGGCTCAGGCTCTTGATCCTTCTTTAAAAAATAAACTGAATGCAAACAAAATAGTAGATGATTATGCTGATTTTGCTAATATTTCACCCGAACAAATCGTCCCGACTCATGAAGTGGAGAAACGAAAACAAAAAGAAGAAGAAGCTGAAAGTCAAAAACAGATGATAGAACAGGTAAAAGAAGGCTCTGAAATTATTAAAAATATAGCCGGAACAGATTCATACGGCAGTGATTTAATGGCAAGGTTAGGACTTACTTAGAAAAGGAGAAAAAATGTTAAATGAAGATTTATTTGTAAACAAAGAACTTGGTCAGAATATATACGATCAAGGACAACAACAGCCCGAAAATATTCCCGAGATGGAAAATGATGACGGCGGTTATTTCGGGAAACCTGATAAATATGATTATTCAGGGGTACAGCTGCCCGAAAATTATTGTTATGACGAAGGGCTGCTTAATGAGTTTAATGAATTAGCCGGAAAATATAATCTCTCGCAAAAAGGCGCTAATGAGCTGATGTCTATGGCCGTGAAGCTTACACAGTTAATGGGTGACAACTACTCTAAAACTATGGCGGAACAACAAAGACAAAAAATAGAAGAATTTAAAAGAGCCTTGGTAAATGACAGAGAAATAGGCGGTGCTAATTTTAATAAAACAATGAGAACTGCAAATACTGCATACACTCAATTTGCCGACGATGAATTGCAAACACTTCTGAGTGAAACAGGGCTCAACTGTCATCCTAAAGTGGTTAAAATGTTCTATAATATCGGCAAAAAAATGCAAAATGATATGCTCTACGGTGTAAATGCGGCTGCAGTTCCGAAAGAAAACCGGGAAGATATACTGTTCCCGACAATGTAATAAAACAGTATAAGAAGTTTAGAAAGGAAGAAAGTAATGTCAACACTGGGTGCTAACTATTTAACATTGGCCGACAGGATGAAAAGAACCGAAAACGGTAAAATTGCGGCCGAAATCATTGAAATGATGTCCGAAACAAATGAAGTGCTTCAGGATGCAAATGCGCTTCAATGCAACGACGGTTCAAACCATATTACAACAATAAGAACAGGACTGCCTTCTGCAGTATTCAGAAAATTATACGGGTTTGTTCCTTCTTCAAAATCTACAACCGAACAGGTAAAAGACGTAACAGGTATGCTTGAAACATACTCAATTGTTGATGTTGATTTGGTAGATAAATCGGAAAATCCTAAAAAATTCAGATTATCGGAATCTTCAGCATTTATTGAAGCAATGAACCAAAAATTACAGGAAACAATTTTCTACGGCAGTATAAAAGAAAATGCTGCGGCATTTGACGGTTTGACTGCAAGATACTCAAAAAAATCAACGGATTCGAAAAAAATCGGATATAACATAATCGATGCGGGCGGAACCGGAAATGATAATACCTCTATCTGGTTTGTAACATGGGGTGATTTACATACTTCTTTATTATATCCGCAAGGCTCTCAAGCCGGTATACAGCATAAAGATGACGGAATATTAACCGAAACCAGTTCAACAGGCGGCAAAAGGAAGGTATATCAGGATCATTTTAAAATGGATGTAGGTCTGTCAGTGCGCGACTGGCGTTCAACCTGCCGTATTGCTAATATTGATGTTTCAAATCTGTCTACCGAAAATGCTGCAGATTTGGAAGACCTGTTAAATCAAGCTTATTATAAAATAAGAAGATTTGCCAAAACCGGAAAAACATATATCTATTGTAATTCAACTATTTTAATGCATTTTGAAGCGCAATTAAAATCAAAAACTAATGTTAACTTCACTATTAAAGAATATTTAAATGACAATATTCTTCATTATAAAAATATTCCTATTCGTGAATGTGAACAAATTACATGTGAAGAAGTTGCAGTTTCTTAATCAGGGAAGGAGATAAAATAATGATTTTAGATGAACAGGGCTTATTTTCGGATAATCAAAAAATAACAGCAACTGCTGCTTCCGAGAATATATTGGATTTGGGAAAACGTGAAGTTGCTTTCGGAACTCCCGTTGAAATTTTTATACAGGTAACTGAAGATTTTAATAATCTTACAAGTTTGGAAATAGCCGTTCAAACTTCAACTGACGAAGATTTTACTTCGGCTGTGGATTTGACAAAACAGACACTTTTACTTGCAGATTTGAAAAAAGGTGTTGTTTCCTCAGTTAAGTTTCTTCCGAAAGGGAATTTAGGTTATATGCGTCTTAAATATACCGTAACAGGTACTTCTCCAACAACCGGAGCAATACTTGCCGGTATAACTGACGGAGCACAGGAAAGTTTTCATAATATATAATCCTCGATAACACCATATTTATTTGATATCCGGCGTTTTTGCCGGATATCTTTTCTTAAATGTCCGAACAAAATTTCACGATAAGCGGATTGCGAGCAGGGCAAAAACTCGTTTAATGCGATTAACCAAGCAGCCAGCGGCGTGAGTGAAATTTTGAGAGCGGCGTATTGAAAAGGTGAGTATAAAAGTGGAAATGTTGAATTTTCACTTTAATACGACACTAGATTGTATATATTAAAAACGGGAGCAGATATGAATTATACAAAAGCTAAAATATTTAATATTACTCTGAAAAATTTAAGAATAAGCGTGAGCATTCAAAATGCAAATCAAACAGATAAAAATACAATTGTCTTAAATGAATTTTATGACAGTGCAAGAGAGCAAGTTTTAAAAGATTTTGATTGGAATTTCGCCAATTCGTACAGGGAATTATCCTTAACCGGTAATATTCCAATGAATCCAAAATTTTTATACGAATATGACTATCCTAATGATTGTGTTTTTGCCAGAGAAATTATTCCGTTCGGAGATATAGAAATAGTTGAATTTGAAATTTCTGCCAATTCTGACGGGCAAAAAGTTATAAATACAAATTTAACTCCTGCCATATTAAGATATACAAAATCCGTTGATAATGAAACGTTCTTTTCTACAGAGTTTGTAATGGCATTATGCTGGTATCTGGCTTTTCTTGCAGCACCTGCCATAACAGGAAACAGAAGTATACAAAGTGATTGTTTAAGCGTTTATACTAATATTCTTGCAAAATCAAAAGCAATGAATGCTTCTGAAGGATATATAAAAAATAATGACAGTTGTTCCTGGCTGGATGCAAGGTAAATCTCAGTTTAATACTGAAAAGGCAATATTTGGTTACGGCTATAATACAACATCAGGAGAATAAAATGACAAGATATACCCAACGATCATTTACCGGAGGAGAACTGAGTCCTGCTCTATATTCCAGAAATGACCTTGCTAAGTATGAAATAGGTTTAAAAACATTAAAAAACGGTTTTGTTCGTGCGGAAGGCTGCGTGAGCAACAGAGCCGGATTAGAACTTATATGTGAAGTTAAAAACAGCTCTTCGTCCGTAAGGCTGATACCTTTTTCATTTAATACGGAACAAACTTATATTATTGAATTAGGAAATAAATATGCGCGTTTTATAAAAGACGGCGGACAAATTATTTATCCTGACGGTGACAATCAGGGCGAACCTGTTGAAATATCTACACCGTATTTAGAAGAAGATTTATTTAATTTAAAATATGCTCAGAATGCGGATGTTTTAACAATATGCCACAACAGTTATTCTCCTTATGAACTTTCAAGACTTTCTCATTATGAATGGGATTTAACTGATATAACCTTCGAACCGCAGATTAATCCGCCTCAAAATTTAACGGCAAGCTGGACAGGCGGTACGGAACATAAGAAAACTTATAAATATGTCGTTACGGCGGTAAAACAAGAAACCTATGAAGAAAGTAACCGCTCAAGCGAAGTCTCGGTAGAAGGTGAACTTGAAGCTAATTGGGGAACGACGGAATATATTACTATAACTTTTAATGCTGTCGAAAATGCGGCAGAATATAATATATATAGAGAAGTTAACGGAGTTTTCGGCTATGTCGGAACAACATCTTCTACAACATTTACAGATGATAAAATAGAACCGGATTTAACCTCAACTGCTCCTATATTTAAAAATCCGTTTGAAAACGGAAATAATCCGGCATGTGTTAACTATTTTCAGCAAAGAAAAGTATATGCCTGTCTAAAAAACAGTCCGCAGCAGCTTGTGGCTTCTCAAACATCTACAAATAATAATTTTAATATTTCAAGACCACTATCGGCTTCCGATTCCATAAATATTACTCTGTCGGAAAGAGAAGTAAATGAGATAAGACATATTCTTGCCATGAATGATTTAATACTGTTAACATCCGGAGCAGAATGGAAATTAAACGGTTCTGACGGAGCTTTTAGTGCTTCGTCGTCACTTGTTGCATCTCCTCAAAGCTTTTACGGATGTTCACATGTTCCGCCTGTTGTATCAGGTAATATGATATTGTTTGTTCAATCAGGCGGTTCAGTTGTGAGGGATTTGGGATATACCTATGTATCGGACAGCTATGACGGAGAAGAACTCTCTATTTTCGCAAATCATTTATTTGAGGGCAAGCAGGTTATTGATATGGCATATTCCAAAGAACCTTACAGAATTTTATGGTGCGTTATGTCCGATGGAACCGTAAATGCTCTTACATATAATAAAAAACAGGAGGTCGCAGGCTGGCATAAACATGAGACAAAAGGCAGCTTTGAAGCAGTTGCGGTTGTTAGAGAAGGCTATGAAGATGTTCCGTATTTTGTTGTAAAGCGCGAAATAAACGGACAAACAAAAAGGTTTATAGAGCGTATGGGAACAAGAATCATAGAAAAAACCGAAGACGGGGTCTTTCTTGACAGTTCGCTTCGCTATGAAGGCGAACCCATTCAATATATAAGCGGCCTGGATCATCTTGAAGGAGAAACTATTAATTTACTTGCTGACGGATGTGTAATTGAAGGAAAACAGGTAGTTAACGGTTCTGTTAGCTTAGATTATCCGGCGTCAAAAATTGTTGCCGGTATTCCTTACGAATTTGAACTTGAAACATTAAATCTTGAAAGTGAAAACAGCCATGGCATGTTAAAAATAGTAAATACAATAAATATAAAAGTTGATAAATCCAGAGAGGATTTTTTCATCGTCGGAACCGATGGCGAAACGGTTCAAAATTCAAGAAGTGTTAACAGTGTTAATGATGCCAATTACCTGCATTCCGGAAATATTGATTGTTATTCTTTTTCTAACTATACAGATGGGGCAAATGTTCATATTAAACAAATATATCCTCTTCCTTTAACAATAAATTCTATTTCTTTAGATGTAACGGCGGCAGAAACAAATGCTTAAAAAAATGACAAATATTAATGATGCTTTGTATATTTTAAACAATTTACGCAATGAAGATGAACTTGAATTGAAAGCATTGTGGGGAAATAAATGGATTGAAAAAACAATTAAAAGTCTTAAAGGGAAGGATGTTTTAATTCTGTACGGATTTAATGATGAAGGAAATTTTGTTCCTGTATCAATGGGCGGTTTTGTACAAATGTTTGGTCAAAATAGTTTAATAGCATGTGTTTGGCTGCTTTCAACAAATTATATATATAAAAATAAAAAAATGTTTGTTACGGAACTCTTAAAGCAGCTGGAACAGGCTTCTTATAAATATGAAATAATGTATAACTATATTTATAAATCAAACTATAAGGCAAAAAAGTGGCTTAAGAAATTGGGATTTAATTTTAATAATCCGAAACCGGAAGGACTTAATTTGGAAGAAGGATTTGAGTTTTTCTATAAACGTAATAATCCTGTTAATTGAATGATAAAGAAAGGATAAAATGGCAAATGTGCGGAGTAATAGAAGCTATAGATGCCACAACTACGGTTGCAAATTTAATAATTTCCGCTTCTGAAATTTATCAGGCCGGTACCTCCAAGGCAGAAAGCGAATTTCAGGCAGATCAACTTGTAAGACAGGCAAAAAATGCAGAGCAGAATGCTGCTTATGAAAGACAGGAAGGAATAGAAGAAGCAAGAAGACAAAGGCTTCAATCTATTCTTAATATGGGCGAGCAAAAAACAAATATAGCATCAGGCAATATTGCTTTGTCTTCGGAAATGGCTCTTAATCTGGTAGAGGACGAAAAACTAAATGGGGAGCTGGATGCTTTAACTACTTTAAAAGAATCTGAAAGAAGGGCGGAATCTTATATGCAGTCTGCTCAAAAATATTATGAAGATGCGGCTCTTGTTTCTTTTAAAGCAAAAAATGCTTTTACAAGCACTCTTTTGAAACAATTCGGTAATACAACAAAGAGTAATACAAATATTTATAGCAAATATTTTAAAGATAAAAAATGAAAGGAAAAACATGCAGGATAATTTATTCAATAATAATAAATCCGGTAATAGCTATTCTGTGCGTAAAATTCCTGTTTCCGCAGCAGCAGACAGAATAAATAGCAGTGAGAATACCGATAAAATAAAAATTCTGGAGTTCAGTAGTCTTATTGATTCCTGGGAAAAAGAGATATTATTTTCTGAAAAAGGATTTTATTCATTAAAAGGTAAAGAAATTGAAAATAAGTCTAAAGAATATTTAGATGAATTAAATAATTTTATTAATTCAAATATTTCAAAAATTAATTTTGCCGATTCAGCTTCACTGGAGACAATATACCAGATAAAAAACTCAAAGTATGAAACAATAAAAAAGCAAATGGCGCTCTATGAACAGAATGAAATTTATAACTGGGAGCTTCAGGTATATGAAAATGCAATTAATTCTGCTATAGAAAGGGCTGTTTTATATAAGTCCGATCCTCAGGTTATTACGTCGGCTTTTTCTAACGGATTGTCAATAATTAAGCTTATGGCAGAAAAAGAAAAATGGGATAATAAGTTATTAAACCGCAAAAAAGATGAATATAAATCAAATTTTTATTATTCGCTGATAGATGCTTTTGTGCGTGAAAAAGACATAAAAGCTTCATTGTATTTTGATAAATATAAAGAGTTTCTTAAGCTTGATAATAAAGAAAAACTTGAAACGGCGGTTGAAGAACTGAAGAATAATATTATTGCATATAACTGGGCAAAAGAAGTATTTTCTTATAAACTTTCAAATGAAGAACTGGAAAAAAAAATAAATGCAATAAAGAATGAAAAAATAGAAAAAATTGTAAGACTATATTTATCTAATTTGAAAAATCAGGAGAAAAGAATAAAAGACCGGGAAGAAAAAGATAATAATATTAAGAATTGGAATGAAATAAAAGAAATACTGCAAACTCAACCGGATAGAGCTTTCTTATACATTGATTATACAGCTGATTTCGAGAATATTAGAATAAAAAAAGATTATGTAAAACAAATATTGAAATCAGGCTCTATTACTACAGATAAAAAGAAATTTGTTGATTTATTGCAGGAATACTTTGAGGATTTTGAAAAATTTAAGGAAAAAGATATTTCTGATTATATTCAATGTCTTTCGGAAGAAGACTATGATTTATTTTTGCAGTATCAAAAAATTAAAACTTCAGAATTTGAAAGCCTTTTCTTTGATTATGAATATATAAAAAAAATAATAAAGGATGCAGGCATAAAAAAAACTGAAGATATATATAATTTTATAAAACTTCTTATAAATTCATTTAAGGAATATGAATTAATCAATAATAAAAAGACCGATTTGGAGCAGCGCAGCAAAATTATAAAAACTGTTGAAGAAAGGTTTAAAAATACAGATAAAAAGAAGATTGATGATGAACAAAATAATAAAAAACAATCTTCTGGCAATATTAATGAAAATAAAAAACAATAAAAACGAATAGGAGAAAGGGATGACAGTATCTTCAATTATACCCGTAAATAATTATACGGGAAATTCTTATACAACAACATTTGATTTTGATTTTTTAATAGAAGCTGAAAAAGAGCTTATAGTAACACATATTGATTCCAATGGTATTTCCAGAATATTAAAAGAAGGTGTAGATTATTCTATTAATGAAATAGGCAATAAAAACGGAAGTTATATTACATTCCCTTTGTCCGGTTCTACATATAGTGTTCTCGGTACAGATGAAAAAATATCTTTATCATTAACTCTTGATATAAAACAGGAAAGTGAATTCAGAAATTCCTCCTATTTTAATTTTGATATACTGGAGTGGACATTTGATTATATTGTAAGAATATTACAAATACTTAACAGAAAGATAGAAAGAAGTGTAAAAGTTAGTGAAGGTTCAGAGACAACACCGGATGCATTAATATCAGAACTGAATAATGCAAAAGAAACAGCTGTCTTATCTGCTCAATCTGCAGAAAGTGCAAAACAGACTTGCAGTTCTTACCTTACACAAACCCAGCAAAATATAGCTTATTTTGAAAATCTTGTTGACTCGTTTAGTGATACATATGAAGAATGTTTACAGGATATATTGGATGAAGGAATTGAGACAAGAGCCGATATAGATTTATCAAACCTTTCCTCGGAAGGTGAGAAACGTTTTCTCAACAAAACCCAAGTAACCAACTGCATACTGGAGGAGCCGGATAATACAATATACGAATATGATGACAGCTCATTTACATTTAAATCGGGTTCTATCGCAATATTCCCGTACGGAACGAGTGCCCCGGCTAAATCAATAGGCGATGACTTGTTTAATAACGGGCAATGGATAATAACGGATATTCAATATGACAGCGGAAAGTTATTCTACTGGGCAAGAAAGCAGAATGATTTAACTTTAACCTCCTGGTCAGCCTCCGCACAATCAGGGGATCTTATGACGTGTTACGAACAAAATAATAGTATATACTCTCCTTCAAATAATTACAGCGGGACTTCAATCCCCGAAGGTGCAGTTACCGGAATGTTCTATAACACAAACGATAATAAGGTTTACAGAATTTATAACGGGTCAATAGAAGAATACCAGAGTTATTATTATTCTCTTCCCTTTGTGATTTTACATTTTGATAATTCAGTGGTGCCAAAAAGCGTAAAACAGCTATTTAAGGGACAGGGCTATATAGGTGCAACAAGATGGGTTAATAAAGGAGTAAAACTTTTATTCCCGAACGGCAGGAATCAGGACGGAACGTTAAATAATATAGAAGTCGAAAATACAAAACTTTTACGTCTGAACTTAAACAATAGTTCCGGATATACTACAGATTATGAAGCATATCTTACATGCAGTTATAATAATTCAAATGGCAATACGGTATTAAATATTGGATATATAACGGCAGACCGATATTTTGAAACGGATAATCTTGATGAGATTCCGCAAGAGGAGCGTAACGCCGTTGCATACAGACCGTCATTTAACGATTTC
>CALUSW010000060.1 GCA_944323535.1 Candidatus Gastranaerophilales bacterium | reverse complement strand
TATGTAATTTAATTATATGTGAGAGTATCTCTATATAAAGAGGTAGTTTAATGCAGCTGTTTGAAGTCAAAAATGATATAGCTAAAATAACTTATAATCCGGCAGAGAATCATTTGCTTCCGGCTGATTTTGTTTTGATAGAAGATGCTAACCAAAAACTTATAGCTCAAGTTTTAAATATTGAAGCAGCTGAAGTTTCAGACAATAACATTGCTTTTCTGAAACTGGCTCTGGCAATAGATAAAGCTGATAATCTTTCATATTATAACGGATATATTCCGTCTAAAACCGCAAAAATTTTATACATAAACCCTGATGAAATATTAGAATTATTAAAAGGAAGTGACTCTAATATATATTTCGGCAATTTATCAAATCATTCGGACTGTTTTGTAAAACTTCCTTTTAATTTTATAGACGACAAAGTATACATCCAATCAGACAGAGATGATAAAACAAATATTATTGTCCAAAATATTTTATATGAATTGCAATCTAAAAACAAAAAAGTCATCTTGCTTGACTTTGACGGCAGATATAATTCAATTAAATCCGTTCCGAGGCTTAAAATAACAGAAAACTACAAACTGCCTTTAAATATAGATGCTTTTAATACTATACTTGAATATGATATTACAGATTGCCCCATAGAAGACAAAGCCGTTGTCCAAAGTATTGTTCTGGAATTAAGAGAATATCTTAAATCGCTGAAAGATAATTTTATTCCGTTTACAATGTTCAAAAATGTTGTTGATGAGGAATTTAATTCAAATCCTATTTCAGGATTAATGCTTTTAAGAAATAAATTATGGCTGTATGCACAAGAAAATATTTTTGCAGAAAATAAAAATCAGTTTGACTCTGTAAATTCAATTCTTGAAAATAAGAACCTGTTAATAATTGACGCATCATCGCTGGATGAAAAATGGTACAAATTTATAATACAAACCGTATTCAAAATAACACGTGAATTTTGTTATTTGTTTATATCCCTAAACGATGTACCTGTCGATAAAAAATCTATTACTAATCTATATAATAAACCTGAAATAATACCTGTTGTATCAACATCTTATGAACATTCATACAGACAGTATTTAAAATCAATATGCAAGAATCAAATTTTATGTAAACCTTCATTTTCTATAAAAGAAGAAGAACCATACAATATTCTGTTAAATAAAATTAATACGGGAGAATTTATACTTTTAGGCGAATCTACATTATATCTGCCGCTTGTTCTTGAGCTGCTTCCCTTCGATTCTTCAACAAAAGAAGAAATAACTCAAAATGAAATAAAAAAAGATGTTGATAAATTATTATCGTCTCCCAAAAAAGTAATACCGGCAGAGGCTGTAGTTCCTGATTCCATTCCCAGACCTATGTCAATGGAACCTGCTGCAGCGCAAACGGAAAACATTCCGGCAGAAGAAAAAGACGATTTTACCGATTCTGATTTTGATTTTCTTGATGAAGTAAATAGTGAAAATATAAAACGGGAAATACAGAAAAAAGAAACAGACACAAATATAGAAGAATCATTAAATAAAAATAACTATAATGTATTTGAGCCAATTCCAGAACAAAAGCCTGATATTGAAAGTATTCTATCATCTGATGAAATTTTTGACGAAAAAGAAGAAGAAAAAGAACCGGAATTAAATATTCAAAACAGTGAAATTGATAATATTTCTTCAGAAGAAAATCATGATATTCTTATTGAACCGGACAGTTCAAATATTGAAGAAATTACTTCAATTGATGATGTAATACAGGATATTACATCAAAGCTTCCTGAAGAAACAATTCCAGCTGAACAAAATACGCAGAAAGAAACAGAAATACAACAAGCAGAACCGGAAAATACTGAAGAATTGGCAGAATTACCCGAAGTTATTCAAACACCGGAACCGACGGAAGAGCCGGAGACAGAAAAAAATGACGAAGAAAAAAAAGAACCGGTTATTGAACTTGAAGATAATGATGAAACAGAACAAGCAGAATTAACTCCGCCTCCGGTAAATGAAAATATTAATACTAAAAATTCACCTGAGCTTCCTGTTTATGAAACAGACGATTCTTCTGAAATTTCAATAAAAGACATACCTTTTAAAATCGGAGATAAAGTATTTCATCCGAAACATGGTAAAGGAGTAATAGAAGGTTTCGCAAATTACAGCAATAAAATTTTATTCTGCCAGATTGAATTTGAAAATGTCGGAAGAAGGATACTGGATCCCAGAATTGCCGGAATAGAAAAGATATCATAAAAAAAGATGCTTTTATAAAAGCATCTTTTTTTATGATATTGCGCCATAAATTTTATTACGCAGCCGGTTGTGCATTTGCGTTCTGAATATTTGATAATGCTTCTTCCGCCTTAGTTGCTGCTTCCTGAACTCTAACATCTTCATCAGATTTAGCAAGATTAAATATTGTAGATAAATCAGCTTTATATTCAGGTCTTGCGATATGAGACAACGAGGCAATTGCTGCAATTCTTAACATCGGATTCGGATTTGCTTTAGCTGTATCAACTACTTTTTCTATACAAGGCAGGTCTTTTAATTCAAGAGCTTTACCGTTTCTTTGTTCCAGTTCATTATTTAAACGCTCCTGCATATAAGAAATTGTATATAAAGCATATTGCTTGTTAATTTCAGCTTTTTCTAACTGAGTAGGAGTAAGCACTTTAGTCTTATCAGCTTCCGATAATTCTTCCTGAGGTTTTTTTCTTAACTCTAGAATTTCAGGAGCAGGACCTTCCAGAGAAGAAGTATCTTTATCAATAATGTCAACTAAAGAATCAAAAATCTGAGTATCTAAAAGAATAGGACCTACTGTAGGATCTGATTTAACTTTTTCAGCAACCTCTTCTATTGCGGTTTTTTGAGCATCTAAATCAGTATTTTTCAATCTGCCTGCAAAAGACTCAGGAGTTAATGCAGGATCCGGAGATACCGGTTGCCCTACTACGGGAGCTGTCGCCTGAGATGACTGCGTTTGTTGAACCTGAGGAGCCGGTATTTGAGGCGCTGCCTGTTGAGGTGCTGCCGTCTGAACTGGCTGTTGAGGTGCTGTTGCAGGTTGAGACTGCGGAGCCTGTACTATTGCCTGTGATGCCGGAAACGGCTGATATTGCGGAATCATAACCGGAGTCTGGACAGGAACAAATTGAGCAGGCATTTGAACTCCGTTTTGAGGAACAATGCCTTGTCCCTGCGGATTTAATATTTCTATATTTACACCGTTAAATTGTGATTTTTCAGTACAATAAGGCTGCGCCGGCATATAGCTGCTTGTTGTCGGATAATTATATATTACGCCCGGCGTTTGCTGGGTATATTGCACCGAATTTGCACCTGCAGGCTGATAATTTGTTTGTATCGGCTGTTGTTGTGCCGGTATATATTGTAACTGTGGCGCTTGTATCATTTCTTACTCCTTATTATACTATCTTAATTTGTTAACATTAATGTTTTGCTAATGTACACAATCATAAATACCTGTGACATAAAAAAATTGCTAATATTTTTTTCCGTTATGTCTATCAAACAAAAAAAAAGCTTGAATTTCAAGTAATTACACCCTCAAATACGCATTTACAAAAGTTAATATTTTAATAAACTTACATAATTATTGATAAAATTTGTACAAAAAATTTTTCTTTAATGTAAAATATGACATGTAGAGATAATTTTTTTCGGGTATGAGTTCAGAGAATAAAACGGTACAGAAGTTTAATATAAAAGATTATCAAGAGTTAATTGATACTCTGGCAAAAGTTGAGTATAAAAAACTATCATCCAAACATTTAATAGATTTTTCGGAACTCGTTAACATAGGCACACAGGTTGTACATAAGCTGTGTGCAAATTCGGAGCCCGATAAATATAATAAGTCATATTTATCTACTGCAATTAAATGGGCAATAAGAAATGAAGTAAGACGCAGATATAAATGGTATGTCCTTAAAAATCAAAAGGAAAATACCGTAATGGATGAAGAAAATCAATATAATATCAGAGAAGCCGTCTACAAAACAATTCTTTCCGTTGATGAAATGGCGGAAGGCGACAATCCCACACAAATAAAGGATACTAAAAGAAATCCCGAAGAAAAAATTTTATTTTATGAGCTTAGCGAAAGTATAAAGCAGGCAATAAAAAACTTGCCGTCCAGAGAAAGGGAATTGATAGAATGTAAGTTCTTTAATGATAAAAAATTAAGGGAAATATCTGAGGAGTTTAATTTGTCTCCTTCAAGAATATCCAGAATAATACAGTCCGGTTTAAATAAAATCAGAAAAGAATTAGTTAAACAAAATTTAGTATAAAACAATGCTGCCGCGCATTGTTTTCTTTTTGAGAAAGGAGAATGTTATGTCAAAGTTAATGAGTGGAATTATGTCATATATACTACCGCCTTCAAATGATGTTTTTTACTCTTTATTTGAAGAAGGTACAAAATGCTGTAAACAGGCTGCCGAATTATTTCATGAAATATTAGAAAACGGAATTACGGAAGATCATATAGCAAGGGCAAGACAATATAAGCATGCCAGCAGCAAAAACATCAAAAAAACTCTTGAAGTTCTTGATACTTCTTTTGTTACTCCGATAGACAGAGAGGATATTCAAAATATTTCAACTTTGTTAAATAAGATTACAAAAAAGATTACAAAGGCATGTATTAATTTAAAAATATACAAACTCGATTCTTTTACGGATAATTTAAAAAATCAATCACAGACATTAATTGCGGCAACAAATGAATTGGAACAGATTTTTGCAAATTTTAAAAAGCCCACAATTTCAGATATGACTGCAAAAAATTTGAAAATGAAAGAAATTGAAACACGCGGTGATGAAATTCTTTTTGCAGCAACGGAAGCGTTATTTTCGGGTAAATATGATGCACTTAATGTAATTAAATTAAGAGACATTCATAAAGATTTAGAAAATGCGCTTGATTCCTGCTATGCGGTATCTGATGCGGTAGTAAGTGTCGTTTTAAAATTGAGCTGATTGAGGTTTTATTATGACATTATCTTTATTTTTATTAATATCAGTAATAATTGTAGCTCTTGCATTTGATTATATTAACGGTTTCCATGATTGTGCCAATTCAATTGCATCAATAGTATCAACAAAGGTGCTTTCGCCAAGGCAGGCAGTATTATTCGGAGCCGTTTTGGAGGGTACGGGAGCTTTATTGGGAGTAAATGTTGCAAAAACAATAGGAGCAGGAATAATTGCAAGTGATACAATCACACTGCAAGTTATATTATGCGCATTACTTACAGCAGTTATATGGAATTTAATTACATGGTGGTTCGGGCTCCCCTCAAGTTCATCACATGCTTTAATTGGCGGTCTTTTAGGCTCTGCTTTTATACATGCAGGACTTGATCCTATTAATTTTGCCGTTCTTATAGAAAAAGTAATAGTTCCGATGTTTGGTTCTCCTGTTGTAGGATTTGTTATCGGTTTTCTTGTTATGTGTGCATTTTTAAGAATGTTTTACAGGATGAAACCCGATGTTATAAACAGAAGATTTAAAAGAGTACAGCTTATTGCTTCAGGTTTAATGGCATTAAGCCACGGTTTAAATGATGCGCAAAAGACAATGGGAGTTATTACAATGGCGCTTGTAACCGGCGGTGTTCTTGTAATGCCTCAGGGAGAATTTTATATTCCGGTTTATGTAAAGATTATTTGTGCAATTACTATGGCTTTGGGAACAATGTCAGGAGGCTGGAAAATAATTAAAACAATGGGAAGTAAAATCATAAAGCTAAAACCGATATCAGGTGCAGCCGCTGACTTTGCTGCTTCATCCATCGTTCTTGCCGCTTCTGCCTTCGGTATACCTTTAAGTACGACTCATGTTGTTTCAACCTCAATTATGGGGGTAGGAACAGCAATAAAAGGTTCTTCAATAAGAACAAACATCATAGGCAATATCGTTACGGCCTGGGTACTCACAATTCCGTGCTGCGTTATAATGTCAATAGTATTATATTCTATATTAAGACATATACCGCATTAAAAAGAAAAGAGGTAATATAATGGCATTAAAAAAAATACAATACAGAACACGGGGAACCTGCTGCGCATTAATGAATGTTGTTCTTGATGATAATAAAATATACGACATTGAATTTATAGGAGGCTGCCCCGGAAATCTTCTGGGGATAAAGTCTCTTGTAAAAGGAATGGACATTGATACCGTTATCGAAAAATTTAACGGTATTACATGCGGTTCTAAACCTACAAGTTGTCCCGACCAGTTATCAAAATGCCTTATTGAATATAAAAAGCAGGAAGAACAAAAAATTGTAAAATAATAACAATAATTTCTTTTTTATTTTATAATATTTTCTGAAAAAGAGGTTTTAATGTGTCTATAGAATTAGAGAATAAACAGGGATTAATAGCCGGAAACGGACAGCTGCCGGTGCAGCTTGCAAAAAATGCAAAGGAAAACGGATTTGAAGTTATAGCAATTTCTCTATCTTCAGATAACAGAAATGAGCTTAAAAAGTACTGTTCAAAAGTATATGATTCCGCTCCCGGGGAAGTATTAAAGATAAAAAATATATTATTGGATGAAAAAATAAAACAGCTGACATTTATAGGAAAAGTTTCCAAAAGTCTTGTAATAAAAAGGCCCAGATTTGACTCCCTGGCAATAGAATTTTTAAAACAGGCAACCAGACTTAATGATGATGCTATTATGCTTTTTCTTGTAAATGAACTGGATAAATTAGGTATAACAGTGTTGGATCAAACAATTTTTATAAAAAATTTAATGGCGCCGAGAGGAGTCCTCGGGAAAATAAAACCGACGGAAGAGCAATTGTCTGATGTAGAATACGGATATAAAATTGCAAAAGAAATGGGCGAGCTGGATATAGGTCAATCTGTAGTTATAAAAGACAGAATGATTATGGCAATTGAAGCAATCGAAGGCACTGATAAATGTATAAAAAGAGGATGTAAACTCGGGAAAAAAGATTCCATCATAGTAAAAGTTTCAAAACCAAAACAGGATAAACGCTTTGATATTCCTGCTTTCGGTCTTAATACATTAAAGACAATGAAAAAATATAAAGCTAAACTAATTGCGGTAGAAGCTAATCAGACAATTCTTGTCGATTACAAAAAAACAATTGAATTCGCGGATAAAAATAATATTATAGTAATGGCCGTATGAAAAAATTATTTATAATTACAGGTGAATACTCTGGTGACAGGCATGCCGCCGATGTTGTAAGAGAAATAAAAAAGATAAATCCCGAAATACAAATTGAAGCCGTCGGAGGTGTAAATTTGGCAAATGAAGGAGTTAAGTTATACTGCGATCATTCAAAAATGTCTGCAATGGGCTTTAACCTTAAAATAATACTAACCCACATTAATTTGGGTGAAAAAATAGCCCATTATTTAAAAGATGAATATAAGCCCGACATGGTGCTTTTAATTGACTACGGCGGTTTTAACCTAAATCTTTCAAAATTGCTTCATAAATACGGTTTTAAAATATACTATTATATACCCCCTCAAATATGGGCATCAAGAAAATGGCGTTTAAATACCGTAAAAAAATGTATAAATAAGGTGCTTACAATATTTCCGTTTGAAAATGAAATGTATGAAAAAGCAGGTATTGATGTTGAATTTGTAGGTCATCCTCTTTTGGCTGAAATGCCTGATAAATTTGATAAAGAGAAATTTTTTACGGAAAATAATCTTGATAAATCAAAAAAATTGATCTCCATATTTCCCGGTTCAAGAACATTTGAAATTAATAATCTTTTAAAATTATTTTTAGATTCGGCAAGAATTATAAAATCAAAAAATAAAGACGTACAATTCATCCTCTGTCAGGCGCCGAATATAAAAGACTCACTAATAAACCCCATTGTTGATAATTATAAAGACTTAAATATCAGAATAATGAAAAATAAAAATTATGAGCTTCTTTCCGTCTCTGATGCACTGATATTAGCCTCAGGCACGGTCGCTCTTGAGGCAGCCATTTACGGCACGCCAATGATTATAAGCTACAGAGGTCCATGGTTTTTATATGGCGTATATATGCTTGTCCGCTGCATTAAAAGAGTTTGTCTTCCAAACATAATAATGAATCAGGATATTGTACCCGAAATTCTTCAAGCAAAAGCAAAACCATCTATTATCGCAGATAATATCAATAAAATATTGGAAAATGATGAATACAGAAATTCAATGATTAAATCATTGAAAAATGTTAAGCAAAAATTAAGTACCTCCAATGCTGCGGAAAAAGCGGCGGAAATTATTGTAAATAATATCTAAAGGATATCTTTTTTATTTGTATTTTTGTAAATTATAATAAATATGTTAAGATTATTTTGTAACACTTTATTACAAAAACGCAAAAAAAAACGATTTATAGATTTATAATAAAACGTAATCAGGATTGGTTAATGCAAAAAGAAAGTAATACAAAAAATTCATATAAAAAAAATTCAACTCTCTCTTCCCAGAATAATATAGCTACAAATCCGATAGATAAAAGCGGACTGGTTGCCAAGATAAATATTTTGGGCAGCGGTATGAATTCTGTTAAAACGCCTCACGGTTATTCCAATTATCACAGTGAGAAATCGTATGGTGTTATTGATTATGCTTCTTTTATAAAAGAAACAAATGAGATTGTAAGGAATCATAAAGATTTAAGGGATTCGTTAAATGCTTTCCATAATATGTTTGTTAACAGATTAAATTGTACATATACAGCAATAGGACTTATTAATGAACAATCTAATTATGTTAATGTAAAGCTGCTGGATAAAAATTCTACAGTATATTCCTTTAAAGTTTTTATGAATGATAAAGAAAATGAAATAATTAAATCTCTTGATACCGGAGAAATATCAATAATAAGCAATTCGGCATTTTTGAAAGTGCCGTCTTTAGTAAATGTTCCCAGTGTAATTATCCCAATACAAGTGCAGGGCAGAAATATATGTATAGCTCTTGCAAGTGATTATAATATACAAAATCATATAAGTTTATATCAGCTTGCAGCAACAAATTTGGGGCTGCTGGTTCAAAATTCATCATTGTATGAAAAAGTTTCCCAGAATTCGTATATCGATAGTTTAACAAATTTATATAACCACAGAAGATTTCATGAATTATTATTACAGGAAATGGAATATGCCGAATCAAGCAAAACAAAAGTTTCGGTACTCATATTTGATATAAATGATATGGGTGAAATAAACAGAGAATACGGGCATTCTAAAGGTGATGAAGTTATTAAACTTGTTGCAAACAAAATAAATGAAAATATTAAAAAACAGGATATTGCCGCAAGATACGGCGGTGATAAAATTGCCGTTATTTTGAGAAACATGAACGCCGAAGAAGCTAAATATATGGCAGAATATTTAACGTATACTTTATCTTGCTGTCTTGTTGATGATATAGGTCCCGTTAACAAAGTTTCAGTCGGAATTGCAACATATCCGGATGATTCAATGGACAAAGAGAAATTGTTAATACTTGCGGAACAGGCAGTTCTTGTTTCAAAAACAAAAGGTTATAAGAACGGAAGATCAACAATAGTATCAACACAGGATTATGATTTCTGGGATGATACGGCTTTGAGTTCTTTTGCCGCGGTTATGGCAAAAAGACATTCTCAATTAGGCATTAATTTTGAAGAGGCACTTGTTGAACAATTCCAGAACGAAAATATATTATCGCAGAATCATTTAATTGAAGTTGTAACGTCTTTGGCAAGTGCAATAGATGCAAAAGATGAATATACAAAAGACCATTCTTCTTCCGTTTCAAGATATTCCGTAGCTCTGGCAAGAGCAATAAATCTCCCCGAAAAAGAAATTGAGCGCATTAAACTCGGTTCTTTACTTCATGATGTAGGGAAAATAGGGATACCGGAAGATGTTCTTACAAAACCTTCGAAATTAACAGATGAAGAATTTAAAATAATACAGCAGCATCCTACAATTGCCGTAGAAAAAATTTTAGAACCTAATCCTCTGCTTCATGATTTAATTCCGATAGTAAAATATCATCATGAACAATGGAACGGCAAAGGTTATCCCTGCGGGTTAAAAGGTGAAGAAATTCCTTTAGCGGCGAGAATTGTAGCAATAGCAGATACATATCATGCTCTTATAAGCGACAGACCGTACAGAAAAGGAATGAGTGTTGAAAAAGCCTGTTCCATTCTTGAAGAAGGCGCCGGTATTCAATGGGATAAAGAGCTTGTAAGACAATTTATTGCCATAGCCCCATCATTAGCAACTAAGATTTAATAGTATCATGATGATGATAATAAGGCAGTTCGGAATTAATATCCAGTTTTTTTGCATCTTTTCTGAAGATTTTTGATTTATAAATTCCCGTATAAGCTAAAAAATATTTTATACTTACACCTAAAACACCTAATCCATACTTACAGGAGCGTGAAAAGTTTATAGACGAAGCTTCCGGGAAATACTTGGTCGGACAGCTGACTTCTCCGATTTTATATCCGTAATATGCGACAAGAGCAAGCATTTCATTATCAAAAACAAAATCATCATCACAGGACTCAAGCGGCAGATTTTCCAGAACTTTTCTTGTAAATCCCCTAAAACCCGTATGATATTCAGTCAAATGCTGATTAAGAAACAGGTTTTCAAATCCGGTTAAAAATTTATTGGCAATATATTTATATAACGGCATACCGCCTTCAAGAGCGCCCGAAATCATTCTTGAAGCTATTACTGCATCATATTCTTCAAAAGCAAGCATAGACGCAATTGCAGGAATTAATTTAGGAGTATATTGATAATCCGGATGCAGCATTATAACTATATCTGCATTTGACTTAAGTGCTGCGGTATAACAAGATTTCTGGTTACCGCCGTAGCCTCGGTTTTCTTTATGGACAATTGTTGTTATATTTAAATCTTTCGCCAATTCTTTTGTATTATCACTGGATTTATCATCCGTTAATATAATCTCGTCAACCAATTCATGATAGATATCATTGTATGTTTTTTTCAATGTCTTTTCCGCATTATATGCAGGCATAACAACCACTATTTTTTTACCGTTCAGCATAATTCTTCTCTCTATAAATCTGTAATATTAAGTATAAGATAATTAGCACAAAAAGTCTAAAAATATATAAATCGTAAATTATATAGCAGTTTACACTCAAATAATAAAAGCCATACTCTGAATTT
>CALUSW010000059.1 GCA_944323535.1 Candidatus Gastranaerophilales bacterium | reverse complement strand
AGATGCTGAAACAAGTTCAGCATGACATTTATTTTTTTTAAATATTTAACAAAAATTCTAAATAAACCCCTTATGAATATATACTGTTAACTTTTGTAAAATAATGCTATAATGTATTAAAGTTTATTTATCATAACGTCGATAGTCGAGAATATAAGATATATTGGTGGTAGAATGAGTTCTTGTGAATTAAAAGAGAGTTTAGAAGTAGTCTTAAACTTGTCGCGTGATGAAAAACATACAATCCTTATTGTAGATGATGAAGAAAATAATCTGCAGCTTTTAAAAAGAACATTTAGGGGCTCATATAATATTTTGACTGCACATAACGGGCTCGAAGCGCTTGAGGTTGTGAAACAATTCGGAGATAAAATATCACTTATTGTAAGTGACCAAAAAATGCCGGTTATGGAAGGTACCGAATTCTTAAAGAAAGTTCGGGAAACAAATCCTCAGATAATTAAAATTCTTTTAACCGGGCATGTTGATACTGATATAATCGTTGCGGCAATTAATGATTGCGATTTATTCCAGTATATTTTAAAGCCTTTTGAACCTGAAGAGCTTAAAATTGCAGTGGAAAGCGGCATTAATAAGTATTCTATGGCTACAAATAATAAAGTCTTTTATAAAGAACTGAAAGAATTATTTTACAAAACAATCAGAGCAATTTCCAATGCTCTGGACACAAAAGATTCTTATACAAACGGTCATTCATTAAGAGTTACTTTATATTCAATGATTCTTGCAAGAGAACTAAATCTTGATGATACATATATGGAAGATATTGAAATTGCCGGTTTGCTGCATGATATAGGAAAAATTGCAATGCCTAAAAGTATTTTGTGCAAGAACGGCAAACTTACCGATGAAGAATTTTTAGTTATGAAATCTCATCCGGTACGCGGTGAAAAAATTGTTATAAATATCAAAAAGCTGCAAATGATTTCCGAATGGGTTAAATCACACCATGAAAAATGGGATGGAACAGGTTATCCTGACGGAATTAAAGGAACCCAAATTCCTCTTGCCGGCAGAATTATTGCACTTGCGGATACTTATGATGCTATGACTTCAACAAGACCATATAGAACCGCATTATCACATGAAGTTGCAATTAACGAAATTAACAGATGTGCCGGTACTCAGTTTGATCCGGAACTTGCAAAATTATTTGTAAGTCTTTCGGACAAAATTGATGAAGCTAGAAAAAATCCCGAAGAAGCATATAAAAAGTATTCTTTCCTGGCTAAGAACATAGATTTCAAAATTTCATCAGAAGCCGCTACTCAAGCGAGTTAACGGAAATCTCCGCTACTTTTGAAAACTGCTTCTCTACTGATTGTATCATTTCATTTGTCGAATTTATCCAGAAATTTGAAGATGCAAGTATTCTGGTTTCTTCTCCGTTATTATCTGCTTTTATAACAAGAGGATCAGAACCTTTAAAATTTGCGAGCAAATCTTTCAATGCAATTAATGCTTCAAAGGATATATCTTTTCTAAGTCCCAAGGTTACTATATTACTGTTTTCAACAGGTTTTACACTTTCTATAATTATTTGAGCGCTGCCTTCTTCTCTTCTCTGGTATTTTCCTGAAATTATTACTTTTTTCTCGGTTTCTATGAGAGTATTATAATTTTGGAGTGTTTTATGAAAAGCAACAAAAGGTACTTCTCCCGTTAAATCTTCAATAACTCCGGTTTTTAGAAATTTAGTAGGATCTTTCTTGGTCGCAATCTGCCTTACCGAACTTAAAAGTCCACATACCGTAACAAATGTATCATTTGGAAGATCTTCAAGTTCATTTATATTATGTGTTGTCAAAAACGGCAGTTTATCTCTTATTGATTCCAAAGGATGGCTGGTTACGTAAAAGCCGAGATATTCTTTTTCAAATTCCTGTATTTCTTTATCCGTATATTCTTCATCGCTGCCATATAATTCAAATGACTGCATTTGATAGCTGCTTCCGCCGTTGTTGCCGCCCAAACCGGCAAAAAGACTAACCTGCCCTAATTCTCTTGCTTCTGTTTCTCTGGCAGCAGCATTTAAAATATTTTCTATATTATTAAACAGTTTCTTTCTTGAAGGTTCAAGACAAGTAAACGCACCTGCTTTAGTAAAGTTTTCCATTGCTTTTCTGTTTATAAAGCGAGGGTTAATCCTTCTGGTAAAATCGGCTATGGATTTGAATTCTCCGTTCTTCTTTCGTTCTTCTTCTATTTCTTTTAATACAGCTTCTCCTATACCTTTAATAGAATTCAGCCCGAATCTTATATTATTTCCGTCAGGAGTAAATTCTGAGTTTGATTTGTTTATATCAGGCGGAAGTACTTTTATTCCTGTTTTTTGAGCCTCTGTTATATACAACTGAATTTTTTCCAGATCATCTTTTGAATTAGAAAGCATTGCACATATATATTCAACAGGATAATGAGCCTTTAAATATGCGGTCTGATATGCAACAAAAGCATAAGCAGCTGAATGCGACCTGTTAAAGCAGTATTTTGCAAAACTTTCAATCTGTTCAAAAAGTTCATTCGCGGCATTTTCAGTCATTCCCTTCTTTGAGGCTGCTTCAACAAAGCGAACTTTTTGTTTTGCCATTTCTTCAAGTTTCTTTTTGCCCATCATACGGCGGACCATATCAGCTTCGCCAAGTGAGTAATCAGCCAGCACCTGAAAAATTTGCATTATTTGTTCCTGATATACAATTGTTCCGTATGTATCTTTTAATACATTTTCCAAAAGAGGATGAGCATATGATATTTTTTGTCTGCCGTGTTTTCTTTCTACAAAATCCGTCACCATGCCGGATTCAAGAGGCCCTGGACGGAAAAGCGCAACCAGAGCGCCAAGATCTTCAAAAACAGAAGGTTTTAAATCTCTTACAAGCTTTTTCATACCGGCGGATTCTAACTGAAATACCCCGTCCGTATTTCCATTTATAAGCATTTTATATGTATCGGCATCATCCAGCGGAATATGGTTTATATCAAGCTCTATACCGTGTCGTTCTTTGATAAGCGCCAGCGCCTGCATTATGATTGTTAAGTTTTTTAATCCAAGGAAATCCATTTTAAGAAGCCCGATTTTTTCGCAGTCTTCTTTGGGGTATTCTGTTATAACATTTCCTTCTTTTGCATACTGAACAGGAACTATCTCATCAAGCGGCTGGTGAGATATAATAACGCCCGCAGCGTGCATTCCCGTATTTTGTTTTAAACCTTCTATGTTTCTGGCTTCATCAATAATCTGCCTGATTAGAGCATCTTCATCATATACTTTTTTAAAATCAGGCGAAACTTCAAGAGCTTTATCTATGGTCATACCGACTTCCGAAGGTACATACTGGCTTACCTTGTTTGATACTTCAAAAGGAAGATTCATCACTCTTGCAACAGCTTTTATTGCAGCTTTAGCCGAGAGCGTACCAAAGGTTATTATCTGGCATACCTTATCCTTACCGTATTTATCTGTTACATAATCTATAACTTTTTCTCTGCCGTCGCCAAAATCTATATCGACATCAGGCATGGTAACACGTTCAGGATTTAAAAATCTCTCAAACAACAGATTATGCTTAATCGGGTCTAAATCAGTTATTCCAAGAGCATACGCAACCAGGCTTCCCGCTGCCGAGCCTCTCCCGGGGCCTACCGGTACTCCGTGGGTTTTTGCATAGTTTATAAAATCCCATACTATTAAGAAGTATGCATCAAATCCCATTTTATTTATAACACCGAGCTCATATTGACATCTTTCTTCCAACTCGGGTGTTATTTCTTTATATTTTTCTTCAAGCCCCTGCCTTACTTTTAAATTTAAGTAGGAGGGAATTGTATGATTAGCCGGCACTTCAAAAGACGGAAGGATATTTTCACCCATTTTTATTATAACGTGGCATTTATCAGCGATTTTTGCAGTATTTTCTATCGCCTGTTCAAAAGTTTCAGAATCAAGCCATTTAAAGGATTCTCTTAATTCTTCGGGAGTTTTTACATAAAATTCGCTGTTAGGAAATCTAAATCTGTTTTCTTCTTCTTTCAGAGCATTTGTTTGAATACAAAGCAGAGTATCATGCCAGGAAGCATCTTCTTTTCTTAGATAATGGCTGTCGTTTGTTATAACGAGAGGTATATCGAGTTCTTTTGCTATTTGTATAAGTTCGGGATTAGAGCGTTTTTGATCATCAAGTCCGTGATCCTGAAGCTCAATATAATAATCATCTTTAAAAAGTTCTTTATAATATTTTGCAACTTCTCTTGATTTTTCTTTGCTGCCATGCAGAACTTCCTGCGCAAGTTCACCCTGAATGCAGGCTGAAAGGCATATTAAACCCTCTGAGTGCTGTTCTAATATTTCTCTGTTTATTCTCGGTTTATAGTAAAATCCCTGAATATGTGCAATACTGACCAGTTTTACAAGATTCTGGTATCCTGTATTATTTTTTGCGATTAAAACCAAATGATATAGTTCACGATTTGAAGCATCTTTTGTTGTTATATCTCCATGCAATACATAGAATTCACAGCCGAGCAAAACTTTAAACTGACTGTCTTTTGACAATCTGTACAGTTCAATGGCACCGTACATAACACCATGATCAGTAACAGCAACTGCTTCAAAATTATGTTCCTTTGCAAAATTTATAAGCTCTTTATTTCTTATAGCACCGTCCAGCAAGCTGTATTCCGAATGCACATGCAAAGGCACGTATCGCATTAATAATCCCTTTCTCAAAATCCCGTATAGTTTTTACTTTAATACTATACTTGATTATATTAGCACAGCAGACCTTCGTATGTAAATTGAAAATAATGTTATGTAACGATTTTAGCCGTTAATTTTTCTTTATCGGCATAAAATCCTGTAATTAAAACTTTTTGCAGAGTATCTTTATATTTATCGCTATCATCAATCAAGATATTTATATAATTTTTTGTAACACCTTTTAATAAGTTCGTTTTTTTATCTCTGTTTTTTTCAATAATAATTTCATTTTCCGTTAATACATTGCGTTTTAAGAATTCCAGATGTTTTTTGCCGGATATATCCTGTATTTTCTTTACGCGGTTTTTCTTTTCAGCTTCTTCAATCTGATTCGGCATTTCATAAGCCGGGGTTCCTTTCCTTTTTGAATATGGGAAAACATGCACTTTAGATATATTCATTCCGGATAAATTATTTAAGGTGCAGTTAAAATCTTCTTCATTTTCATCAGGGAAGCCGACAATAATATCACTGCCTATAAATACATTTTTAAATTTTGAATTAATAGTATTTACAAGGTCTATAATCTGCGCTTCTGTATAATATCTGTTCATAGCCTTTAATGTCTTATTACAAACAGACTGCAAAGACAGATGAAAATGAGGACAGAATTTTTCTGATTGCGAAAGGAAATTAATAAAATTTTCATCCAGTTCAAGCGGATTTAAGGAACCTAACCTGTATCTTTTTATATTTGTTTTCTCTATTTCTTCAAGAAGATTTCTTAGAGTTTTTTTATCTTCAAAGTCCAATCCCCACTGACCTATATGAATTCCGGTTAACACAGTCTCAAAATAACCTTCATCAGCAAATAAATTGATTTGTTCTATTATATTTTCAATGCTGTTTGAACGATTTTTGCCTCTTGCGTATGGAATTGTACAATAACTGCATCTGTTATTACATCCGTCCTGAATTTTGACCGATGCCCTTGTTCTTTTAGTCTGATACAACTTTTTATATCTGAAATCATTATGTTCAAATATATCAGAAACAGTGTAATTCCGGTGTTTTTCAAGAATTTTGGCAATATCATTTTTTTCATAATTGCCTATAATATAATCAATAATGTTATTTTTTAAAAGGTTATCCTTCTGCAATTGAGCCATACATCCCGTTACAACTGTTTTTATATAAGGATTTTCTTTCTTTGCTCTTTTTAAATAAGAAAAATTTTTTTTATCCGCAGTTTGTGTGACCGAACAAGAATTTAATATAAAATAATCAGCTTCTTTTATATTATCAGTTTCCAAATAATTATTATTTAAGAGTATTTCCGCAATCAATGCGGATTCAACCTGATTTGTCTTGCAGCCTAACGTTTTAATCACAAATTTTTTCATACATTTAAGTATATTAGAAATATAAGCAAAAAAAAATGTTTGCAAGTATTGCAAACATCAAATAAACACGAGGATATTAAGAGAGAGAGTAAAAAAAATTGTTTTTAAATCATTCTGCCTGAAATGGCTTGATTTTTATTTTGTTTTCCTCTTAACAGCGCCTCATATTTTTTTGTAATTTTGTGTATCTCCTTTCGTAGTCTCTACATTTATATAAAGTTCTTTACTTTTATCAAATTGCTTTTTTTTGTTTTAACAGCTTAACAATTGTTAACAAATATACAAATTTGTGTCTTATTTAAGCAAAAATTCGATATTTTAGTTTAATCCGGTTCCGCAATTTTTATATATTAACTTGACACCGTCATTATAAAAGGCGTAAAATTCAACTAATATGTGTAGAATAGGCGCAATAAAATCAAAAAAATATTTACACCCGTCGATAGCATTAAAACTTATGCGCTCACAGCAAAAAGGACATGATAATTCAGGCTTTGCCTTTGTAATGCAGGATCTTGGCGGAATTTTTGCTGCGCATAAAGATTTACCGACTCTGTCGATGGCTGCGACAGTTGAAGGAACAAGAAGAGCGGAAGATATATTACATGATTTGGGCTTTACCAGAGTTCTTCAATGGGCTCCGGAAATAAATCCGCAAAAGGGGCTAAAAATAGAACCTATGCCTAATTATGTTTATGAAACTTTTCAATATCCCAAAAGTCATAAATATGCAACTCAGGAAGAAAAAGAAGAATTATTGATAGATACGGCTTTATTATTAAGACGCGAGCTTGAAAAAGATAATTCGGGTTTTATGTATTCATTCTGGCCTGACGTTCTTACATTAAAAGAAATCGGCAGTCCTAAAGATATCGGAACTTATTTCGGACTTTGGGACGAAAATGATGAACTTTGTGCAAAAATAATTACGGCGCAATGCAGACAAAATACAAATTATGATATAGTGCGTTATGCGGCACATCCCTTTTTCTTAGACGGATATACAGTTCTTGCTAACGGCGAAAATACTTTCTTTGAAAAGAACAGAGATTATCAGCAGTCTTTATACAAAGGCTATATAGGTTTTGAATCAGATTCTCAATGCTTTTTATATACTCTTCACTATACCAACAAAATATTAAACTGGCCTGTTCAATATTACAAACATACTATAACACCATTGTCTTATGAGGAAATTGAAAAAAGAGCAGATAAAGATGTCCTTTTAAGAATTAAAGCATCATTATCACATCTTGAAATAAACGGTCCAAATACTATTTTAGGAGTTTTACCGGACGGTGAAATGCTTTGTGTATGTGATTCTAAGAAACTTAGACCGGTTGTAATAGGTCAGAGTGATGATACTGTTATAATGACATCAGAAGTAACGGGAATAAATGATATATTACCCGATAGAGATATATCAAAAGATATTTATCCGACAGAAAAAGAAACAATAATTGTAAAAAATGATTTAACGGTGGAAAGATGGCAACAATAAGTATTAACCAGCTGCATTTGGATGATTTACCCTGGATTATTGAATATGATGAAGAAAAATGTATTCAATGCGGTAAATGCACTGCCGTCTGCTCTTTTGGCGCAATCAAGCCTGAAGTTGAAAAAAGAAGAAAAAATACATCATGCAATCAGGAACCTTCTTTTGAAAGAGTTCTTGTAATAAAACAACAGATATCATTCCAGCACCATTGCAGGGGCTGCGGAATGTGTTCAAGGGTATGTCCAAACGGAGCAATAAAAGCAATCAGAAACCATAATGACAGATATTCGGTACGTTACAGAGCTGCAAAAGCGGATTCTCTAAAAAAAGGCGGACGTTCCAACTTAAATACAGAAGGAAGAACTCTTGATAAAATAAAAATAGGCAGAATTTCACAAATGACGGATCCGTCGCTTGATGCAGCAAGACATCAGTTTGAATTAAAAACTCCGTTCGGACGTGTTCTTTCAGCCGATAAACTTGCTTTCCGCTGCGAAAACGGAAAAATGGAATTATCAAAACAGCTTCCTCCAAACAGATGGATTTACCCTATTTTAATGGGTGATATGTCAATAGGTGCAATCTCCTGGCGAATGTGGGAAGCAATGGCTATAGCCACGGCATATCTTAATGAAGTAATCGGAATCCCGGTAAGAATGTGCACTGGAGAAGGCGGTATACCGGTAAGACTTTTAAAATCACGCTATGTTAAGTATATGATACTGCAGATTGCATCAGGGCATTTCGGCTGGAACAGAATTATTCAGGCAATGCCAGATATGGTAGAAGATCCCGCGGGAATTTTAATAAAGATAGGACAGGGTGCAAAACCCGGCGACGGCGGATTATTAATGGCAAGTAAAGTTGCCCGCTACGTTCAGGAAATAAGAGGAGTTCCGAGAGCTGATTTACTGAGTCCTCCTACTCATCAGGGATTATACTCAATAGAAGAAAGCGTCCAGAAAATGTTTTTATCTATGAACGCAGCTTTCAATTTCAGGGTTCCTGTCGCAATAAAAGTTGCGGCTTCTGTTACAAGCGTTTCCGTATATAACAATCTTTTAAGAGATCCTTATAATATAGTCGGCGGCTTTTTTATAGACGGTCTTGCCGGCGGTACAGGCGCAGCACACGAGATTTCTTTAGATCATACAGGGCACCCCATTACTTCTAAATTAAGAGACTGCTATCTTGCTGCAGTTCATCAGGGCAGGCAGGGCGAAATTCCTTTGTTTGCCGGCGGCGGACTTGGGCAGACCGGAAGTTTTGCGGCAGATGCGTTTAAATTAATTTGTTTAGGTGCCAACGGCGTATTTACAGGCAGGCTTTTACTTGAAATAGCAGGATGCGTGGGCAATGATACGGGAAAATGCAACGCATGTAATACAGGTTTATGTCCTGCCGGGCTTGCAACGCAGGATGTTTGTCTTACAAAACGTCTTGATATTGATGTAGCTGCTCAAAATATTGTTAATTATTTTATAGCAACCGATATGGAACTTAAAAAGCTCATGGGCCCTGTCGGAAATTCAACACTTCCCATAGGCCGCTCCGACGCATTGATTTCCGTTGACAAACATATAGCTAACAGACTGGATATTCAGTATGTATGTTAAGAGAATAAATTCATGAAAAAAGAAACCGTAAAAATAAAAACACTTACAGATAATAACAGAATGTCCACACAGGAACTTCTGCAGTTAATATCCTCCAAAATTGCAGAAGGATATACCGACTTTGATATAGAAGCCTGCGGACAGCATAATATCGGAGGTTCTTCCTGGGCTTTAAACAGAGAAGAAAAACTTAATTTCAAAATAACAAATCCGGGACAAAGAGCCGGGGCCATGGCATTATCAGGTACAAGAATTACCATTGAAGGCTCTGCTCCTGCAGATGTGGGCTGGCTTAATTCGGGCGCTAAAATTATAGTAAACGGAGACTGCGGCGATACGGCTGCACATTGCGCTGCGGGCGGAAAAATATTCGTATCCGGCAGAGTCGGAACACGTTCGGGAGCATTAATGAAGCATGACCCAAAATATAATCCTCCTGAGTTCTGGGTATTAAAAAATACGGGGTCATTCAGTTTTGAATTTATGGGAGGCGGTATTGCCGTAGTATGCGGATATGACTGTGAAGGTTTATCTTCTGTTTTAGGAAACCGTTCATGCGTCGGTATGGTAGGCGGCTGTATCTATGTACGCGGTCCTATTGCAAATATTGCAGATTGTGTTGAAATAAAAGAATTGGAAGAAAATGATATAGAATTTCTAAAAACGGGACTTAAAGACTTCCTTCAAAATATTGATAAATCAGATTTATATGATGAACTCACCTTATGGAATGAATGGAAAAAAATAGCAGCGGAAGCTTCTTCGCATAAAACAAATAAAATGTCAGTTGCTGAATTCAGACAAAAAAACTGGATAAAGGACGGCATATTCAGTGATTTTATAAATGATGATTATGTCGTATATAAAATTCCGGCAGTTAATGAAGGAAGAGTTCATATCCCTCACTGGACAAAAACAGATTGCATTAAATGCAATATATGTGTAAAAAATTGTCCTCAAAAAGCAATTGAAGTAAAAGATAATTCTTATAATTCAATTAATGAAAAATGTATAGGCTGCGGAATATGTGCTGCTGTATGCCCGAAAAAATGCTGGACTATGTCGGACAACAGAAAAGAAATATTGTAAAATTTGATTTTTACATACAAAAGACTTAAACTGCAAAAATATATTATTTTTGCAGTTTGTTTGACACCCCGGAATTAGAAAGCAAAATATTTACAAAATAAAGTTTTGTAAATATTTATGTATTTTTTTATAAAAAAATTAAAGAAAAATACAATCAAATCCGATAAAAACATTACATATTAATTAAATATAAGGAGTCTTGTATGGATATTAACTCTCTGGTTTCCAGGTATTTGCTTAATAACAGCGAAGCTGATTTTGAAACTGTAAAAAATCAAATGAATGAACTTAAAGAAGCATGTTTCAGCAATTATGGATCTGAAGGTACACATAGCGAAGATCCTTCAATTTTTACTATAGAAGATGATATATCAATGGATGAATTTATTAATATTATGAGTCAGGCTTCAGGAAAAGATGTTTCCGAGATTGAAGAAAGCGCCGGTCTGTTATTTGAGATTTTAGACAGCGACGAAAACGGAGAAGACGGTTCTTTATCTGCTTCTGAATTAAAAGAACTATTCGGAGATACAGAGGGTGTCAATAGTTTCACCATTATGAATAAATTAAGCAACTTTAGTGAAGACGGGCTGGTTGAATCTATGGAAAGTATGCAGACAGAAGAAGGCTACAAAGACTATGCTCAGGAAATTCTGGACGGTAATATGTCCTTAGAAACAATTGCTGATGTATACGGCGAAGACAGTGATTTTTATAAAAGCGTAAAAGAAAAAGTTGATAATGGAGAAGGCGGTCTGGACAGCCCTGGATCTATTCCTGATTTATCAGACGATAAAATTGAAGATCTTGCTGAATTAATACATAACGGAGAAAGAAATCTCAGTGATTATTCCGGTATTATATCGGAAGAAGATTATGCCGCACTTGAAACTGCTGTTAACGAACTTGAGGCTTCAGAGAATGCGGAAAGTCCAGAAGAAACAGAAGAAACAGAAGAGCCTGAAGAAACAGGAGAAA
>CALUSW010000058.1 GCA_944323535.1 Candidatus Gastranaerophilales bacterium | reverse complement strand
TACTCTATTATGAAGCGGTTCCGGTTGACCAGCTGTTAAGATATTTTTCCTGCTCAGGCGTTAGACTGTCAATTTCTATGCCCATTGATTTAAGTTTCAAAGTTGCAATTTCAATATCGGTAGATTTTGGCAGAGTATAAACTTTATTTTCAAGTTTTCCTTTATTTTTAATAATAAATTCAGCTCCTAATGCTTGATTTGCAAAACTCATATCCATAACCGAAGCAGGATGTCCTTCTGCCGCAACCAGATTAACGAGTCTGCCTTCCGCAAGTACAAGGATTGATTTGCCGTTTTTAAGTTTATATTCTTCAAGCGACGGTCTTATTTTCTTTATTTCCACGGTTTCTTTTTTTAGTCCGTTTACATTAACTTCAACATCAAAATGACCGGCATTGCATACCATAGCTCCGTCTTTCATTGTAAGCATATGATGAACATCAACGACGTTAATATCTCCGGTAATACAAATAAAAATATCGCCAATTTTTGCCGCTTCTGCTATTTTCATTACGCGGTAGCCTTCCATTGCGGCTTCAAGAGCTTTCAATGGGTCTACTTCAACAACAACGACATTGGCACCGAGTCCTTTTGCCCTCATGGCAACACCTTTGCCGCACCAGCCGTAGCCGCAGACAACAAATGTTTTGCCTGCAAGCAAAATATTTGTTGCTCTTATTATACCGTCAATAGCACTTTGACCTGTACCGTATCTGTTATCATATAAATATTTTGTTAAACTGTTATTCACTGCTAATGCGGGAAATTTTAATTCATTTTCTTTTTCCATTGCATTAAGCCTTATAATACCTGTTGTTGTTTCTTCGCAAGAACCTATAATTTCAGGAATTAAATCACGTCTTTGGGAATGAATTGTTGCAACAATGTCACAGCCGTCATCAATGATAAATTGGGGTTTATGGTCTAATGCTGCCTGAACATGTTTTTTGTATGTTTCTTTATCTTCGCCGCTGTATCCGTATACCGGAATGTTCCAGTATTTTACAAGAGCTGCCGCGACATCATCCTGTGTTGAAAGAGGATTAGAAGCAACAAGTATTGCATCTGCTCCGCCTTCTTTCATTGTAATAACAAGATTTGCTGTTTCTTTTGTAACATGTACGCAGCTTGAGACTCTTATTCCTTTAAACGGCTGTTCCTTTTTATATCTTTCTCTTATCTGTGCCAGAACCGGCATGTCTTTATATGCCCATTCTATGTTATTTTTGCCTTGTTCTGCAAGATTTATATCTTTTATATCGTAATTTAAAGCCGTCAAAGTCATTTTTCTTTCTCCTTATTTAATAAGATTGTCCGAACAAAATTTCACGATAAGCCAGCGGCATGAGTGAAATTTTGAGAGTGGCGTATTGAAAAGGTGAGTATTAAAGTGGAAATATTGAATTTTCACTTTAATACGACACTAGATTATATTGTACCATAATAAGAAAAAAGAAATGTTAATTTTAAAACTATTTCTCAATAATTTCTATTTCATTACCGTCGGGATCTTTTATAAATGCTATACAAAGAGGAGTTTCATTGCCTTTATCGTCTTTAAGATCAATATTATAAGGTTCATACATGAACTCATAGCCGTATTCTTTTAATTTTAATGAAAAATTCTCCATATTATCCGTTTGAAAAGCAAAATGCCCGAAAGCTGTTCCGTTTTTATAACCTTCTTTTGGGGTTTCATGATTATAAGTTAACTCTATCTGGCATGAACTTTCGTTTTCACCGAGAAAATATAAATCACAATCATCAAGCGAGTTCTTTGAAATAAGCTTTAATCCGAGGAAATCTCTGTAAAACTTTAAAGATTCTTCAATATTCTTAACTCTTATCATAGAATGCAGGTATTTCATATTTATCTCCCTTCGGATATAATTATACTATAAAGTTGCGGGAATAAATATAAGGACGTAATTTCAATGCAATTAGTGCAATATAGCTATGCAGAATATGTTATGCCGTTTTTATTTGTTCATGATATATTTTTGCCGGTGTTAAAAGAACTTTTTCAAGAAGAAAAAAATCCTGTAAGATATGTATATGGAACAGTTATGTCCGAATGGTCAAGCGGAAGAATTTCCTGCTGTAAAATTAAAAAACCTGAAACAATAGATAAGTATCTGAGCAAAATAATAGAAGAGTATAATGTAACGCCTGCTTTTACTTTTACAAGCAGAAATATGACAAAAGAACGGCTCAATAATGATTTTTGCAATAAAGTACTTGATGCGGCATATAGCAAAATTGTCATTTTATTGTTGCTTCTGATAAACTTTATAAGCATATTAAATCAAGATATAAAGATGCAAAAATGGTTTGTTCGGTTATAGTGCCTTCTCTTAAGATAAACAATATGTTTTTTAATGAAACTGATTTTTATAACAAAATGCTTGATAAATATGAAATTGTTGTTCTAAGACCTGAATATACAATGGAAAATATTGATAAACTTGATAAGTTAATAAAAGATTTATCAAGAGTCGAGGTACTTATAAACCAAATCAGTCACTGGAATTGTAATGTTGCATCAAAACATTACGATGCAATTGAAGCATATGAAACAGGGAAAATATCAAAAGAAGAATATGAACAACAAAAAGTATTTGAATGTCCCAAAGGTAAACCCGGATACAAATCTGTTTGCATGACACCGGAGATAATCGATAAACTTGTTTCTATGGGAATTACAAAATTAAAAATTCAAGAACGTGATTGTTATCAATTTGATAGGTTCTTTGAAGGAATGTATAAATTTTTCTTCAATAATGAAATACCTAAAGAAGAAATAAGAAATAAAGTTGACTTAATTTGTGCAAAATTGGTACAGGAAAATAAAAAGGCACAAATGATTGTAGTATAACAAGTAATAGAATATTATTTTGCGGTTAGAAGAGCTTCTCCGTTATCATCAAATGAAAATTCTATTAAATCTTCATCATTATCGGGAATTTGTATTGTTTTAACTATATTTTCATGAGTATTCTGCGCAAAGGATTCACTTATATAATTAAATCCCATATATACTGATACTATGACAAGAGCTGATATCATAAATCCTAAGACTACGGCTGCACGTTTATATACGTTATCAAAAGAATCTTTATTTTCATCAAGTAATTTTTTCATTACTTTCTTCGAAAAATTAATGTTTAGATTATCTTTAAACATAGCGACGGATGAACGTATATTATTTTTAAGTCCGTAAGCACTTGCGAGCTCTGCTCTTGCAGGTTTTGATTTTAATAAATATTTTCTGAATTTTATGCTTTCGTCATAACATAATTCATCATCAATGTATGGAGAAATATTTTTGTAAAACATTTCGTATTCACGAATGTTGAACATTTTATTAGATTCTATTCTCTCAAATTCATTAAGGAGTTTTTCATATTCAAAATGCAGATTAGATATTATCTCTTTCATTTCTATATATTTTTGATAACAGCTGCTGCATTCCAGAAAATGATTTTCAATAAATAATCTGTCATCATCATCAAGCTTATTTTCAATGTATAAAGACAGCATAGAAATTACTTTCTTACAAAGCGGATTGTTCAATTTTAATCTCCTTTATGTTAAATATGGTTTTAAGCATTCTTGAAGTTTATTTCTGGCTCTTGAAATTCTTGATTTTACGGTTCCGACATTTGTTTGTGTTATCTTTGCAATTTCTTCATAGCTTAAACCTTGCAGTTCTCTTAAAATTATCACGAGTCTGAAATGTTCGGGCAGTTTGCATATCATCTCGCGTATTATGTCGGTTAATTCTCTACCCATTGTCTTTTCATCAGGATTAAGCTTGTTGTCGCATATATGTAAAACACAATCATCATCATCATTAAGCCAGTATGAATCAATTGATAAAGAATCCGGTATTCTCTGTTTTTTTCTGAGTTCATCATAAAAAAGATTGGTTACAATCTGCCCGAGCCATGATTTGAATAATCTTGGATTTTTTAAGTGTTTAATATTTTTAGACATTCTTAATAAAGCTTCCTGCGTTAAATCGGAGATATTTTCTTTTGAAGCACCGAGATAACAAAATGAGGCATATATATTTTTCTGCTCCCGTCTTATAAGTTCTTCCAATGCATCGTAATTATCTTCCTGTGCGGTACAAATTAAATCGTACAGGTTCATTTCTTTATATTTTCTTTTTGAAAGACCTTTCAAGTTAAAATACCCCTGTTATTTAAACTTTTTTTTTATATAATTAATAAATAATCAAAATAAGAACCCCGTACTATAACCTATACAGCATATACAATCAGGCATACATTTAAACAATATGAAAAGAATTATAGATGTAAATATAAACAGAGCGTCAGAAGCTGCAAGAATACTTGAAGAAATTGCAAGATTTTATCTTGAGGATAAGGAATTATCCGAAAATTTAAAAAAAATTCGGCATACAATATGTCAAAGTTATGACAGCAGCTATGATTTTTTAATAAAATCAAGAGATACAATACATGATGTCGGAGTTAAAATAGAAAATCCGACAAAGAGAATTGATTTATCTTCGATTTTCAAAGCTAATATAAAACGGTTAGAGCAGGCTTTGAGGGTGCTTGCCGAATATTCTCCCGATTATTTTTCTGTTTTTGAGAATTTAAGATATGAATCATATACTATAGAGCAAATAATGTGGGAAAAACTTTCTATGAAGATAAATAAAATAAGATTGATGGATAAAAAGTTATATCTTGTGACAAATTCAGACTCTTTTAACAGTGATGATGAGTTTCTTGATGCGGCTGCTTCGGCGCTTAAAGGCGGAGTCGATATTCTGCAGCTCAGGGAAAAACACTCTGATGCAAAAAGAATTATTAAGCTGGGCAAAAGGTTAAGAGAATTATGCTCAATGTATAATGCTTTGTTTATTGTAAATGACAGGATTGATATAGCACAAATTGTTCATGCAGACGGCGTGCATTTAGGACAGGACGATATCGACATACAATATGCCAGAGAGGTTTCGGGAGAAAATTTTATAATAGGAATATCAACCCATGCCCCTGAACAAGCACAAAAAGCACAAAATGACGGTGCTGATTATATCGGGGTCGGACCGATATTTTCAACCCCGACAAAACAAGGAGTTACTCCCGTTGGTTTTGAATATTTAAATTGGGTAAGCCAAAATATAGATATTCCATATTTTGCAATAGGCGGTATTGATATTGCCAATGTTGATGAAGTTATAAAGAACGGAGCAGAGAGAGTTGCCGTTGTAAGAGCAATTATGAATGCAGCCTCACCTGAACTTGCCGCAAAAGAGTTTATACAGAAATTAAATAAATAATTTTTTAATAAAACTCTTGACTCTGTTTTATGCTTTAGATAAACTTATAGATATTGTTAGGCTCCCATCGTCTAGAGGCCTAGGACACATCCCTTTCACGGATGCGACAGGGGTTCAAATCCCCTTGGGAGTACCATTTTGAAAATGAGTCGTACAGGCTCATTTTCTTATATATTTATTTTTACAAATTATAGATTATCCCATTGTCCATTCCGTTATTTCTCTTTTCGAAAATCCCCATTCTAACGGTTTGCCGCCGTAACATGTATTATGGCATTGTTTACAAAATCTGCATAAAGGTTTTGGAGTGCTTATGAATTTATCTATTTCTTGTATATCTTTTACTTCTGCAATTTTTATATAATCATCTTTTGTTACAGGTATATTAACTTTAAAATAATCTATAAAAGATTTGATGTGCGCATGTACATAACAGTAATATAAATTACCTCTTGTATATGTTATAATTCCTTTATGCGGACAAGTATATCTTTTTTCTATGTAGTCCTGACTTCCGGTTAAGTCAAGTATATTTTTACTCCAGGCAAATCCTTCCTGATTATAATTTTCATCAATTACTTCATGTGTATTCAGATCATATAGCTTTGGTGCTTGAGGGTAATCATAATTTATATTTATTCCGTTTTCTTTTGCAATTTTTTCATATTTCTCACGCGGAATATTCAACGGATATTTTGTAATACCAAAACTATAATTTCCTTTTTTTGCTTCTTTCCAGAATTCTTCGCTCATTCTGTCAAGAAGTAAACCGTTAGTTAAAATTGATTTTCCCGAATTTGGATACAATTCATTTACAAATTTCATCATTTTTGTTAAGTCCGGATTTAGAGTCGGTTCACCTCCGATAAAACCGATATGTATATCTCTGTCCGGTGCAAGTTCCTTTACTTTTTTTAAATCTTTTTTTAATTGTTCATATTCAACAAATTCGCTTGATGATAACGGAGAAAAAGTGTCACAGTTTTTGCACGATAGATTACAATGAGAAGCTGCTGCAATATTAATGCTGCCAAGTCCTTCCTCTAATTCTGGATAATCAGACAATTTCGGGTAACTAGTTTTTTTATTGGCTGCTTTATTTCTTATCTCAGATATTGCTGCTCCGGCTAACAGGCAAGAAAACCCGCATATAAAATCTCTTCTTTTCAATTATATACTCCAACTTAATTCTACAATACTATTTTATATGGATTATACGTGATTTTGCAAATTTGTTTTATTTGTAAAAATCCGGCAGATAAATTCTATCTGCCGGATTTATTATTTGACATCTTATTAATTAAAATATCTTTTTAATAATCCCTGGAAGCCTTGACCGTGGCGGGCTTCATCTTTTGCCATTTCGTGTACCGTATCATGGATTGCATCATAGCCTAATTCTTTAGCTCTTTTTGCTATTTCCATTTTAGAAGCGCAGGCACCTGATTCTGCTTCTGCTCTCATCTCGAGATTTTTCTTTGTAGATGTTGTTACAACTTCGCCTAATAATTCTGCAAATTTTGAAGCATGTTCAGCTTCTTCAAAAGCATATCTTTTATAAGCTTCTGCAACTTCCGGATATCCTTCTCTTTCAGCCTGTCTGCTCATTGCAAGATACATACCGACTTCCGTGCATTCTCCCATAAAATGATCTTTTAAGCCTTGAAGTACAACTTCATCACAGCCTTTTGCAACACCTATTACATGTTCTGTTGCCCATGTTAATTTTTGTGTTTCATCAACTTGTTTAAATTTATCAGCGCCTACTCCGCACATCGGACATTTTTCCGGTGCTTTATCAGCTTCTACCGTATAACCGCATACTGTGCATACAAATTTTGCCATATTCTACCTCTTTCCCTTTTGTCTCTTCTTTTTGTTTAAAATCATATTTATGATTTCAAAATTTATTATACAACAATAATACATCAAAAGAAAATGATAATCAATATCATTTTCTTGAAATTATTACTCTATTTATATTATTAAAGTCCTTTATTATGTTAATATTCCTATATTTATTGGCTTTTAGGATTTTTTCCACAAGTTTACATTGGTTAACACCAAGTTCAAATGCAAGATATCCATTGTCAGACAGGTAATCATGACTTTCCGTTATTATCTTTTCATAGTACTCAATGCCGTATTCATCATTTGTAAATAATGCTTCCGGCGGGTCGAAATCTTTTACCTCAACTTGCAGGTTTTCTTTTTCTTTTAGCGGTATATAAGGAGGATTTGAAACAATAATATCATATTTTTCTTCTATATTTTCAAATAAATCTGACTTAAAAAATCTTATTTTTTCATAAACATTATGAAGAAGAGCATTCTTTTTTGCGGTTTCAATTGCAGAAGATAAAATATCAACGGAATGAGCTGTTATTTTGCTGTTTTCAAGACACAGAGTTATGGGAATACATCCGCTGCCGGTTCCTATATCAAGAATTTTCGGATTTTCAATATTTTGTGATAATTTTAGAACTTCGGATACAAGCAGTTCTGTTTCGGGACGGGGGATAAGTGTACTTTCATTAACCAGAAAACGCCGGTTATAGAAAAATGCCTGACCGGTTATCTGCTGTATCGGGCGTCTTGTTTTAATTCTTTCTTTAATTATTTTCTCGGTTTTTGCAATCTGATTTTGACTGAGTGTTTTACCTAGAAGGAAGTCTTTATAAGTATAATTAAAAAGAGTTTCCAAAACAAAATCGATTTCATTTTTTGCATCTTCAAAAATAAAACCGTCTTTTAAATACAAATCAATAAACGCTTTTCTATACATGCTTACCTGAATAAATCTTTAAATTTAAATTTATCTTTTTTATTATTCATATTAAAAACCAGCATTTTCTGAATTATCGGATTAGAGTGAAAAGCTCCAAATAAAGACTTATTCGGCGGGCAACCGGACAGCAATGATGAACCTGCCGCAGGCTGCGGCACTGAATTATATTCTGTCTTTTCTTCATCCGCAATTTTTGTGTGAATTTGATAAATTTTGTTTTCTTCCATATTTATATAAAAGCATATTTTAAAAATAATTGCTACTTGGAATAATTTATTCTAAACAGTTTATTTTAAATCAGATGCACAGAAAGGGCATTTTACAGCTTTTATATTAATTGTTGAAAAACAATACGGGCATTCTTTTGTTGTCGGAGCTGCTTCTTCCTGTGCAGCAGCTTCATTCTTTTTATCCGCTTTTAATTTATTGATGGCTTTTACAAGAAGAAATACGGCAAAAGAAACAATCAAAAAGCTTATTAATGTATTGATGAAGATACCGTAATTTACTGTAACAATACCTGCTTCTTGTGCTTCTTCAAGTGTTGTATAATGTATTTTTTCGGGGGTAATGGCAAAATATAAATTTGAGAAATCAACATTTCCAAGGATATAGCCTATAGGCGGCATTATAATATCTTTGACAAGCGAGTTTACAATAGGCGAGAATGCCCCGCCGATAATTATACCCACTGCCATATCTATAACATTACCTTTTATTGCAAATTCTTTAAATTCTTTGATAAAGCTTTTTATCATAATATCCTCTTTTATGTATCATAAAATGTTTTCTACGATTTCACTTATGGACATTTTACCTATTCTGTAATAAGCTTCTAAATTTGCAAGTATGCCGTCAATAGTTGTCCAGTTTTTTTCTCTGTTTTTAACTTTTGATATATCTTCTCCTGTTATATATATTTCTATGGAATCACCTTTTTGCGCAGCTCTTGCCATAAGTCCCGAAGATGATGCATTTATATAGTTTTTGGTAACATCTTTCATTAAAACACGACCCCTCGCAGCATCTGCTGCTAGTCTTCCGTTTAATCTTTTTATTTGTTTAGGTTTTCCGGATACGGCAACTACTCTGCCAAATGATACATTATTTGCTTTCATTTAATAAAAATCTCTTTTATCAATTATATATAGTAAACTCAATTATAGTATTGCATGAAAATAAAAAAATTTGTCTGTTTTGTAAAATAATTTTATAAAAATTAAACAACTGACCAATGCTAAATATTTTTAGCATTGATAATATTTTTTTGTTACAGGGATTTACATATGTTAAAGAAAATTTTCAGTTTATTTTTGTTATTTATAATTTTCAGTATTAATACCGTAATAGCTCAGGATAATCTGCAGCCGTATCATATAGAACATCTTTCCGGTTATAAAAAAACAAATACAACTACGGTTAAAATAACTGCAGATAAGGCTGTTATTCTTCCGAATAATGTAATACAAATTTCTTTTAATTCGTATTTTAATTCTAAATATTCTAAAAAAGGGGATATAATAGACTTTTCACTTCCTAACGGGTTGTCAACGGTAGAGGGAAGATGTCTGCTTCCTTGTAATACAAAAATAATAGGATGTATTACCTGTGTGGAAAAGCCTAAAATATTTAACCGCAATGCAAAAGTTTATATACTTTTTAATGAAGTTTTGCTGCCAAACGGATGTTCTATTCCTTTAATAGCATATCCATACGGAAAAGATAATGCATTAAAAGAATCGGGCTGGAAAGCTGCAGGCAAGGCTGCTGCATATACTGTAGGTTTATTTGGTATAGGAGCAGGTTTAGGCGCATGGATTGGAGCCGGGTCGCATTCCGCAGGAACGGGAGCTTTGGCTTTAGGTATGCCTATCGGGGCAGGTGTCGGACTTATTATCGGTGTAATTACGCCCGGGCTTCATTTTAGGGCAAAATGCGGCAGAAAAATATATATAAGACTTGAAGATTGTCTTATTATTCCTTGTAGTGTATATCAAAAACAAAATTAGCCGACTGTCTTATAGCCTGTTTTTTAAACTTATACTATTTTAAGTTCAGGAGATTATCTGTTTTAATGAAAAGAAAAGTTATATTTTTATTCTTTGCCGCCGGAATTATTATTTTTATATTCTCTATTCAGCAAAATTTTATTTGTAACTTTTTTATAATGCTGATTTATATTTATATGTTTTCTCTTATAAAGGTAAAAGAAAAAGATAAAATAAATCTGTTGAATAAAAAAGATGAACTGGCATTTTTATTAAATAATATACCCGTTGCGGCATTTTTAAAAGATACTGACGGAAATATTATTCTTGGAAATAAAGAATTTTTTGATTTTTTTCAAATAAAAGATATAAGTGATTATAAAAAAATTACAAAAATTGTTGCTCTTTCTGCAGATGAAAACGAAACAAAATGCGAAGATGATAAAATTATTAAAAATAAAGAAGATGTTATAACCGAAAAATATATATTAAAGAACAACACAAATAAAAAATACAAAATTTATAAAACCCCTGTAAAAGATGACAGAAATAATGTAAAGCATATAGCGGTTTTTATCAGTGAAAATAAATATGAAAACAGTTCTGCCGAAAGCAATAAAGATATAATAGCCACGCTGACGCATGATTTAAAAACACCTGCTGTAGCACAAATTCGTGCCATTGAGATGTTATTAAAAGGTAATTTTGGTGAAATTTCCGATTCTCAAAGAAGTTTTCTCAATGATATTTTGAATTCCTGCAATAATATGCTTGATATGCTTATTAATATGCTCTGGCTTTATAAGTTTGATAATAAAAAAGTTGCCGTAAATATTATTCCTTTTAACATTAATGATCTTATCAAAGAAATTTTTGAAGAGAATAAACTTATGCTCAATTCCAAACATCATAAGTTCGAGTTTTTATTAGATAATAATCAAATGAATATTGCGGCGGATAAAATGCATATTAAGCGTATTATAAGTAATTTAATCATGAATGCGATATCACACAGTAAAGAATATTCAACAATTTATATAGAAACCCATAGCAAAGATAATGAAATTGTTTTTAAGGTAAAGAATATCGGTAATTATTTATCTCCGGATATTTTGAACTGTATTTTTGACAAGAATAAAGTTTTTACCCAGAAATGTGACGGACTTTCGACGGGATTGGGGCTTTATTTATCAAATTCTCTGCTTGAACTTAACGGCGGCAAACTCATATATGGTTCAGAGGAAAACGGGCTGAATACTTTCGGGTTTGTGTTAAATATGTTGTATCAAAAGGACGAACACAATCAAGCGGATACAGAATCTGTTATTAAATAGTTTTACAAAGCGAGCCAAAATTTTTGTCATGCTGAACTG
>CALUSW010000057.1 GCA_944323535.1 Candidatus Gastranaerophilales bacterium | reverse complement strand
CAGGCCGGAATAAAAGATGTTTATTTAAGAAAAGATGATAATTCACCTATTGAACATATACTGGTTGAAAGAATAAAGAAAGAACTGTCAAATCAAATTTGTCCTGCAAATTAATTTAAAATAATCTAGTATCGCAACCCACCGCCGACTCATCGTCGCCGTCTGGTTGCTCACCTGCTTGGTTGCTCGCATTAAACGGCTCCGGTCTTGCTCAATCGCAAGCCCTTAAGCCTCTGCTCGCAATCCGCTTTTCAAAATGCCACTCACCTGGCAGCTACACTGCGGCGGATACAAGCTCACAAGCATCACCTGCGGTTCTGCTGTTCGTTTTGTAAAAAAAATTCACTCACGCCTTCGGCTTATCGTGAATTTTTCCTCGGACAATATAATATTCTACAGATAAACTCAGGCTTTATGCTCACGAAGAACAGCAAGAGCTTCGCAGTAAATCTCCATATCAAGATTTAGTTCTTTTGCTTTATTTTCCATATAAGATATTTGCTCATATATTTCAGGTGTAAATTCAGGCTGATGTGTATTATACCAGTCCTGCTCAACACTAAGACTTACCGCCTTAACATCATTTTTTACAACCTCATCAAACCATTTGTTGATTTCTTCATAATTATCATTAACTCCCGGGAAAAGAATAAATTTAACTTTTAATAAATTGTCTTTTGATTGAGCTTTTGCATATTTTCTTATATTTTCCCAGACTTTTTTATAAGCTTTTACCTGTTTAATCTTCTCATAAGTTTCGCTACAGCCGGCATCAGTTGAAATAACAAGACTTATTGCTCCTGATTTTAATCCTTTTTCTATACTTTTTGAATATTTAATTCCGGAGGAATTTATTCTTATATTTTTGCAGCCCTTATCAAGAAAAAGATTTATAAGTTTATCAAATTCGTGCAAAATTGTAGGCTCGCCGCCTCCGAAAATTATGCAGGATTCTTCAGTATGTTTTATTACTCCTTTTTTAAACATATCTTTTATTATGGGATAAAGGGGATATTCCTTATAAGAATTAAATGCTTTTTTATTATCTTTTGTATAACAGTATATGCAGCCGCAATTACATTTTGTCCAGTGATTAAAAGTAAAATGATTTATATAATTATCATCATCCCAGTCTTTTTCAAAAAGGTATATACAATCTTTGCAGGCATCAAGATAGCGTCCTTTTTTATGCATATCCTTCTGCTGTTCTTTAAACCTGAAAATTTCATTCCAATCTAATAATTCGCCATGGTAATTTTCTTTTATTGTAGTCTGATATTCGGTTTCCCTGCCCTGCAAATACCCGTAGCAGCATAAACGCAGAGAATCCGTTCTGAATTCTATACCTCTGTTTACCCACTGACAGCTTTTATAATACATTCATTAAATATCCTTTTAAAATTATTTTAGCTTATTTTTATTATAAAAGAAATAAAAATACCTGTTATGTTTGAATTATCATAACAGGCTGTTTGATTTTTAATCAGATATTATTGATCGTATTCTTTTTCAAACCCGAATAAAGAGCTTACTGATTCTCCGTCATGGATTCTTGATATAGCTTCGCCTAAAAGCGGAGCAACACTTAATTGAGTTATTTTTGACGGAATATAATCTCTTTTTAAAGGAATTGTATTTGTAACAACAACTTCTTTAATAGGAGCTTCTTCAAGTCTTTCTAAAGCAGGACCGGAGAAAACGGCATGCGTTGCGCACACATATACATCTTTAGCCCCCTCTTGCATTAAAAGCTTTGCAGCACCGCATATTGTCCCTGCAGTATCAATCATATCATCATACATTAAGCAGGTTTTACCTTTAATATCACCTATAACATTAACAGCTTCGGCTTCATTATGCTTATTTCTTCTTTTATCTATAATTGCCATAGGGCTTTTCATCTGCTTTGCAAAATATCTTGTCCTTGCAACCCCGCCGGTATCAGGACTTACAATAACCAAATCTTCCTGAGGAATATTAAGTTTTTTAATATAATCAACAACTACAGAAGTTGAATAAATATGATCGACAAGAATATTAAAAAATCCCTGAATCTGCCCGGTATGCAAATCCATTGCAAGAATTCTGTCAGCGCCTGCCGTAGTTAATAAATCAGCCACGAGCTTTGCGGTTATTGCTTCTCTTCCCGAGGTTTTTCTATCCTGTCTTGCATAGCCGTAATAAGGGATTACTGCGGTAATGGATTTTGCACTGGCACGCTTAAATGCGTCAATAATAATAAGCAGCTCCATAAGATTTTCGTTAACAGGATTACATACAGGCTGCACGATAAAAACATCATCACCTCTTATACTTTCCTGAACCTGCACATATATTTCGCCGTCCGCAAAATTTTTGACAATCATAGGTCCTACCGTAGTACCGAGATAATCTGCTATTTCCTGTGCCAGTTCCATATGTGATCTGCCTGAAAACAGTTTTATGTCATGCGTCGGACTGATTGTTTTTATGCCCTGCGGAAAAGCCAGTTCTAATTCCATTATTTAATGCCTCCTGAAAGTTGTTCAATTTTTCTTTTTACCCAATCGGATATTATTCTTAAAGGCGGTCTTGTAACCGCTAACGAGTATGCTTCTATATCTTTTGTTATAACGCTGCCGGCAGCTATTGACGCTTTTTCATTTATTGTAACGGGAGCTATAAGAACAGAGTTCGATCCCGTATTGGCACCGTCTTTTATAATTGTTTTACTTTTTACTTTTGATATCGGATCGTAATTTGCCGTAATAGTACCGGCGCCTATATTTACATGCGCCCCAAGTTCACTGTCGCCAATATAGCTTAAATGAGATACATTTGTATTATCTTTTATTACCGATTTTTTTATTTCAACATAATTCCCTATTCTGACATTATTACCGATTACGGCACCATCACGGATATGTGCAAAAGGACCTATCTTACAATTTTTACCTATTGTATTTTTGCCTGTAATATAAACATTCGGAAGAATTAAAGTATCCGTCCCTATAGTTGTTTCCGGCGATATAAATGTTGAAGAAGGATCAACAATAATGACTCCTTCTTCCATTAAATGTATAAGTGTTTTTTGATTTAATAGTTTTGCCGCTTGCGCAAGCTGCACTTTTGAATTTATCCCGTATACTTCTTCGTTATTATCAATAATATATGATTGAACATTCAAATTTTGATTAACAGCCCATTTGACAATATCAGTAAGATAATACTCTCCCTGGGCATTATCACTTTTAAGAGAAGCGAAAGCATCCGAAACAGTTTTCCAGTTAATGCAGTAAATCCCGACATTTATTTCCTTAACTGCTTTTTGTTCGGGCAGGGCATCTTTTTCTTCTATGATTGCCATAAATTTATTGTTTTTATCTCTTATGATTCTTCCATAAGTTTTAGGATTTTCAAAAATAGCGGACATTACAGTCAGGTCGGCATGGTTATTATCATGAAATTCAATAAAATTTTTAATTGTTTCCGCCGTAATTAAGGGAATATCACCGTTTAAAACAATAACATAACCGTCAAAATTTTTCAGATACGGAACAGCCTTATTTACGGCATCTCCCGTTCCCAATTGAGGCATTTGAAGTATACATTTTGCATTTGAATAATTTGCGTTGACAAAATTTTCCACTTTTTCAGCTTCATGCCCGACTATAACAAAATTTTCGTCAACATAATCGGTTTTATTAACCGCATCCAGAATATACCCCAAAAGCGGTTTATTAAATATGGAATGGAGCACCTTCGGCAATTCAGACTTCATTCTTGTGCCTTTGCCTGCCGCAAGAACTATTGATTTTACTTTTTTATTTAACATACATTCCATTCCTTTGTAACTATAATACTATTTTTCCAAAAAAAATGAAACATGTTTTTTAAAATTTTATACATCTTTTTTATAATCTATATTTTTGAGCAGAAATAATGTCGGAATAATAATCATCGCAGCAATGGAAAACATTCTGAATGTATCCACAAAACCTAAGAGTGCGGCCTGCTGTATAAGCTGTTTATAAAGAATGTTTTGCGCCATATATCCTGCCGTTACCGGGTCGGCATATATGCTTAACCCTGCGGTAATTGAACTTAAATGTGCCTGATAAACCGGATTGAGTTCATTTAAATGTCCAACCATATTATACTGATGCATTTGGGAACACCTTGATATCATTGTTCCCGATATTGATGTTCCTATTGCACCGCCTATATTTCTTAATAAACTTTGAAGCCCCGAAGCATTTGTCATCTGGGTGTTATTTAATGTTACGGCAGAAAGCGCAATACTCGGAACCAGAGAAAATCCCATACCGAGTCCTAAAATAAAATTCGGAACAGCAATACTTGTCATCGATATTTCAAGATTTACACTGCTCAATTGAAATCCTGCAATACCTATAAATATTAAACCCAGACATAATAATATTCTGTTATCCACCTTATTTGTCAGAAGTCCGCTTAATATAACAGAAATAAAACTTCCGGCGCCTCTGGGCATCATTGTAAGCCCGCTTAAGTACGCATTATATCCCATTAATGTCTGCAAAAACTGCGGCAAAATAGCCATAGAGGCAAGCAAAACAAAATAAACTATTATCTGAACAAGCGTTCCGACTAAAAAATTTCTGTCTTTAAAAACACTCAAATCTGTTAAAGAATCTTTATTTTTTATTTGTGAAATAAAAAACAATATTGCAGCGAGAACACTTACAATTGCGGTTCTTCTGACCCAAACCGCCTGAAACCAATCTGCATTATTGCCTTTATCAAGTATAATCTGCAGTGTAACAAGCCATACAGTAAGAAGAAAAAAGCCTATTGTATCAATCCTGACATTTTTCTGTTTCCTTGCATAAGGCGGATCTTCAAGCAGATACTTTGCCATAATAATTGTTGCTATTCCAATTGGTATATTTATAAAGAAAATCCATGACCAGTGAAAATTATCTGTAATCCAGCCGCCGATAACAGGACCTATTATAGGAGCAATTACAACAACCATACCCAAAAGCGCCATAGCTTTTCCTCTATCTTTTATTTCAAAATTTTCAAGCAGTATTGCCTGCGCCAACGGCAGTAATGCTCCGCCGCCAAGTCCCTGCAATATTCTTGAGAATATCATCATCGCAAGTGTATGAGAAATACCGCATAAAAACGAGGAACAAACAAAAAGCAGAATACTGAAAATAAAGAAAGCTTTTCTTCCCATCAACTTGCAAAACCAATCAACTGCGGGAATAATAATTCCCGAAGCAATAAGATAGCTGGTTAAAATCCAAAGTGCTTCTTCTCTTGATGCCGAATAACTGCCCGCCATATGTAAAAGCGCAACATTTGCTATAGTTTCGTCAAGAACAAACATAAACGCAGCAATTACTATAGGAATTGTTACTATCCACGGATTATGTTTGGATTTCCATTTATCAGTATTTTCCGCCGCTGCTACAGACATATATTATTTAACTTTCACTTTGGGAACTACACTCATGCCGGCAGTAATATTATATTCTTCCGGGTTAATTTCTTCCGTAAACACAATTTTAACCGGAATTCTCTGAACAATTTTAACAAAAGAACCTACGGCATTTTCGGGCGGAAAAAGACTTGATTTTGCACCGGAAGCTTTTTGTATACTGTCTATTTTGCCTTTAAATTTTTTATTCGGGTAAGCGTCAATTTTTATAATAACGTCCTGCCCCGCTTTCATTTTTCCCACCTGATTTTCTTTAAAGTTTGCTTCAATCCAGATTTTATCGGTTACTATTGCAAAAAGAGGCTGCCCTGTTTGAACATATTTGCCTTTTTCGACATTTCTGTTTGTAACCGTACCTGAGATCGGAGCTTTTATATTTGTATATTCAAGATTTAAAGCAGCCTGATCACGCTTAGCTTTTAATACCCGTAAATTTGCATCTGCGACTTTATCGTTTGTCGAGGATAAAATATCTTCTTCTGCTGCAAGCAGTTTTGCTTTAGTATTATCATATCTTGTCTGTGCATTGTCCAATACCTGACGGGATACCGCACCTGCTTTATACAAGTTTTTATATCTTTCCAAATCTTTTTTTGCAAAATTTATCTCCGAATTTACCGCACCTAATTTTGCTTTTGCAACTTTCTGGGAATATAAAGCTTTTTCATACATAGCCTGAGCCTGTTCAAGCCGTATTTTATAATCCGTATCATCTATCTTTGCAACTAAATCTCCTTCATTTATTCTCCGGTTATCTTCAATATAAATTTCTTCTATTTGTCCCGAAACTCTCGGTGCAATCTGAATTAAATCGCTTTCAATATAGGCGTCATCCGTTGATTGGTATTTTAGCGAATTTACATAAAAAATTGCCGCAATTACAAAAACAATAATACATACAATAATAATTGCCGTTTTTTTCTTGCCTGATTTATGCTTTATTTCATTTTCCTGAGTATTTTCCATCATTTCTCCTAAATTCCGGTTTTTACAATTTCTTCAAGCAGCTGCCTGCATTTAGTAAGATGATTACATATTAAATTCTGTTCCTCTTTATTTATATTTTCATTAAAAACTTTTATATAAGGTGCAAGCTTTATGTAAAGTTCATTACATAATTTTATTCCTTCCTCAGTTATATAAATACGTTTAATCATTCTGTTATTTCTTATATCGACTTTAATTGTAATTAATCCCTGTTTTTCAAGGCTTGATACAATTTTCCCTATATTAGACCTGTCCCTTAAAAGCATTTTAGCCAAATCTCTGTGGCAGATTCCTTCGTTATATGAAATAATATCCAGTATCAAATACTCTTCAAAAGATATATTGATGTTAAGCTTTTCAAATACCTGATTACCCATTAAAGTTAAGTATCTTGAAGTTATACGTATTTGAAAAAACATACCCTCCGTATAATGAATTCTGTCTTTTATTAATTTTTTCATTGTTGTTATTACCACATGTTGCATTTGCCACATAAATATATTAATATATAATATTATTAATTGCAACAGATTTTCGAGGAAGAAATGAGAATAAAAAAAATAACGGCAATATTAATAATATTCGGTATTTTTATAAATATTGCGCCTGCAAATGCTCTGTTTAAGAAGAAAACGGGAAAAAAAGAAAATGTTGTTGAGTCTTTAAATCTTGATTGGTGGAAAGAATTTAATGATCCTTATTTAACGGAATATATAATAAAAGCAATACAATGCAACCATGATTTAAAGATTGCATCACTCAAAGTTGAAGAATCTGTTGAAAATAAGAATTTAAAACGGGCGAATGAATTCCCGTCTGTCGGTATAGGAGCCGTACCGGCATTATATAAGCTGCCCGGCATAACCAATTCTGACGGGCTTTTATCTTTACCGATTTACGCAAACTATGAACTTGATTTATTCGGAAAAAACCGCGACCGTACAAAATCTATGGATAAAATGATAGAAATATCCGGATTAAATGAAAAAGCCGCTTATATTTCCGCAATAAGCGCAGCCGGCAGCGTTTATTACAACATTGTAAAACTGGATAAGCTTATTGAGCTTCAGGAAGAAATTATTGCCGACAGAGAAAAGATATATGATTTAATGAAAATAAGCAATGAAGAGGGGCTTATTTCAACTTCAGACACAGTAAAAGCAAAAAAAGCTCTTATCCGGGCAAATTCGGATATAACAGAGCTTAAAAAATCACGTGAAAAAATGCTTAACATGCTTGCGGTTTTAATTGGAGAAAGCCCTGAAAATTCTAAAAATTTTAAAAGAATTTCTTTTGATGATATAACGTTAAACAAAGCAATACCGGACTATATATGTTCCGACATAATTCAAGCAAGACCAGATTATTTAATAGCGGAAAAAACGCTTGAAAAAACAGGTCTTGATATAAGAGCAGCAAAAAAAGATTTTCTTCCCGTTATTAATATTCTGGGACTGATTTCTTTTAATACCACTGAATATTTTTCAAGTTTAGATTGGACTAATTCCTTAGGATTACTTGGGGCAGGAGTGCTGCTGCCTTTATTTTCGGGAGGCTCCAGACTTGCAAATCTTAAATTGCAAAAAAATAAATACAATCAGGCAATAGAAAATTATAAAAAAACAAATTTGACAGCTATACAAGAAGTAAATGACGCCCTTTGCGACTTAAAACTCGATAATGAAAAATATAAGAAAACCCTTGAAAGTTATCAGACGGAAAAGCAAGATTTTTATTATACAAACTTAAAGTATCAAGAAGGCATAATTTCAAATCTCGATTTATTACAAAAAAGAGAAGCACTTCTTGTAACCGAAAAAATGCTTGCCTCCGACAAAACGGATTATTTTATAAACCAAATAGGGCTATATAAAGCTGTTGCAGGGGGAAAGATATAATAACAAAAAATAAGATATTAAAATATCAGTCATTATATGAATACCTTGATTCAAAATCGATTTAAGGATCAAAAGTGGTTTTACAAGCATTTGGATTGAGCCTGCAAGCATCCAGTGATGTTGCGGTTTTTGCAAACACATCATCAATATATGCATTATCCGAAATTTCGTTTATATTTATATCGTTTTCGTTTGAAGGTGATTTTTTTAATACCGAGTTTAAAAGTTCCTGTATTTTATCATTAAACTTTTTCATCTGTTAACCTCATCTTTTATAAACAAAAATAAAATCTATTATAAAGTATATACATTCTATTTAAACATATATTTATTCTACTATCAATGGGTTTTATCTATTTTAAATGATAATATGATAAAGAAATGAATATAAAGAAAAATTTCGGAAAGAAAATTAAAGAAAAAAGACTTGAAAGAAATCTTACACAGGAGCAATTAGCTGAAAAAATAGGAATCTCCCCAAAAAGCCTGAGTCAGATTGAACTCGGAAATAATTTTGTTTCTGCAGAAAATCTTGAGTTGATATGTAACGCATTGTCTATATCGCCCAAAGTCTTATTTGATTTTGATAATATGGAAATTAATGAACAAGCCTGTATTGAATATATAACAAGTAAAATACAAGAGAATAATAAATTGCTGAATCTGGTATATCGTTTTCTGGTAGCGGTAGAATAATTGCCGGAGAAAAAATTCAAACTAAGTCTGAATGGTATTATTGAAATTTTCATCTGACATTTTCTTATAATAATAATTTGTTCTATAATTTTATAGTAGAACATGCTTCAGGAAAGGGCATTTTATGAAAAATACTGTAGTTGTCGGTGCACAATGGGGAGACGAAGGAAAAGCCAAAATAACAGACCTTCTGGCGGAATATGCCGATGTTGTTATAAGATATCAGGGCGGATGTAATGCGGGTCATACTGTTGTGGCAAATAATGAAACTTATAAATTTCATCTTATCCCGTCAGGAGTTTTATATAAAAATAAATTCTGTTTTATCGGTGCGGGAACAGTAATTCATCCTGAAACTTTCCTGAAGGAAACACAAGATTTAATAAACCGCAAAGTAGATTTATCGGGACTTAAAATAAGTCCGCTTGCTTCTGTTACACTTCCTTATCACATTGATATAGACGGAATCAGTGAAAATACCTCGGGCAAAAATAAAATCGGGACTACAAAAAAAGGCATAGGTCCTACGTATTCGGATAAAGTCGGCAGATACGGACTAAAAATTCAGGATCTTTATGATGAAGAATTTTTAAATATTCGTCTGGATGCAATTCTGCCGTTAAAAAATAAAATGCTTGAACATGTTTATGGCACAAAAACATATTCAAAAGAGGAAATGCTTCAATATTGCAAAAAATACGCGGAAATATTTAAACCTTATGTATGTAATGAATGGGTGGATAAACTTTCAGCCGCTTTAAAAGAAGATAAAAAAATATTGTTTGAAGGTGCGCAGGGTATAATGCTGGATATTGACTACGGCACGTATCCGTATGTAACAAGTTCAAATCCGATAGGCGGAGGCGCAGCAACAGGAAGCGGAATAGGTCCTACTCACATTGAAAATGTAATAGGAGTAACTAAAGCTTATATTACCAGAGTCGGGGAAGGTCCTTTTGTTACCGAGCTTACCGATGAAACAGGAGAGAAAATAAGGAATATAGGCGGAGAATTCGGAACAACAACCGGAAGACCAAGAAGATGCGGCTGGTTTGATGCAGTTTTATCAAGATACTGCGTGTTAGTCGGCGGACTTACAGAAATGGCTGTTACTAAAATAGATGTATTAAATGATTTTGATGAACTTAAAGTCTGTATTGCATATAAAGATAAAAGAAACGGCAGAATATACACAGATTACCCCGCTAATATAAATCTTCACAAATATTTAGAGCCTGTATATGAAACATTTAAGGGTTGGAAATCTGATATTTCGAAGGCGAAAAAGCTTGAAGATTTACCTGAAAATGCAAGATTATACCTGCAAAAACTTGAAGAGCTGGTAGGAATTCCAATAAAAATAATAAGCGTGGGACCGGATAGAGAGCAGACTATTATGCTTGAAAATCCTTTTAAGTAGATTTGGCAGCCAGACAGTTTTGTTATACAGACAGAAAAATTGTCCGAACAAAATTTCACGATAAGCCAGCGGCGTGAGTGAAATTTTGAGAGTGGCGCATTGAAAAGCGGATTGCGAGCAGAGGGTGCAGCCGGGGCGGCTTGCGAAGAGCAAGACGAGCAGGGCGAAAACCCGTTTAATGCGAGCAACCAAGCAGGTGAGTATTAAAGTGGAAATGTTGAATTTTCACTTTAATACGACACTAGATTATATAATACCTGTTCAAAACATAAGCAGGGAATTTTCTGCGGACATTTAATAAAAATTGGCTTCTTTATATCTTCTATACTCGGATATTCTTGCATAAAAATCAGGCCACCATACTCTTATAAGTCCGTCAATTATGCCTACATCATCATAATATATATTATCTCCGCCCCTCGGATTTATATATTTTTTATTAAATGTGGAATCCATCATCGGGGTCATGGCAGTCCCCCTTATTGCGGCATCAGTACTTGCTATTTTAAGCGCGTTTATTCTCTGAGCAGGAGAGCCCTTCTGTATACTCTGAAATAAATCCAGTTCAAGTCTTTCCAGTCTGTCTATCGTATTTTCAAAACTGAACGAGTTAGAATAAATTCTTTTTTCTATCGTATCCAAAGCCCTAAACTGCTGCGGAGTTAAATTGACCAATCTGGGATTATCAGCTGTATTTTCTATCTCAAAATCATACCCCAGACAAAAAGGCGTAAAAATAATAATAGTTAACCAGACAAAAAATATTTTCGGCACTCTGCCCATAACACACTTCCCGTAAAACTGAAAAAATCATCAAAAATACTGATATTTTTATCAGTTTACGGTTTATCGGCGCAGAAAAAATCAGACAACCGGTTTTCCTAATGCCTTATTTTAGAGGAAATTATAACTTAGAAATAATCTAGTATCGCAACCTACCGCCGACTCATCGTCGCCGTCCAGTTGCTCACCTGCTTGGTTGCTCGCATTAAACGGCTCCGGTCTTGCTCAATCGCAAGCCCTTAAGCCTCTGCTCGCAATCCGCTTTTCAAAACACCACTCACCTGGCAGCTACACTGCGGCGGATACAAGCTCACAAGCATC
>CALUSW010000056.1 GCA_944323535.1 Candidatus Gastranaerophilales bacterium | reverse complement strand
GCCGCATTTGAAATTTTAGCGGAAGCAGTTGAAAAACCGTTTTTTAAATTTTTAGGAATATCTTTTATACATTGCCACATAGCTTTTAATACGGACATATTTTTAACGTCTTTAACTCCTGCTGCTTTTAATGAAGATTTAGCACCGGCCGCAGAAACTCCTACTGTAAATGTACCGGAACCCATTTGCTGCCATGCCTGACGTGCTTGAGCATCTGTTTTAGCATTTACCTGTTTATAAATTCCCTGACCTATTTGGACACCGCCGCCGATTAGACCGAGTGCAACCATAACGGGAGCGGCAGCTCCTCCGGTAAGAGCTATTAATGCAGCACCGCCTGCAACCGAAGCTGCTGTGATTGCAATATTTTTAGGTGATGAAAACATTGTTTTAATAGGTGCAATAAGTCCTTTTCCAAAATTTTGTATTTTTTCCTTAAATGATATTTTACCGTCATCTTTACCGTCTATGGCCGTCGCCATTGTGTTGTTATTGTTTGGTGCTGATGTTTGCAGTGTATCCCTGTCTATTTTAGAAGATAATGCAGAATCAGGAAAATATTTCTGTTCGGCGCGTTTTGCCGCCCAGATATCCATTATCTGATCAGTAAAATTACATAAATTTGTATCGATATAATTATAATTCATAAAACCCGCAACTTATCTACCTGTTAATATAAACAATTTTTGTTATAAAAAATTGCCTGATTGTTAAGAAAAAATTTAATAAAAACAAAATAACTTTGAAAAACTTAACTGTTTCAAAGTTATTTAGTCCATACCGGTAACGAAGTAAAATGAAAAAAATTATCAGACTATGTCTTCACTTTTTTCAAGCAGATTGTTAATAATTCTTTTAGCTGTTTTTTGATTGGCTATTGTAGAATTACCTCCGATACATCCGCCTTCACAGCACATAACTTCAATTAAATTGCCTTCAGGGCAGCAATTATCAACAGCATATTTTTTAAGCTGTTTTACGGAGTCTTTATTTAATCCGTCAATAATAACAGGAACAGCATTTACATCATTGTCTTTTACAAGTGATTTTACAGCAGAAGAAACTCCGCCGGTAGAACCATAGTTTCGCCCTTGCTTTGAACTGTTAAATTGATATTCGATTTCAGGCATTTCCATAATTTCGATTTTTCGACCTACAAAGATAGCACCGAGTTCATCCGCATTCAGAACATAATCTATATTTTCATTTTCGGCAACTTCTACTCTTTTTGCTACGCACGGGCTTATAAATACAGTTATTGCGTCGGGATATATTTTTCTTACAATTTCCGCTATATAAAAAAGAGGAGTTTTTGTATCCGATACAAAAGTTTTAATTTCGGCAAGATGTTTTTTTATAAGATTATTATATCCCGCACAGCAGGAAGTTGTCATAAAGGGCTTGCCTTCTTTCATTCGTTCGGTGAATTCTTTTGCCTCATTTCTGGTAGTTACATCTGCGCCCTGTGCAACTTCAAAAACATCATAAAATCCGGCTTTAAGCATTGCGGATTTTAACTGATATATATTTCCCGGAAACTGTCCTGCTATTGCAGGGGCAAACATAGCAACAACCTTTTTGCCGGTTTTTATCCCTTGTAATACATCTATTATTTGGCTTTTTTCATTAACGGCTCCGAATGGACAAACGGCTACACATTTCCCGCAGGTTATACATTTCTCAAAATCTATTACGGCAATACCGTTTGAATTTTTTGAAATTGCACCGACAGGACAAGCCTGTTCACACGGCACAATAAGCCTTACAATTGCATTATACGGACATGATTTTATACACATACCGCAGTTCTTGCATTTATTTCCGTCAATATAGCTTCTGCCGCCTTCAATCGTTACGGCTCCGAATTTACAGCTTTTCTCGCAAGCTCTTGCAACACAGCCCTGACACAAATCGGTCACATAAACTCTTGACGGGACACAGCCCTTGCAAGCGGCGTCTATTACAGTTAAAGGAGTTTCTTCTTTTTTATCCCTTTCAAGAGATTTCTTTGCAAAATCTTCAAGGCGCTCCGATTCATCAAGATTTTCAACAGAAAATCCCAAATCCGCAATAATTCTGTCTTTTATAATTTCTCTTTCTTTATAAATACAGCATCTATACGGAACTTCAGCATTTTTAGGCCGCATTTTAAAAGGAATAGAGGCTGTGTTTGATATAAAATCATCAGAAAAAAAAGCTTCAACTAATCTTATTAATATATCCTTTTTAATAAATATAGACTGACTGTTATTATTCATTACCGCATACCTTTTTATCAAGGATATTTAATACTTTTTCTATGGTAGCTTCAGAAATATATTCTTCATCTATTTTGACATAAGGCGCTTTTGAGTGTTTATCACTGTTTGAACATTGTCCGAGACATAAAGACGGCTTTACCGTAACTCTATCACCGTATTTTTGCGGAATAATTTCGTATAATTCACTTAAAAATGAACTGCCCATAACAAAACAGGTTGTTCCGGAACAAATTTTTACTTCAATATTTTTCATTACTACCCCTTACAACGATATATATTAGTTTATCATACTTTAGACAAATCTTACATCAACTTTTTTTGTATATTTATCCTCAAGAAGATTTGATATTTTCTTTATAACATTTTTTCGGATTTCAATTTCAACCGGCAGGTTGGGATTATAATGCGCCTGATTTAATTTTGCACCGACCATGAATTTAATCTCATCGCTGTCCAAAAGAAAATTCATTAGTTTACCTGCTGCATCATCTTTTGCAACACCCGTTTCAAGATATTCTGCCGTTTTAGTTAAAGTAAGAATACCTTCCGTCACTAAATCAATTCCTTTCATATAAGAAATACCCGGGAGTTTTCCTACATTTAAATTAGTATCAGGCTGAATTTCCAGATTTAATTCTCTTGCAACCAGATTAGCGGTAGTTCCGCCGGCAATGGCTTTTTTACCGTTAAAGTTATAAAAACTCGTTGCATATAAATTATCCTGCTCCATATCATAAGGAGGTCCCGTAAATACCATTGCTCTGCGGGGATCTCTAAAATATAGACATGCAACTGATGTATCATCTTTTAATTTATGATCGGGTTCTATTATTTCTACCTGCTTAACGATATATCTGGTCAAGTCATCGGAAGAAATATCAGGTTCTTCTTTTAATTTGTTAAGAACAATTTCAATTAACCCCTCGCGCCTTAAACCGAGATGTAGTTCTTTTGTACCTAATGCAGCTTGCGTTACTCCGTCGGAGCAAAAAATTATTCTGTCTCCCTTTTCAAGATTTATTTTATATAAATGCATATGACGGTTTGTGAAAGTTTTGGACGTTATAACTTTATATTCAGGCTCCTGTATTTCGTTATTTTTTATCCACAAAAACTGCGGATTACCTTCTTCAACTATTTTGGCATTTCCGTCTTCATCGCAGTCTATTGCTGAGAAAGTTGAATAACTTATCTTTCTTACTTTGCACACCGGCAGCGAGTTCATAATTGTTTCACATGCAACTCTTATATCAGATTGCGCTTCAATAAACTTTAAAAGCATTGTAGCTGTCATACTTGCCAGAATATTTGCTTTTATACCGCTTCCAAGACCGTCTGATAATATTGCAATAACTCTTCCGGTATCTTTATACCTTTTTGATATAAAATAATCGCCATAGGCATTTTGATTGTATTTTTTTTTCTGGCTGCAGCCGATATCTATAAACACTACTTATCACCGCCCGTATTATTTTCATAGTCCTGTGCTATTGAATTTAAAAGAACCTCTGTTTCTACCATATGCTCGCCTAAAAGGCAGGCAATTTCCTGAACGGTTGCAATATTTTTTGTTATTACTTCTCTTGCTTTCTTTGCTATCTTTTCTCTGTCCATTTCGGATTTGGTAACATCCGTAATAACCGCTCCGGCTATTTCACCGGCTTCTATTGTAAATGCACTGATATCGTATAATTTATCCTCTATAGCATAGTGTTCTTTATGAACATCCTGCCCTGACCTTAAAGTTGTTTTAAAAATGTCGCCGAACGGAACAATTCTGTCGATTGCCGCACCTTTAAGCCCTTCTTCTCTTGCTGAAAACACATCATACATATCAGCACAAAACATTCTCATAAATGCATCATTTGTTTCAAGTATAGAGTAATTTTTATCAACCATGACAACCGCGGCAGGCATACACCTTACAAGTGCGGCAGCTTTTCTTACAGCAATTTTTCTCATATAAGAAACACACATGGAAGGCTCTGCATCGCCTGCAATCAAAGCATTTACAAAGTCACGGCAGGTAGAATACCCGCAGCCGCCGCAGTTTAATTCATCCTCCTGTGAGTGTTTGCTTATCTTTTTTAAGGCTTCGTCAATTTGTTCAATTGTATATTTATGTTTTTCAACCGGAATAGGAGTATGATTTTCACTCACAACAACATCAGGTTCAACAGGAACTTTATCACGATATTGAGTCGTTGTAAGAACATCAGAGGTTACCGCAATTATCCCTCTATCGGTTGAAAGACAAGGTCCGTTTACACATCCGCCTTCGCAGCCTAATGCTTCAATAAAGATTTTTCTTGTTAATTTATCTTCTTCTATACCGTCTAATGCTTTATCAAAATTTTTAACCGAGCTTATACTTATTAATGAAACTTTATTTTCGTCTATTCCAACTTTTCGTATGGTTTCATTCATACCGCCTTCTATAGGATATAAAGCTCCCTCATATGCATGTTTTGGAACAAATTCCGCATCCGGCAATTCTTCAACATCATGAATATTGATATATTCTTCTTTAAGCCACATATTTAATTCTTCAAATGTTAAAGATACATCAATTAAATCCTGATGTGAATCGGATTCCCTTTTTTTAGCAATGCAAGGACCTATAAAAACTATTGCTATATCATCCCCGAAAGTTTTTTTAAGCAGACCGGCATGGGTTAATGCCGGAGAAACTATGGGCACAATATTCTTTGCATACTTTGGTTTATACATTCTGATATAATCAACAATAACAGGACATGCACTTGATATAAGCATTTCATTTTTGTCTGAGGAATTTATGATTTTAGCACATTCAATCGAAACCTCCTGCGCCCCCAGGGCTGTTTCGCTTATCCCTTCAAACCCTAACTTTTTAAGAGCGGAAATCATTTTCTCTTTTTTTACGTTATAAACGCCTACCCAGCTTGGAGCTAAAGAAACATATACTTTTTTGTTTTGTAAAAATAACCTTTTTACCTTTTCTATATCATTTCTGACTCTTTTTGCACCGGAAGGACACACCATAACACAGTGCCCGCAGGCAACACATCTTTCGCCGATTACATATGCACTGTTATCCTGTATTTTGATTGCCTTAACATGACATTCACGTATACATTTATAACAGTCATGACACTCGTTTTTCAAAGTATAAACAGGATACAGATTGTTCACTTTTATTTCCTCAATATTTCAACAATTTTTTCAGGGGTAACTTCATTATAAATTGTACCATTAATTATAACATTTGGTCCTTTTTCGCAAATATTTTCGCATCGTGAACCGTAAACCTCAATATCTGCCTCCAGATTATTATCTTTAATATATTTTTCTATAAACTCGAGATTATCCGCATTGCCTCTTGCAAAACACGAACTTCCCATACATATTTTAATTTCTGTAGCCATTAATTTTCCTCTACTCCATGATTTACCGTAAATTGTAAAAAGTTGCCTATTAAATTTTCATGCCATACCTGAACTGATTTTGGAACATTCAATACGCAAGGGGTAAAATTCCAAATATATTTTATGCCGGATTTTACAAGAAAATCGGTAACCTCCTGGGCATTTACCCTGGGTACTGTTAATATTGCTATTTTAACATTAAATTCTTTTGCTAACTCGGGAATTTTATTCAAATGAAAAACTTCTTTATCATTTAATTTTATACCTATTTTCAAAGGACTGTTATCAAATAAAGCGGAAATTTTAAATCCGTAAGCCTCAAAGTTATCGTATTTTGCAAGTGCCATGCCTAAATTACCGGCACCAACTATAAATGCTGTTTTAACCGTTTTAAATTTCAATTTTTCTTCAATAAGTAATTTTAAATCTTTAGCTTTATATCCGACTTTACATTTCCCTTTATATCCCAATAAGGCTATATCTTTCCTTATTTGAGTATTATCAATATGAAGCAGTTCTGCAATCTGCGGGCTTGAAACATATTCAATATTTTTTTCCAAATAATCAGTTAAAATACTATGATACAGAGTTAATCTGTTAATTACTTTGTCTGATATTTTTTGCATAAAAAATCCCTCAAAAAAGAAGAGGAACGCTTTTGAACGTTCCTCTTCAATAAATGAACAATTATACTACACCGTTATAAGCGTCAATATAAATTTTCTTAATATCTTCCATTAACGGATATACCGGATTAGCACCCGTGCACTGGTCATCATAAGCGAGTTCAACCAGTTCATCAAGATTAGCCATGAAGGTCTTTTCGTCAACACCGAATTCTTTAATAGATTTCGGAAGTTTTATATTACTCATTAATTTATCTATAGCATTGAGCAATAATTCAACTTTTTCATCATCATTTTTACCGCCTAAGCCTAATTCATCCGCAATCTGGCCGTATTTTGTTTTAGCACAAGGGAACTTATACTGCGGGAATATAGCTTGTTTCTTTGGTGCGTCAGATGAATTGAATTTAATAATTTGTCTTATTAATAATGCATTTGCAACACCGTGCGGTACGTGATACATTGCCCCGAGTTTGTGAGCCATAGAGTGGCATAATCCTAAGAAAGAGTTAGCAAATGCCATACCGGCGATTGTTGCGGCATAATGCATTTTTTCTCTTGCTACAGGGTCGTTAGCTCCTTCATTGTATGATCTTTCAAGATATCTGAATATTAACTTAGTTGCTTCCAAAGCATTTGAGTTAGTAAAGTTAGTAGCCATACTTGAAACATAAGCTTCAACAGAGTGAACTAAAGCGTCTATACCTGATGAAGAGGTTAATCCTTTTGGCATACCGTCAACAAAGTTAGGATCAACAATTGCCATATTCGGAGTTAATGCATAATCAGCTATAGCATATTTTACATGAGTTTCATCATCAGTAATAATAGCAAACGGTGTAACTTCACTGCCTGTACCGGATGTAGTCGGGATAGCAACCATCATTGCTTTTTTACCGAGTTCGGGGATTGAACAAATTCTTTTTCTGATATCCATAAATCTCATAGAAATATCTTCAAAGTTTGTATCAGGCTGTTCATACATTAACCACATAATCTTTGCGGCATCCATAGGAGAGCCTCCGCCGAGAGCTATAATTACATCAGGTTCAAACGGTCTTAATATAGAAAGAGCCTGATTAATTGTTGATAAAGTCGGATCCGGTTTTACATCAAAGAATACTTCATGTTCAATTCCTATTTCATCAAGAACCGAAGTAATGCTGTCAACAGCACCGGAATTAAATAAGAATCTGTCAGTTACGATAAATGCACGTTTTTTACCTGCAAGTTCACGTAAAGCCAAGTCTGTAGCACCTCTTTTGAAGTATACTTTTGAAGGAACCTTAAACCATAACATATTTTCTCTCCTTTCAGCAACGGTTTTGTAGTTCAGCAAGTTTTCAACTCCGATATTACCGGAGATGGCATTTTTACCCCAGGAACCGCAGCCGAGTGAAAGTGACGGCTCAAGTTTAAAGTTGTATAAATCACCAATACCGCCCTGAGATGAAGGAGAGTTGATTAAAATTCTGCAAGCAGGCATTTTTTCAGCATATTTATCAATTCTTTCTTTTGATCTTTCATCAGTGTAAAGAACTGCAGTATGACCTGCACCGCCTTTAATAACAAGTTCATAAGCCATTTCGGCAGCTTGTTCAAAGTTTTTAGCTTTATACATTGTAAGTATCGGGGATAATTTTTCTCTGGAGAACGGATCTTCCCAATCTACGGAAGCTCTTTCCACCAATAAGATTTTTGCATTTTCCGGAGTTTTAAATCCTGCCAGTTCCGCAATTTTGTGGGCAGGTTGTCCGACTATTGCGGGATGTGCCGTTCCTCTTTTAGGATCAATAAAAGGAAGGTCTATCATTTTCTTTTGTTCTGCTTTACTTACAAGGTATGCACCTCTATATTCAAATTCTTTTTTAACTTCTTCATATACACTGTCAACAACAATAACGGATTGTTCTGAAGCACAAATCATACCGTTATCAAACGTTTTAGACATAAGTATTGAAGAAACTGCCATTTTGATATCCGCTGTTTCATCAATAACGGCAGATGTATTACCGGGGCCAACACCTAAAGCAGGATTTCCTGAAGAATAAGCTGCTTTAACCATACCCGGACCGCCTGTTGCAACAATGCAGGCAATGGAAGGATGCTGCATTAGTGTATTTGAAAGTTCAATAGAAGGAACATCAATCCAACCGATAATGTCTTCGGGTGCACCTGCTTTAACTGCCGCATCCAATACAATTTTAGCAGCTGCAATCGTGCATTTTTTTGCTCTCGGGTGTGGTGAAAATATAATTGCATTTCTGGTTTTTAATGCAATTAAAGATTTAAAAATAGCAGTTGATGTCGGGTTTGTAGTAGGAATGATACCTGCTATAACCCCTAAAGGTTCTGCTACTATTTTTATGCCGTTTGCTTTATCTTCTTTTATAATTCCGCAAGTCTTAGCATTTTTATGTTTGTTATAAATGTATTCTGAGGCAAAGTGGTTCTTTATAATTTTATCTTCAAGAACGCCCATGCCTGTTTCTTCAACAGCCATCTTAGCTAAAGGAATACGTGCCTTATTTGCTGCCGTAGCTGCAGCTTTAAAAATTGCATCTACTTTTTCTTGTGAGAAAGTTTCAAAGATTTTTTGAGCTTTTTTAGCTTTTGAAATCAATACTTCCAATTGTTCAAGTGTTTCAACGGTATTAGATTGGTTAAGTGCTTTTTCCAATTCTTCAACTGTTTTCTTACTTTTTGTTGCCATAATGTTTCGAGTCCTTTCGTGATTAAAATCTCTATTTATAGAAAAACATAAAAGAAAATTTATGTCAATAAATTCTATTATAAAGAATATGTAAAGATTGTCCGAGAAAAAATTCACGATAAGCCGGTGGCGTAAGTGAATTTTTCCTCGGACAATCTTTAATATAAAAAAATAACCTCCAAAAAGGAGGTTATTTTTTTGGTTTTATCTATCTTAAAAATCTCAAATAAATATATCCTGTACTTATTATTAAAGATATAAATACAACAGGAATACCATATTTTAAAAATTGCATAAAAGTAATCGGATGACCTGATTTTGCAGCATTCTCTGAAACAATAACATTGGCAGCCGCACCGATTATGGTCATGTTTCCGCCCAGGCATGCTCCCAATGACAAACACCACCAAAGAGGATAAGCATAATCTTTACCCATAAGTGTTTGGATTTCTCCAATCATTGGCGACATTGTAGCTGTATATGGGATGTTATCAATTACACCGGAAATAATACCTGATGCCCAGAGAATTATCATTGCGGTTGCAGATTCAGATCCTTTTGTAACAGCTAAAATCCATTCCGCCATAAGCTTAATTCCGCCGGAGGCTTCAAGTCCGCCTATTATAATAAATAAACCTATAAAGAAAAATATTGTATTCCATTCTACTTCACTTAATATCTGGGTTGGTTTTTCAAATAACAATAAAACACTGGCTCCCAGCATTGCTACAATACAAGTTTCGATATGTATCATATCATGCAGAATAAATCCAAGAATTACAAGAGATAAAACAATACATGAACGAATCATTAATGCTTTATCAACAATTGTATTGCTGTTATCAATTTTTGAAACTTCTTCCATTTTATCAGCGCTTGCTTTAAGAGATTTTCTAAAACAAAAAGCAAGAAAAATAATTGCAGCTACCAATATAACAGCAACTACACCGGTAAGCTCTCTTACAAAATCCATAAAAGATAATCCGCCTGCACTTCCGATGATAATGTTTGGAGGATCTCCTATTAATGTTGAAGTACCGCCTATATTGGAAGCAAAAACTTCTGTTAAAAGAAACGGAACAGGATTAATATCAAGTTTTTTAGCAATAGAGAATGTTATTGGCATAATCAGGATAACAGTTGTTACATTATCAAGAAAAGCGCTTACTACTGCCGTAAATATACCAAGAACAACCAGCACTTTTACTGGATGTCCTTTTGTCATTTTTAAAAACTCATTTGCTATATAATTAAATACTCCGCTTCTTGTTGTTATGGATACTATTATCATCATAGAAACAAGCAGGAATATAACGTTAAAATCAATGAAATTTATAAAATATTCCGGGTTTATTGTTCCGTTTAAAGTTTTAACTTGACTAACCAGCCCTAAAATAACGGTAATCACACCGCCTAAAAGAGCAATAGTCACTTTTGGAATTTTTTCCGTTGCAATAAATATGTAAGCTATAATTAAAAGCCAGGCGGCTATAGCTACATTATGCCCTGCAACAAAAGCGTGAAGAGCTTCCATTATACGCCTCCTTTTACAAGTTTTTTATGTTTTGCAGCTGCCGCAATTGCAACTGCTACATCATCATTATCAGTCTTTTTTATATTAACTTTTACAGGTTCTGATTCCTTTTCCTCCGGAAAGTATTTACCGAGTATGAGCATAACTACATCTGTTGCTTTCATTGTATACATCATAAGTGTTAAAAATATCATAACAACACCCATGCCCAAAATTGCAATCATAATTCCTACCTGCAAATTTTGCATAATTATATCAAAATTCATAATTTCTCCCTTTCTATATTAGATAATGCAAAAATAACCTAATATAAAAATTATGGAGCGTTGGGTTGTATTTGTGGAAAAAACATTACTATATTTATACCGGAGTTATTCTTAAAAATATTTTTCAGATAAAATAATTCCGGAAAATGCTCTATATTTAAAGAATGCGGAACTAAAAACTTGTTGTTCCCATAGTTTTGACAGTTATCTGTTTTTTTATTATTCAATACAAAAATACTGTTATTAGAATTTAAGTTTTGCAGCAAAGATCTGCTGTAGTTATTATTTAACAAAATATCAAAATCAAAAGATTTAAAATCGGAAACAATCTGAGACCTATTAAAACTTTCGGAGCAAGAACTGCTGCAAAAAGCATTTATTACTATTGCAACAAAGAACATGCAAAATATTAATAATATTCGGCAAACTATTCTCATATCCTCTATGATAAGACAAAGAAAATTTATTGACAAATTAAAATATTTTCAGGATAAATTTTATGTAAGTCTAGAGTGCAGGTTAGGGTTAAATGGAAGGTAACCCCAATAATGATAATAAAAAGTTAAGAAAAGAAATTTGCATAAGAAATCTTACTATCTCGATGTTTTCGTTTTAAACCGGTAAGATCCCGAAACGAGTTCGGGATGACATAAAAAACAACCTGTCATGCTGAACTGCGAACTTTCCGCAGGCTGAAGCGAAGCGAAATGCCGAAAAGGCGAGAGACAGGTGAAGCGTTTTTACGTAGGGCGATATGATACGAAGTATCCCTAGCCCGAATATGAGAGGACAATAGTTTGCGACAGCGGCAGCGAAGCAAACACTTGTCCGAGAGAAAGCAAAAACAAG
>CALUSW010000055.1 GCA_944323535.1 Candidatus Gastranaerophilales bacterium | reverse complement strand
GAATTTGATTTTTCCCTTCCCATTTGAATTTCCGTATTCTTGCATAATTCAAGAAGTTCTCTGGGGGATAATTTTGTTTTTATCTCTATTACGGCATTTACAAACCAGTCAAGATCTTTATTTCCCCATGGCTCTGTTTCATAAAATGCAGATGATCTTACAACCGTAACCATTCCGGTTGTTGTAAGCATTTTAACTGCCTGCTGTAAATTGCTCACTTTGTCGCCTGTATTAGAACCTAAACACAAATATGCTACTGCCATTGAAACTCCTTAATGATATTGTATTATTTTTTTTAAATGTTTACAAGAATATTCAGTTTTAATTTAATATTTGTAATAATAGTATAAAAACCGTTAATAGTAACCTTTATTTATGCTAAACTTTTCATATGTTTACAGGATTAATAGAAGAATCAGGCGAGGTTAAAAGCTGTATTATTTCGTCTGAAGGAATGGAAATAACCGTTTTATGCAGCAAAATACTTTCCGATATACAAACGGGGGCAAGTATTTGTATAAACGGTGCCTGCCAGAGTGTTACGGAATTTGGAAATAATTATATAAAAGTTCAGGCGTCGAATGAAACTCTTAAGGTTACTAATTTCAGAAATTTAAAAACCGGTGATAAAGTAAATCTTGAAAGAGCTTTAACCTTGGATAAAAGAATAGACGGACATATTGTTTCGGGGCATATTGACTGCATTGCGGAATTTATTGAATCGAAAAATGACGGCTTTTCTAGAGAATTATTTTTTAAACTTCCTTTAAATTTTGTAAAATACGTTATATATAAAGGTTCAATTGCAGTTAACGGTGTCAGTCTTACTGTTGTGTCCGTGAAAAATAATATTTTTTCCGTTGAATTAATTCCTGATACTTTAAAAAAGGTAAATTTGGCAGATTTAAAAAAGGGAGATACCGTTAACATAGAAACTGATTTATTCGGGAAATATGTTGAAAAAATTTTAAATTCAAAAGATAATACAAGTAAAGTTGATTACGGTTTTTTAGCCGAGAACGGGTTTATATAAGATGAGCGAAATCAAATTTAATACTATAGAAGAAGCGATAGAAGAATTTAAAAACGGCAGACCTGTTATAGTAGCTGATGATGAAGACAGGGAAAACGAGGGCGATGTTATAATTCCCGCACAATTCGCATCTCCGGAAACAGTGAATTTCTTAATATCACATTGTAAAGGTGTTTTATGTCTTGCTCTTACAAGAGATAAAGCGGAAAAACTCGGATTATCCGAAATGGTAAGCCATAATACGGATCCAAAAGGAACAGCTTTTACCCAAAGTATTGATGCGGACAGAAAGTTTGGAGTTACAACCGGCGTAAGCGCATATGACAGAGCTAAAACAATTCAGGTTGCAATTGCAAATGATGCTTTGCCGTCTGATTTATCAAGACCGGGGCATGTTTTCCCTCTTATTGCACGTTCGGGCGGAGTACTGGAGAGAGTCGGGCATACTGAAGCTTCCGTTGATTTGGCCCGTCTTGCAGGGTTGACACCCGCTGCTGTTATATGTGAAATCGTTAACGATGACGGTACAATGGCTCGCCGTGATAATTTAATGGAATTTTCTAAAAAATATAATCTTAAATTTATAACGGTTGCACAACTTATTGAATACAGACTTCAAAAAGAAATGTTTGTTAAAAGAGAAGCGGTTGCAAATCTGCCGTCTGATTTTGGCGATTTTAAAGTATACGGATATATTAATCAGTTATCGGGTGTCGATCAGGTTGCAATAGTAAAAGATGACGGATCAGATAAAATTCCTATGGTAAGGGTTCATTCGGAGTGTTTGACGGGCGACATTTTTCATTCAAAAAGATGTGACTGCCAGAATCAGCTTGAGTCTGCCTTGAAATTAATTGAGTCATACGGAAAGGGTGCCCTTATATATATAAGAGGACATGAAGGAAGAGGAATCGGGCTCGTTAATAAGATTAAAGCGTATGCCCTGCAGGAAAAAGGACAGGATACAGTGCAGGCCAATATATCACTCGGATTCAAGCCGGATTTAAGAAACTATGGCATAGGCGCTCAAATATTGAGGGATTTGGGTTATACAAAAATAAAACTTATAACAAATAATCCGACTAAAATAGTTGCGCTGAAGGGCTACGGGCTTGAAATAACCGAAAGGGTTGCTCTTAAGACTCCTTTAAACCGTTATAATGAAAAATATATGCATACAAAAGTTGATAAAATGGAACATTTAATAGATTTATAAAAGACAAGAATATTATGGCAAGTATAACTATATATAAAGTTGAGAAATATAACAGTTCTTATTATAAGATTTTTTCCGGTGTTTACAATGACTTTAAAATAAATGCGGCTAAAGATTATAACTTTGAACTTGCGCCTTTAGATTATGATAACTTTATTAAAAGTATTGAACGGGGTTTGCTTGAGTGCCTGATTTTGTTTGAAGATGATATTCCGACAGGTTTTCTTGTTTATACGACAATAATTTCAGAATCAATTGAACTTAATATTATTCATTTAATCGGGAATGAAAACATAAATTCAAGAAAAACGCTTTTATTGGAAAAATTTTTAGAAATAAACAAAATATTAATGCGCGAGAAAGTTGTTACGTATCCCATGATGGGAAAACAGGCTTCTTTCGCTTCTGATATAGAGAAATTCGGATTTAAAACAGTTAATACTTCTGTAATGTCGATAAGTTTAAAAGACTTAAATTATCCCGGAAGATTTTTTGCAAAAGAAAACGATTCATCTTCTTTAAAACTTCCTTTGGGTTATTCAATTTCCAATTGGAAAACATCATATTTCAAAGATGCTGCAGAGGTAATTCATCAGGCATTTAAAAACTCATCGGATGCCTTATTTGACAGCAGATTTACCTCCGTAAACGGCTGCAGGGATATTCTTGAAAAAATAACCGAAAACATATACGGCGACTTCTTGCCCGGAATTACAAAGGTTTTGCTTTGTAAAAAAAATCCGGTAGGATTTTGCTTCGCAAACTTAACAAATGATAAAATTGCCAATATACCTCTTGTTGCAATACTAAAAAAGCATAGAAACCATGGTTTCGGTAAAATTTTATTGAAACATTTGTGCGATAACATAACGGATGCTGCAATATCGGGAGGCTGGACATTAGAAGAACTTAATGCCAGCTGTGATTCCGATAATATTGCAGCTGTAAACATGTATAAATCGGCAGGATTTACCGAACAATATTCATATTTGCAGGCCTATCGCCCGAAAATAACTAATTATTGCTAAATACTATTTTCATTGTTGCAAGATTTTTTATAGAGAGCATTTTATGTTTATTCTTCTGCTCCTCATTAATAGCGAATATTCTTACTATTCGCCTGATTTCTTCAATTTGTTTTCTGCCGGAAAGTTTGTAAACGTTTCTGACAGGCTCGCTAATCGTCCCCAAAACCACATTCAATTGTTCTTCGTTCATTGTTTTCTCCCGTAAGATAAAGTATAGATTTTTCCCTCTATACATTAATAAAGTTTTTTTCTCTTGAAGAATTGCTTTTTGTTTCATAAATGTAAAATTTTGTGTTACATTTATTCTGAGGTGATTTTATGATTATTGATAATTTTGAAAATGCAGAAAAATATTTTATTCTTAATCCTGATTTTAAGCTTGTTTTTGACTTTATTAAAAATAATGATTTAGCAGCTATGGAATGCGGAAAATATGAATTGAACGGAAATAAGTTATTTTTCAATTTACAGGAATATGAAACTAAGCATGTACAAAAACTTGAAGCTCATAAAAAGTATATTGATATTCAGGTGGTTATAAAAGGCGAAGAATATATGGGCTGGACGAATATTAATAATACAAATGTAACAGAACAATATGATGAAGAAAAAGATGTGATGTTTTTAGAGGGTAATGTTAGTAACTTGAAAGCAGATAATAAAGTATTTTTAATATTTTATCCTGAAGATGCACATATGCCTGCACTTTGTATAGATAAGCCGCGGCAGGTTAAAAAAGCTATATTTAAAATATTGCAGAATTAAAACAATTATACTGACTTGTTTTTTGTCTTAAAATTCCGTTCGGTCTATATAAGAGACAAATTCCGCAAGCGAATAGTCTTTAAACTGTTCAAGCTGTTCTTTATATTTAAGTGCTAAATCATCTTTGCCCGATTTATAATATATATATGCTTTTGCTCTGTTATAAAATGTTTTTTTATTTTTTTCTTTCTCAAGTTCTTTTAATGCTTCATCAAATTTATTTTCAGCGGTATATATTTTAACCAGATAGAAAGACGGATTGTTTGTTTTCATTGCATATTCATACGCTTTAGAATAATCATCTTTCGCTATATATGCACTTACAAGGATTCCATCGGTTTTTGCTCCAAAGAATTTTGCTTTTTCGGCATATTCTATTGCTTTATCTGGTTCTTCAACATTAAGACAAAATATTGCAATCATCAGATAATTATCAGAATTTGTTAAATCAGCTTCGAGAGTTTTATATTTCAAATATTCGTTAATAAGAGTTTTTGCTTCAATTGAGCTGTAATCGGGAAATTTCCCCGCTCTTTTATATTTATTTATTATTTCATCAAATATATTCATAGCGGCAAGTCCGGCATAATATCCTCTTAATGCGGGTATTATTGCAGTATCTGAAGCAGTTTTATACATATTTATTCTGCCTGCTGCGGTTTTAACAGGTGTTGAAGCAATAATTACGGGAAGTCCGAGATAAATAACAAGAGCAAGGATTATAAAACTAATCTCGAATTTTTTTATTACTGTTTTATCTTTTGTTTTAACATAATAAATTGTTGTTCCTGTTACCATTATTACTAATATTAAAACAGAAACAACAAATACGGACGGATATAAACTTGTAAGAAAACCTCCAAGGGCAATATTATTATGCTGCAAGAAAGTTGAATTATCCTGCACTGCTGTCATAAAAAATATAATTGAATACACAGCTGAAGAATAAAGCAAAAGTATTATAAGAATTGCATAGAAGAGTTTGTTCTTAAATTTTTTTGAAAAATATATTTTTAAAATAACAGCTGCAAGAATTAATGCAACAGGCATGAATCCTGCAATTGTATAAATATTTACAAAATCAAAATAATTATTCATTACAAATTTCTCTTTTTCTATAATACCCGAATTTAATAAGTTTTCATACAATTTTAAAAATTGTAAAGTTAACACTAGCCAAATTAAAAAATTCGAGTTAAAATAACAAAGCAATTATATCAGGCAAAGAGGAAAGGTAAATTATGAATATGAAGTCTAATATTTTTAGTTTTGTTGAAGTTGTTATGAACCTTTTTGCCGGCTGGCTCTCTTTTGAAACAAAGCAATGGGCTTGGTGTCCCGTTAAAGTTGACAATCGTATTGACAGGTTTTAATTTTAATTTGTTTATTAATTAATTTTATACTGCTCTTATCTTATACGATTTGTTGACATGGGTGTGGTGATTTTTGTTATGTTCAAAAATCATTCTTTGTTTTGCTGTGTTAATAAAACAGAAAGAGAGCTATTTATTATGTTTAAGCCGAAAATAGATGAAATAGAAAATTTATCTAAAAAATATAAATATGTTCCGGTTTCAACGGAAATATTTTCAGATACAACAACACCGATACAGGTGTTAAAAATCTTAAAAAAATGTGATGAGCATTGTTTTTTGCTTGAAAGTGTCGAGAAGTCGGAAAAAGTCGGAAGGTATTCATTTTTAGGATTTGAACCTTCAATGGAAATCACTTGCAGTAACGGAGTTTTAAAAATAAAGACCAAAGATAAGACGGAAATAATTAAAACTGTCTCGCCTCAAGAGCATATAAAACAAATTTTAGAGAATTATAAAACTCCCAAATTTGATTTTATGCCAAGTTTTACGGGCGGACTTGCAGGGTATTTTTCTTATGATTTCATAAAATACTATGAACCGCAATTAAATATAAATGCAAAGGATGATGAAAATTTTAAAGATGTTGACTTAATGCTTTTTGATAAAATTATTGCTTTTGATAATATAAGGCAAAAAATTATATTAATAGTAAATATTAAAACCGATAATATTAAAGAAAATTATCAAAAAGGAATAAAAGAGCTTGAAAGGTTAAAAGATTTAATCCAAAACGGAAAACCGTATGAGATAAAAAAAGGAAGATTGAAATCCGATTTTAAATCTCTTTTTAATAAAGAACAATTCTGTTCAATGGTTGAAAGGGCAAAACATTATATAAAAGAGGGTGATATTTTTCAGGTTGTGCTGTCAAACCGTTTTGAAGCGGATTATGAGGGTGATTTATTAAATACTTACAGAATGTTAAGGACAATAAATCCATCGCCTTATATGTTTTATTTTGGCAGCAATGACCTTGAAATAGCCGGAGCTTCACCCGAGACTCTCGTAAAACTTGAAAACGGCAGTTTATATACATTTCCTCTTGCGGGAACAAGGAAAAGAGGGAAGACGGGAGAAGAAGATTTAATGCTGGAAAAAGATTTATTATCCGACGAAAAAGAACTGGCGGAACATAATATGCTTGTTGATTTAGGCAGAAATGATGTAGGAAGGATTGCAAAATTCGGCTCTGTTGAAGTTGAAAAATATATGACAATAGAGCGCTTCTCTCATGTAATGCATATAGGTTCAACGGTTAGAGGCGAATTAAGAGAAGATAAATCGCAGCTTGATACAATAGGTTCTATACTTCCAGCAGGAACGCTTTCCGGCGCGCCTAAAATAAGAGCCTGCGAGATAATAAATGAACTTGAAAACAACAAACGCGGAATATACGGCGGTGCAATCGGCTATCTTGATTTTAACGGGAATCTTGATACCTGTATTGCAATAAGAATAGCATATAAAAAAAATAATAAAGTTTTTGTAAGGGTCGGTGCCGGTATTGTTTATGACAGTATTCCGGAAAATGAATACACCGAATGTATAAATAAATCACAAGCCGTAATAAATGCGCTTAAAACATCACAGGAGGTATTATGATACTGCTTATAGATAACTTTGACAGCTTTTCTTATAATCTTTATCAGCTTCTTGGCTGTTTTGAGAAGGATATAAAAGTAATAAGAAATAACGAATTAACAATAAAAGACATTGAAAAACTTAATCCCGATAAAATAGTTATTTCTCCGGGACCGGGACGTCCTTTTGAAGCAGGAATATGTGAAGATGTAATAAGATATTTTGCGGGTAAAAAACCGATATTGGGAATATGTCTTGGACATCAGGCAATATGTGAAGCTTTCGGAGGAAAAATAACATACGCAAATGAGATAATGCATGGCAAAACATCAATAATAAATATAGATAATGACAATTGTTTATTTAAAAACCTGCCGGAAAATATTAAAGTCGGAAGATATCATTCTTTAACGGCAGACACTGTTTCTATACCGTCATGTCTTAAAATAACCGCAAGAACTGATGACGGAACTATAATGGCGGTAAAACATAAAGGTTATAATGTTTTTGGGCTGCAGTTTCATCCGGAATCGATACTTACTCCTGAAGGCAAGAATATTATTGAAAATTTTCTTAAGGAGGCCAAATAATGATTACGCAGGCTCTAAAGAAAATAATTTCAATGAAAAATCTCGACAGCGAAACAACAAAAAAAATAATGTATGACATTACGGAAGGAAGAGTTTCTGAGATCGAAATCACTGCTTTTTTAACTGCTATGAAAATGAAAGGCGAAACAGTTGAAGAAATAACCGCCGCCGCGCAGGTAGTAAAAGAAAAATGTATAAAAACCCGGCTTGGTACAACTCATACACTTGATATTGTCGGAACAGGCGGAGATATGAGCAATACCTTTAATATTTCAACGACTTCCGCATTTATTGCGGCAGCCGGCGGAGTACCGGTTGCAAAGCACGGCAACAGAGCATTAACCAGCAAAGCAGGTGCAATAGATGTTTTAGAAGCATTGGGAATTAATGTTAATAAGACTCCCGAAGAAGAAAAAGAAATTTTCAATAAGCTTAATATTTGTTTTATGTTTGCGCAAAATCATCATCCCTCCTTTAAATATGCGGCTGAAGCCAGAAAAAAGCTTAAAATAAGGACTCTTTTTAATATACTCGGACCGTTAACAAATCCGGCATGTGCAAACTCACAATTATTCGGGGTTTATGATGAAAAACTTACCATTCCTTTATGCAAAGTAATTTCAAATCTCGGAGTAAATAATGTACTTGTTGTTCACGGTAAAGACGGTATAGATGAAGCCGCATTGACCTCTGAAACAATAATTGCCGAGCATAAGAACGGAATTTTTTCAAACTATACAATAAAACCTGAGGACTTTAATCTTAAAAGGTGCTCCAAAAAAGATATAGAGGGCGGGACACCGCAGGAAAATGCCCAAATTATCAGAGATATCTTTGAAAGAAGAGAAACAGGCGCAAAAAAAGACATAGTAGTCTTAAATTCGGCACTTGCTTTTTATACTTACGGCAAGACATTCTCCATAAAGGAAGGAATAGATCTTGCGAACTCCGTAATAGACTCCTGTAAAGCACTCGCAAAACTGGATGATTATATTAAAATTACAAATGAGGTTTAAATGAATATTCTTGAAAAAATAGTTGAAAAAACAAAAATAAGAGTAGATATGCTCAAAAATAATACAGATTTTAACGCATTAAAACAAAGCGCGGAAAGTATGACAAAAGGAAATTTTCCGTTCGAAAAAGCACTTAAAAAAGAAAACATAGCGTTTATTTGCGAAGTAAAAAAAGCTTCTCCTTCAAAAGGAATAATAGCGGAAAAATTTCCTTACGTTGAAATTGCAAAAGAATACGAAACCGCAGGCGCCGATGCAATATCAGTGCTGACCGAACCCGATTTTTTTCAAGGCGGCATTACCTATCTTGAAAAAATTGCTTCATCGGTGAATATTCCGGCTCTTAGAAAAGATTTTATTATTGATGAAATACAAATATATGAATCGAAGGTGAAAGGCGCAAGCGCAATACTTTTAATTTGTTCGGTGCTTGACGGAAAAAGAATTGAAAATTTTATAAAAATTGCGGATAGTCTTGGCTTATCCTGTCTTGTTGAGGCGCATAATGAGGACGAAATAATAAAAGCATTAAAATCACAAGCAAGAATTATAGGTGTTAACAATCGTGATTTGAAAACTTTTGATGTTAATATTGAAAACAGTATAAAATTAAGAAAATCGGTTCCTGAGGACATATTATTTGTGTCTGAAAGCGGAATTAAAAATTATGAGCATATAAAAAGACTCAGGGAAAACAAAGTAAACGCGGTTTTAATAGGTGAAACCCTTATGAAATCAAATAATAAACATTTAGAGCTCAATAAACTCAAAGGAATAAATTTATGAAAGTAAAAATCTGCGGTTTGAAAACACTTGAAGATATTGATTATATAAATGAAGCATTGCCTGATTTTGCCGGTTTTATATTTGCAGAAAGCAGCCGCCGTGTTTCTTTTAAGCTGGCTGCAAAAATGAAATCAAAATTAAATAAAAATATAAAAAGTATCGGAGTTTTTGTAAACGAAAAGACGGAAAATATTATAAATGCAGCAGAAGAAGGCATTATTGATTTAATTCAGCTTCATGGAAATGAGGACAATAATTATATAAAAGAAATCGGAAATAAATTAAAACTTCCCGTTATAAAAGCATTTAAAGCAGATTCTAATCTAAAATATAACATTGAAAATACAATTGCAGATTACGTGCTTATTGATTCTTGTAATAAAAATCAATTTGGAGGAACAGGTCAGCTTTTTGACTGGGGATTAATCCCCGAAACAGATAAAAAAATATTTTTAGCAGGCGGATTAAATGCAGATAATATAATCCGTGCAATAAAAGAAGTTAATCCGTACTGCCTTGATATAAACAGCGGTGTTGAAATAAACGGGAAAAAAGACAGAAAAAAAATACTTGAAGTAATGCAAATAGTAAAAGGATACAAAAAATGAACAGGACAAAATTCGGAGAATTCGGCGGACAATATATTCCCGAAGTTCTTATGACAGAGATAATAAATCTGGAAAAAGCATATGAATACTATAAAAAAGATGAAAAATTTACAAAAGAACTGGACAGCTTATTAAAAAATTATGCCGGACGTCCTTCTTTGTTATATTACGCAAAAAATATGACAGAGAATTTAGGCGGTGCAAAAATATATTTAAAGAGAGAAGATTTAAATCATACAGGCTCGCATAAAATTAATAATGTTTTAGGACAGGCGCTGCTTGCAAAATATATGGGTAAAAAAAGAATAATAGCAGAAACTGGCGCAGGTCAGCACGGCGTTGCAACGGCAACTGCAGCGGCGCTTCTCGGGCTTGAATGTGAAATTTTTATGGGTTATGAAGATACCCTGCGCCAGTCATTAAATGTATATCGAATGGAGCTTCTCGGCGCCAAAGTTAATGCCGTAACCTCAGGTACCCAAACATTAAAAGATGCGGTAAATGAAACAATGAGAGAATGGGCTTCAAGGACTCATGATACATTGTATGTTCTTGGTTCAGTTATGGGACCTCATCCTTTTCCGACAATTGTAAGAGATTTTCAAAGCATAATAAGCAAAGAAGCAAGGGCGCAAATTCTTGAAACGGAAGGCAGACTTCCTGATATTGTTATGGCGTGTGTCGGCGGCGGAAGTAATGCAATGGGAATTTTTTATAATTTTATAAACGATAAAGAAGTTAAATTAATAGGCTGCGAAGCGGCAGGACTGGGCATTGATACGGATAAACATGCTGCAACCGTAACAAAAGGCAAAGTCGGGATTTTTCACGGAATGAAATCAATATTCTGTCAGGATGAACACGGGCAGATTTCGCCTGTTTATTCAATATCTGCCGGTCTGGATTATCCCGGAATAGGGCCTGAACATGCACATTTGTATAAAACAGGCAGAGCTCAATATGTTGCGATTACGGATGAAGAAGCAGTAAACGCTTTTGAATATTTATCAAGGACGGAAGGTATAATACCTGCAATAGAAAGTGCACATGCGGTTGCTTATGCATTAAAAATTGCACCGAAAATGAAAAAGGATGAAATTATAATCATCTGTTTATCCGGCAGAGGTGATAAAGATGCAGCGGCTATTGCAAAATACAGAGGAAGGATTATCAATGAGTAATATAGATAACGCATTTAAAAACGGAAAAGCATTTATAGGGTTCCTGACAGCCGGCGACCCTGATTTGAATACAACAAAAGAATGTATAATCGCTATGCAGGAAGCAGGTGCGGATTTAATTGAAATAGGAATTCCATTCTCTGACCCGATTGCGGAAGGCAGTGTAATTCAAAGTGCTAACATAAGAGCTTTAAAATCAGGAACAAATTTGAGTGAAATATTTAATCTTGTAAAACAGGTAAGGACAAAAACTAAAATCCCCATAGTTTTTCTTACTTATATAAATCCTATATTTAACTTTGGTTATGAAAGGTTTTTTAAAACCTGCTTTGAAACCGGAGTTGACGGGGTAATAATACCGGATCTTCCATTTGAAGAAAAAGAAGAGATAAAAGAATATGCGGAAAAATATGAAACGGATATTATTTCACTCATTGCACCTACATCAGAAGATAGAATAAAAACAATTGCAAAAGAAGCAAAAGGCTTTGTGTATATTGTTTCATCAATGGGTGTTACGGGTATGCGCAGTGAAATAACAACCGATTTGACATCTATTGTTAAAATTGTAAGAGAAACAACAAAAACTCCGGCAGCAATAGGGTTTGGAATTAGTACACCGGAACAGGCAAAACATTTTGCCCGGATTGCAGACGGAGTGATTGTAGGAAGTGCCATAGTAAAAATAATGGAAAAATACGGTAAAGACTCACCTGAATATGTTTATAACTATGTAAGGGAGATGAAAGAAGCTATAAAATAA
>CALUSW010000054.1 GCA_944323535.1 Candidatus Gastranaerophilales bacterium | reverse complement strand
AAAAATCTACGATAATTGCTCATAATTCAATATTATCATATTTTATTGTGGTGCAAAAAATTGCACCCTACTTACTATTTTTTATATTTATTGTCTATTTAGGTTTTAGGTTCACAAATTGGATGGACAAAATGTAAGCCGACAATGATAATAAAAAAGAAAATTGCATAAGAAATCTTACTGGCTAGATGTTTTAGTTTCTAACCGGTAAGATCCCGAACTAAATTCGGGATGACATAAAACATTAAGGATGACATTTTTTCATTTGTTGTCACCCTGAACTTGTTTCAGGGTCTGACCAACTTGAAGACTGCAGGTTAGGTTTCAATCCAACAATAACAATAGAAAGGGAAGAAAAGGAAATAGCATAAAATATCTTGCCGGTTTGAAGCTTTCATTCCCTTTTGATAAGATCCCGAAATAAATTCGGGATGACATAAAATATTAAGAATGACATTTTTTCATTCGTTGTCACCCTGAACTTGTTTCAGGGTCTGACCAACTTGAAGTTTACGTTTTTGGTTGGGAAAATACTGAAATACTTTTCGAGCCCCCTCCTTTATAAGCCTCCTTATTGTCGGTAACAGAAAGAAAAAAGAAAGCGCCTTATGGCGCTTTCTTTTTTCTTTATTAAAAATTTATTTTTTTAGAAACTCCGGAATATCCAGAATATTATTGGCAAATTCGCTTGCTGCTTTAGAAATTTTTCCGGAATTGTTATTTAAGCTGCCTGCTGTTCCGAATAAATCCATAGCACCGAGGGTTTTTGCCTCCTCCTGCTGTGCAAATTTATCAACTTCGTTTTTCTTTAATTCAAAACCTGTTGCAATAACGGTAATTTGAATTTCTCCCTGAATTCTGTCATCAATAACAGAGCCGAAATGAACGGTTGCATCTTCGGAAACTGCATCATGAATAACCTGCGCAGCATCTGTTACTTCATATAATGTCATATCAGGACCGCCGGTTACATTCATAATTATACCTGATGCACCGTTTATTGATGTTTCTAATAAAGGCGAATTAATAGCTGATTTTGCAGCTTCTAATGCTCTGCCTTCACCTGTGCCTCTTCCGATACCCATTAATGCGGAACCTGAAGATTCCATTACGCTTCTTACATCGGCAAAGTCAACATTTATCATTCCGGGTACGGTTATAATATCGGAAATCCCCTGAACACCTCTCAGCAGAACTTCGTCAACTACCTGAAAAGCTTCTCTCATAGTTGTTCTTCTGTCAACTACTTCAAGCAGTTTGTCATTAGGTATTACAATTAATGCATCAACAGTTTCTTTTAATTTTTCAAGTCCCTGAAGTGCCTGATTCATTCTTTTCTTTCCTTCAAAACTGAAAGGTTTTGTAACAACACCGATAGTTAATGCACCTAATTCTTTTGCAATTCTTGCGACAACAGGAGCAGCTCCCGTTCCGGTACCGCCGCCCATGCCGGCTGTTACAAATACCATATCTGCTTTGCCTATTGCATTAACAATTTCATCTCTGGTTTCTTCTGCGGATTTTTCTCCTTTTTCGGGATTTCCGCCGGCACCTAATCCGTTTGTCAATTTGCTTCCGATTCTTATTTTATTTTCTGCAAGAGACATTTGAAGAACCTGAACATCAGTGTTCATAGCCCAGAACTCAACACCGCCCAAGCCTGCTTTTATCATTCTGTTTACGGCATTTCCGCCGCCGCCGCCTACACCTATAACTTTTATATCAGCAGGAGTTCCGCCGGTTTGAGCCGGAGTTGATCCGCTGTTGTTATTCTCTTTTTTACCGAAAATGTCCGGAACAAAATTTTCCACTTATTCGCCCTCTTTTTATTCTATTACTTATATTAATTTTGATTTTCACATATATCTACATGAAATCCGTATTATATTAACTATTTACATAGTATTGTAAATTATTGAAATAGTAAAGAAAAAAACCTATAAATACTTATAGAATTTTAATAAATGTTTATGTTTTGCAACTTATGATTTTTTTAGTTCTTTATTTGTCCTGCCCAGAATACTTGCGGCTTTTGTAAGATTTTTTGCTATGTTTCCGTAAAATTCCGAGTTTTCTCCGTATGGAATTGCCGTATTCATAAGTTCATCAACATCCTGACTTATATCGTTTAATGTTTCAACGGTTTTTTTCAGCTGCTGCTTTTTCTTTTTTAAAAAAAAGTAATTTACGAGCGGAGTTGCTGTTACAAAATGTTCCAGAGCTTTTTTAAAATTGTTTTTTATACTATTCTGCTCTTTTTCCAGAAAAAAGTTATTGTCTTTGTTTTGAATTGTATCTTCAATTGTTTCATCCGGCAGATAGTCGCTGTCATATGTATTAAGTCTTTTGCTTTTTCTTCTCTTTTTAACCGGAGCAGGTGTATGGCGGTTTAGCTCTTGCTGGAATATTTCACTTGAAAAAACATTGCCGCCGTACAATTGATTTTCATTATCAATTGCCATGTTTATATTATTTCCGGTATTTTTTGTATAAAAATTAACCGGCTGATTAAGACTGTTTGATGAAATTTCCATACAAGTTTCCCTATTATAATTATATCCGGTGTGGATTTTTTGTTACCGTTTAAATAAATGAAATTATATAAATATTTTAGAATTTTGAGAATATTTGTATTCTGTAAAAATATTCCAATATTTTTTTCAGGAATTTATTTTGGGTGCTGTCATAGTAGTATTTTAAAGTCTTTATTATATTAAATCTGAATTTTCCGTATTTTGCCGTATATATATTTTGCCATTGAGACATAGCACTGGCTAGGGATAATTCAGTTTTAAATTTACTATTGATTTTATTTATTATTTCTTTTTTTTGTTCTTCGAATAATGGCGAGGTATCAATCAGCTTTTTATAATGTTCCTGATTTTCATATAATATTGCATTTTTCAGAAATAATAGTTTGTCTATAACGTTTATTTGGTCTATGTTTTTAAAATTTTTATTCACAAAATTTAAATTTTCATTCATTTCGGCAATAGTCTCCGTAGGGAAACCAAGAATCAGATATATGAAGTTTAAAATACCTGCTTTATGTGAATATTTAAGAACATTTTCAGCTGTTTTTATATTTATTCCTTTATTTATATAATTACAAATTCTTTGAGACGCACTGTCTAAACCCCAGTATATTGATATGCAGCCTGATTTTTTTATTTTTTTCAGCAGATCATAAGTAAATTCTTTTTCCAGCCTTGCATATACGGTATATTTTATATTCAGTTTTTTTTCAATCAGTAAATCGGCAACTTTGCTTAAATATTTAGGGTGCATTGCGTTATCCCAAAAATCAAAGAATTTTGTGTCATACTTTTTTGATAAATATTCAATTTCATCAACAAAGCGTTTTACACTCATTATCCTGTAAGATTTTTTTTTCTCCGGAACAAGTACAGTATATGCATTTGCCCCAGTAGCAGGAATTTGACATAGAAGCGCGGACCGGAAGTACAAATTCAGGCAGAAAATAATCTTCTTTTTTATATCCGTTAAATGACTGAAAAGGAAGCCTGTTAATATTTTCTGTTTTTTCTTTTTTATTAAGTTTAAGTTCGTTATTTTTAATATACAGAAGATTGGTTACTTCTTCAATCGGTAATTCGCCGTTTACATATTTTACAAGTTCGAATACAGTAGTTGTACTTTCTCCTATGGAAATTGAATCAAAAAATTTTCCGTATAAATCTTTCAGGTTGTTTATTCTTTTGTAGTTTTCTTCAAAAAAGTTTCCGCCGATATTTATGTGAATATTTTTATTCTTTTGTTTTAGTTCATAAGCCAGAAACAGACCTGATATTAAATCTGTGGCGGCTGTAATCTGGATACCTGTAATGTCAGGATTCTTATTTATAATTTGTTCGGTTTTTTCTTCGTAGAAAGGTTTTAGTTTATTTACGGAATTGTTATAAAGAGACAATATATCTTCAGGATTAATATTGAAGCAGGTATTATGAAAATATGCATTTGAGCATAATAGAGGTATATTTATATCTTTAATATGCATTAAAACATTTATATAATACCAGTATTTTGAATAATTATTCATTAATTTCTTTGTTTTTGAGATTTCCTTATAATCATCAAAGGTATTAAAATTTTTTTTAAGCCATAATAAGCTTTTGATAAAATCATTTTTCTTAATATTAAAAATATGGCTGTAGATAGACGGCAGCTTAAGAAATTCTTCGTTTCCGAAGAAGGATGCGGAACTGTGAATAAGTTTTTTAAGTTTTTCGTTATCTAAATATTCGATAAATCCGGAGTTAAGATTTATATATTCGCAGTCAATGTATTTATCTTCCAGAACTCCCATTAAAGAAGGAATTCCGGGCAGCGGGATTATATCACTTTCCATTGTTACAGGAGTTACAAATATATACTGCATTAAAAATTACCTATAACTGTTTTGTATTATTACGTTGTATAAATTCAAAACGACCGGCTGCAGGTTGTGACATTAGCATATAATGAAAATCAAGCCGGCACAAAAACCCTGTTATTTTTACTACAGGAATAACAAGAGTATATTTTAAAAAATTTACGAGTCCTTGTTTTGTATATGATCTGTTATAAAGCACTTATTATTAAATAACAATATATTTGCCATTTTGTCATACTGTTTTTATCCATATTTAGTGCTAAATAGGTTTCATCGAAGATATCATTTTCCCCCCCCCCCCTCAAGGGTCGTTTCATTTATAGGGAAAAGGTCTTCCTGCCCGCTATTTGCAGATTTTTGACCAAACATTTCTTTTATGGAATTAAAAAAATCTTTTTTCATTTTATCCTTCTTTCTTTGTTTATTTATACTGACGGAACCGGAAGTTTTATAAGTTTTCCAAGTTCAATATCAAAAGCTTTATTGCTAAACGGAATCATAGCACTGTATGGAGTAAATGTCATTTCAAGAGCAACTGTCTTTTTCGGTAGTTTCAGGAAATCTATTCTAACGTAACTAAAATCTTCCGCAAGAATTTTTGAATATTCCAGCATTTCTTCTAATATATCAGGTTTCGGGGTTTCGTTTCTAACTGAAAAGCCCTTGTAAACATAAGGAAGAATGTTCCAGGAAGTATCATAAAAATCTGATGATCTGTCCGGTTTATGTGCTTCAATAATTTGCGGAATACCGTTAAAACAATGTATAAGAAAATCACATTTGTAGTTCTTCTTGTCTTGTTCGAGCTTTTCTATAAATAATTTGGGTTCTATAGTTCTGTATTGGGGTTCAAGAGAGTATTCCTCATAATTGGTATTAAGCCACTTTTGAGTAATCTTTTTATATGATTTTTTTGAATTGCGTATTTGTTTTTTGCTGTCTATAAAAAGGTTCATATTCCAGCCATGGTTAGCTTTCAAAACAAAATGTTCAGGAAGATATGAAAAATTAATATCTTCAAAACTATCCCATATACCATATATCGGTGAACAATGACCTTATCCGATTTTTTCGGTAATATAGGTTTTAACTTTTATTTTGTCTGTTAAAAGACTTTTTATATTAAGCTTTTCATTATATATAAGCCATCTTATTTTTTCGTTTAAAGTTTCAGGCTTTAGATAGTTATATTCATAACCGAGAGTTTCGCTTGCTCTTCTGTTTATATAGTGTATATGATATTTCTTCGGACAATATTTAAAAAAAGGATAAAATCCTTTTTTTTTCAAAAAACTTATCTAAAATATATTTCACATTGTACTATATTCCACAAAGTTTATACATTATTAACTATAAAATTATCTATTGTGACGTATTTGTAAACATAAAAACCTATCCGTATTATAATTAAATGCAAAATATTTGTAAATATAATTTTATAATTTCTTAATTATTATAATAACTTTCAAGTTCAGGATATTTTGCTTTTAGCATATTATATTCTTCGTCGCTTAAGTTTGTATCTTTTATTGACTGCACCATATTGTTATAATATTCATTTTTAAACTCATCTTTTATCATACTGTAATAATATAAAAGATTATGAATTTTATATGTCAGAAAATCATTTCTTAAAATATTATACGTATTTGTTTTTTTCATTAAATTTTCAACAATATCAAAAATCTTTATATGGTCGATTAATCTTCTGTTATTATCGGTTAAAACCGAGCCTTCACGGTTAAATCTGTATACATAAAGTTTTTCACGTATAAAAAACATTCTCTCCGCAGTTAATAAAGTGCCAAAAATAACTTTGTGGTCTTCAAAATCTAATCCTTCGGCAAAATCTATGTTGTTTTTATCAAATAATTCTTTTGTATACAGTTTATTCCATACGCACATGGGATAACTGAACGGTGATAAATCCCGCCAGTTAAATATTCTATCGTCAATAATATTTTCAAAATTTGCATCCACAAAATACGGAAACGGGGTATTTACGGCATTTTTCTCGTCATAACCGTCAGGCATGCACATTACTATATCAAGATTTTTTTCTTTTATCAGGTTATAAAGTTTCTCATACATTTCGGGTTTTACCCAGTCATCGGGGTCTACAAACCCTATACACTCGCCTTGGGCAAGTCTTAGCCCGTCATTTCTTGCTGCGCCTGTTCCTTTATTTTCTTTGTGGATTACTTTTATTCTCGAATCTTTTTGTTTATATTCTTCAAGAATTTCATAACTGTCATCCGTTGAACCGTCATCTACGCATATAATCTCAATTTCCCTGAGTGTTTGATTAATCAGGCTATCCAGAGACTGCCTTAAATATTTACCTACGTTATAAACAGGAAGAATAACCGAAACTTTCGGCTTTTGCTGCTCAAGAGCTGGTTCTTGTAATGATTCATGTTCTTTGTCCGATGTCTCATTATTTGACACTGGTTTTTTGTTAATGTTTAATTTTCTTTTAATTTTATTATTAAGCCTTATAAGTTTTTTGAACGGTTTTAACTGCTCTTCATAATAGTCTTTTTGTTCCATTATATGGCGGCTCAGTGTTTCGGTTTGAATTTTGTTTCTTTCTTGTTCAACCTCGAGCATTTCTTTTAATGATTTAAGCACTTCTTCATATGCGTTTTTCTGCTCTGAGAGTTTTGTTTCAAGATTGTTTATATGCCAGTTTTCAACTTCTTTTTGTCTTTTTATTATTTCCTGTTCATACCATTCTTTTTGCGATTTTAACTCTGTCTCGTAATAATTTTTCTGGTTATTCAAATCTTCAACGCTTTTAACATTATAAAAAGCTTCTAAGCCATTTCTTTCTGCGGCAAGCTTTTCTTCATATTGTATTCTGATTTTTTCTTTTTCATATTCAAATTTGGATTCTAAGAGTTTAATCTCGCTTTCAAAATATCTTTTTTGAGAGTTTATGGATTCTTGATATTCTTTTTCCAGTTTTATGTATTTTTCGCTGTTATTTTCCATTATAAATCCTAATTTTTCTTAAGAAATTTTTTAATCCGGTTTTTAATTTGAAAAGAAATTTTATATAATTTCAATATTATTTTAACCAATAAAAAATTATTTTCATAATAATATTTTTGTTTTGCTATTTCATCACGGTAAAATTGCTTTTGTTCTTTAAATTTCCACTCAAATTCCGCAGTCAGGTGCTCTTTTTGCTGTCTTAAAGATTCAGCCTGCCATTTTTTTAGTTCCTTTTCCTGAACAAGCAGTTTATTATTTAACTCCTCATACAATTGCTTCATTTCATAGTTTTTTTTAGATTCCAGAAATTCGAATTGCTCGTCAAGCCTTCTTTTTACTTCTCTTATTCTTTCTTCTTCGCTGAAAGTTTTCCACCAGTTTTCAATATTTTCTTTTTCCTGCTGCGCTTCTTTTTTATATTCTTCAAGATATTCTTTAATTGCCAGAACATCAAGATTGCATTTGTGCTCTGCTGCCTTTATTCTTTTATTTGAACTTTTATATTTCTCTATTAAGAAATTCCAGAACTGAAAATATGAACGTTCGCGTATATTTTTAAATTCATCATAGCAGTAGCTTGTTTTAAGATTTTCCCAGTCATCTTGCGTTAATTCAATTTTAAGAAAGAATTCTTTCATTCTTGCGTAATAATCTTCATAATATTTATCTTCCAAAAGAGTGTATCTGTGGAATATATCATCAACTATCCAGTTTATTATTTCGGGTTTCTTTCCTTCAAAAAATTCCCATTGTTTTAAAATATTATAAGTTCTTTCTACCATAGGAATTCTGTCATAGACTTTTTTATCCGAATTCTGCATTGTTGAAAATGTTCTGTTCTGCCTGTAGTAGTATAAATCTTCCCGGACAATATTAATTTTTTTTGCTTTTAAATATGTTTCAAAAAAGAAAGGCAAATCTTCATAAATGAAACCATTCTGAAATTTTGCATTTATATCTTGCAGAAAGTCTTTTTTATAAATTTTATTCCAAACTACTACATTAATTTTAAGAATTTCATCTTTTGTATCAGGAGGAGAAAAACAGCTGCATCCGAATCTTTCAAGGACTTTAAGACTGTAATAATCATCCGTATAAAAGGTCTGTTCTTTATCGTCATATAATTGAGCTTTGCACATTGTAATGTCAGAACCGGCATTTTTTGCTGCATTATACATTTTCTCGAACATATCAAGTTCAATCCAGTCATCAGCATCAACAAAGCCGATATATTCTCCGGAGGCTATTTCAAGACCGATATTTCTTGCAGTTGACTGTCCTGAAAAGCCCGGAGTATGTAATATCTTTATTCTGGTATCATTTTGGGCATATGCTTTTACTATATCTAAAGAGTCATCGTCTGAAGAGTCATCAATACATATTATTTCAATATCGTCTAATGTCTGATAAATGAGTGTTGACAAACATTTTGATATATAATTTCCAACATTATGAAAAGGAACTATTATTGATACTTTAGTCATTTTCGTTAAATTTCTCCAGAACTGAAAATTTGAAATTAAAATCAAATTTTATTTTTTTTAGTATTCTTACATAGATTTTATCATTATAGTAGTAAATATCCAAAAAATCGGGGTGTTTTTTAAATTTTAGTATATTGGTTTTATATTTAAAAGAATATACACCATCTTCTTTATATAATATTTCCATAACTTTATACATGGATTTTATTTTGTATTTTTGAAATTCATAAAACAAAATATTTCCCGTTTTTAGATTTGAAAACAGAAAATAGTTATATCTGAAAGAACCTTTTACCATATCGGGAGGGAATAATTTTTCATTGCTGAGGGAACTTTCTTTCTTTAATTTTTTTGCAAATGCAGCTTTATATTTAGAATTAAGATGTTCAAATCTATATATAAAATCTTCAACTTTTTTCCTGAAAAAAGTATATTTTATATCATCAAAGTCAGGTAAATCTTTTATTTTTGTATACATTATTTCTGCAACATCAATGACATTTAAAAACTTTTTACCTGCTTTTTGAATAATGGAATTTTTACGGTTAATTCTGTAATAATATAAGAATTCTCTTACAATGGAAACGCGGTTTGTTTTAAAGAAAATAGAAAAGAAGAACGGACCGTCCTCAAATATTAAGCCATCGGGAAATTCTGCGGAACATTCATCAATAAGACTCCGCCTGTAGAGCTTATTCCATGCCATAACGCATACATCCATTATAAACGGTTTTGTATCTTTATAGGAAAAGGCTCTGTTATCAAAAGAAGAATTAAAATACCCGAGCGTATAATACGGGTTTGAATCGTCAATCATTTGTTTTGTTTCATCAAATTGATGAACCGCACATATTGATATATCGCTGTTAAATTCGGTAATATTATTGTAAAGCTTTTCAAGCATTGTTATATCAATCCAGTCATCAGAATCAATAAAACTGTAAAATTCGCCTTTAGCTGTTTTCATACCGGCATTTCTGGCGGAAGAAAGCCCTCCGTTTTCTTTATCAACTATTTTTATTCTTGAATCTTTATTTTTATATTCTTCAAGAATTTTCCTTGAGCCGTCTGTTGAACCGTCATTTACGCAGATAATTTCTATATTTGCAAATGTCTGGTTTAATATACTGTCAAGGCACTTTCTAAGATATCCTTCAACATTATAAACGGGAACTATTACTGATATTTTAGGCTCTTTCATACTTATTTCCGTTCCAGTTTTGAATATTCAAACTTAAAATTAAACTTAATCTTCATAAATAATACTACATAAATTCTGTCATTCTGGTACCAGATATCATATAAATTTGCACGTTTTTTTAATCGGAATTTTAAATTCCGGAACTTAAAATAATATATATTTTCTTCCGTATATAATATCTGCATAATTTTATACATCAAGCGTATAACAAACTTGCGGTAATAAAAATTCAATATGCTTGTTTTATCTTTTATAATGCAGAGATTTTTATATGTCGACGGCATTTCTTTACATATATAGGAAAAATCGAAAAGATTTTCATCTAATAAAGAAGATTTTTCTTTAAATTTTTTTGAAAATTTATTCTTTAATTTTACGGGTAATAGCTCATATCTGTATATAATATCATCTGCTTTCTTTTGAAAGAATTCATATTTGATTTCATCAAAATCAGGAAGATATTTTATTTCATCAAGCATGAGATTAACAATATCAATTATATCCAGAAAGTTTTCTCCCGGTTTTTGAACGATGGATCCGGTTCTGTTTATTCTGTAGAAGTAAAGAAAATCTCTGATTATAGAAACTTTTGCATTTTTAAAGAACAAAGAAAAGAAAAACGGGCCGTCTTCAAATATCAAGCCGTCAGGAAATTGTGCAGAATATTTATCAATAAAACTTTTTCTGTATAATTTATTCCATGCCATAACACATACATCCATTATAAAAGGCTTTGTATCTTTGTATGTAAATATTTTGTTGTCAAAGGAAGAATTAAATTTTTCAAGAGTAAAATAGGGTAGTGAATCATCAATTATTTGTTTTTCTTCGTCGAACCTGTGAACTGCGCATATTGATATATCAGAATTTAATCCGGTAATATTTTTATAAAGTTTTTCAAGCATTGTTTTATCAATCCAGTCATCGGAATCAATAAAACTTAGAAATTCTCCTTCCGCTGTTTTCATGCCTGCATTTCTGGCTGAAGAAAGCCCGCCGTTTTCTTTATCAATTATTTTTATTCTTGAATCTTTATTTTTATATTCTTCAAGAATTTTTCTTGAATTATCCGTTGAACCGTCATTTACGCATATAATTTCTATATCTTGAAAAGTCTGGTTAATAATACTGTCAATACATTTTTTAAGATAGTTTTCAACATTATAAACAGGAACTATGACCGATATTTTAACCATAATCATTTCTCCCGCTTATTATATTTATCTATAAACTTTTGAAAAGGAGATTTCATTTCTTCTCTGAGCTGCATTTCTTTTTCAATTAGCTGTTTTTGAAGATTTGTTATTTCTTCGTTATATTTTAAGAACTTTTGTTCAAACTCATTATTTAATTCTTCTTTAAGTTTCGTAATTGTTTGTTCCGTGTTTATTTTTTCCGTTTGTATTTCTGTCTGTACTTTGTCTATGTATGACATAATATTTTTTTCAATATTTTCAATTGTGGTAAGGATTTTTTCGTGTTTATTTTTGTTTTCATTCATTAAATCGGATTTTATTAATGTGATATTTTCTTTTATTTCTTTTTCTAAAAGACTTATATTATTTCTTAAATTTTCTCCGTTATTAATTATATTTTTTTGTTCGGTTTTTAATTCTTCAAAATTGGAATTTAAAATATAAGAAAGATCCTTTACGTCGTTATATAAATCTTTTGAGCGTGAAGTAATTAAATCCTCTGCCTGTTTCCTATTTTTAGATATTTCATCATAAATTTGAGAAATATTATTTTCTATTTCTTTGTATATGGTCTTAATTTTATTATTTAAATCTTCTGAGTATGATTCTATTAAATCGTCTGTCTTTTCATAATTTTTTGTGATTTCGCCATATATTTCAGCAATCTTATCATT
>CALUSW010000053.1 GCA_944323535.1 Candidatus Gastranaerophilales bacterium | reverse complement strand
TATATAATCTAGTGTCGTATTAAAGTGAAAATTCAACATTTCCATTTTAAATATTAATGAATAAAATTTGTATATTCTACAGTTTCCGTTTCAGGAGGATTTATTCCCGCTTTCTCCGCTGCTTCCTTACATCTCAAATGGTAAGCAAAATTTTTTGCAAGAATTCTCATATTTTGCATACCTTCTTTATCTTGTTTTACCTCTTCCGGATTTTGACCGTGAACCATATTCCAATACCTGCCTGAGATTACAGGCATTTGGTTTATCTGAAAATATTTATTAAGCTGATCTATAGTTGCGGTTGTACCGGCGCGTCTTGCTGAAACCACAGCGCTTCCGGGTTTATGTTTAAAAGAATCATGCCCTGACATATAATCAACAAAAAAAGCTCTGTCCAGGAAAGGAATTATACCGCCGGCAGCAGAACCATAATGCACCGGAGAACCTATTATATATCCGTCAAAATTTCTTGCATATTCAACAAAATCATTAACTTTATCTTTTATTATGCACTTTCCCAGCTTCCCGCATGCACGGCAGACCCTGCAAGGGGCAATAGGGTCTTTGCCTATATAATAGATTTCAGTTTCAATACCTTCTTTATTCAATGTATCCGAAATTTCTTTTAAAGCTGTATAAGTACACCCGTTTTTATTCGGCGACCCGTTTATTAAAAGTACTTTCATATTTTAATCTCCTGTTTTATAAATTAAGCTAAATATAATTTCCGGTAATTATGAAATTTACATCTTTCCGTATTATACATTTTATAAATTATCCTCTATTAATTATTATGAGATATTTATAAAAAATAATAAGGTCTGATTATACCTTATTCTTATCTGATTCTCTCACGATTTTGTCAGGACAGATTCGTAAAAGACATAGCGAGCTAAAAGCGTAAATATGGCTCCGTCTTCTTTTTACAGAAATTTTAAGAAAGTAACAAGAATAAGTCCGCTGCAATACCAAAAACAACTAAAACTATATGAAGCACAAAGACTAATGCTTTCTGGCAACTATGATGCCGCAAGCGCAAGTTATGAAGTCGGATATGAAAGCCCGACACAATTTAGCAGAGAATATAAAAAAATGTTTGGCAATCCGCCTAAATCAGATATTAAGAAGATAGCTTTAATATAATATTCAGACAAAATTTAACTATAGAACTTGAATTATTATAAAAAAAATTATATAATCTAGTGTCGCAACCTACCGCCGACTCATCGTCGCCGTCCGATTGCTCACCTTTTCAAAATGCCACTCAAAAAATTCACTCACGCCTCCGGTTTATCGTGAATTTTTCCCCGGACAGTCTAAAATCAGCTTATGAAAAAAATTACCGCATATGTTCATTCTCATTGGGACAGAGAATGGTATAGAGAATTTGAAGAATTCAGATTAAGACTTATCGAAGTTTTTGATGACGTTCTGGCAGCACTTAAAAGCAATGAACTGCCCTGTTTTTATTTTGACGGGCAAACTGCGGCAATGGAAGATTATCTTGAGATATTTCCCGAAAAATTAGAAGATATAAAAAAACTTATAAAAGAAAAAAAACTCAGAATAGGTCCTTTTTACTGCAGTACCGACAGTTTTTTGGTGTCTGGAGAAATGATATACCGCAATTTGGAAATCGGAATAGAAAAATCAAAGGAACTTGGAGAAACAGATTTTATCGGCTATCTTTCCGACACCTTCGGGCATAGCAGATGTATACCTTATATTTTTAAAGCACTCGGAATAGATAAAGCATGCCTGTGGCGCGGCCTGGGGGATCTGCCTGCCGATATTAATTGGCAGGGGATAAAAGCTGTATATCTTATTCAGGGATATTTTCAGGACTTTTTAAACAGTGATTTAAGAGTTGAAAAAAAAGCGGAACTGTTAAAAAAATACATAGATAAAATTGCGCTTAAAAGTTCTGATAATATACTGCTTCCAATAGGAGCAGACCACCTTGCAATACCTGATAATCTGAAAGAACAAATTAAAAATCTGAACAAAATATATTCAGATTATAAAATAGAACTTGCTTCTCCTTTTGAATATTTTGAGAAAATAAAATCCCGCATAAAAACGGAAGGCGAATTTCTTGATAATTCTTTAAATTTCATACTTCCCGGAGTGTATTCCGCAAGAATATACATAAAACAGGCAAATACAAAATCCCGGCAGCTGTTAAACAGAATAGCAGAACCCCTGCAGGCGATAGGAAATTTCTATTTTAGTACAAAAAATAAACAAAATGAAATCGATTATGCATATAAAACTCTAATTAAAAACCATGCCCATGACAGCATATACGGCTGCAGTACGGATAAAGTTGCCGATGAAGTAATGATGAGGTTTAAAAACGTTGATTCCGTATCAAACGGAATAATAAAAAGAACAATCAGAGATTTAAGCTCGCCAAAAGGCAATTTTGCAATAATTAATCTATCAAATTATGAGTATAGCGGAATTGTAAAATATATTTCCGATAAAACTCCTCCAAAATGGCTAAATGCCGTAAAAATAAAACAAGAAAAAGGTTTTACCGATGAAAAATTATATAATATCAGCCAAATTCCCGTAACAGAAGATTATACAACAATAAATGAATATATTGTTGATGTAAAAAACTTAAGTCCCTTTTCACTTACAAGTTTAAAACAAGAAAATATCTGCAGTGATAAGTTTTTAAAAATTTCAGATAAATCAATTGAAAACGAATATATAAAAGCCGAAGTTGAAAACGGCAGAATAATAATTACGGATAAAATTAAAAATGAAAAATATAACGATTTTATTCATATAATTGATAGAGCCGATACCGGCGACAGTTACAATTTTGGTCCTTTACAAAAAGATAAAATCATATCGGCAAATCTGAAAAAATTTAAAATAAAAAACATAAAAGATAAAATAGCGGCATTATCTTTATTCTACGAAATAAAAATACCTGCAAATTCAACAGAAAAAAACAGAAGTTCAAAAACATATCTTCACAGGATAAAACTTGATTTAATATTATACAATCAGTCTAAATATCTGGAATTTAATACAGAATGGGAAAACAAAAGCAAAAATCATATTCTGCAAATAAGATTTAATCTTAAAGAAAAAATTTTTAAAACAATAAATGAAGATTTATATGGTACAACAGAACGCTATTTTGACCCTGATTATGATATATATAAGCAGCTGCCGGCGCCAAGGGGAAAAGAGCTTAAACCGAATACTTCACCGATGCAAAGATTTATGATTGCAGAGAATTTTGCTCTTATTACAAAAGGAAATCAGGAATATGAAATAATTAAGAATTCCGTAAATTTAACTCTCTTAAGAGCAACAGGAATAATATCAAATCCAAAAAATTCATCAAGAGGAACTCCCGCAGGTCCGCCTCTGCCTATTGAAAAAGCACAATGTTTAGGAAACAACAGAGCAAAGTTTGCAATTATTTTTTCAAAAAATGAACAGGAAATATTTAAAACCGCAGAAGAATTTTACTCTCCCTGTATATGTTTAAATACAAATATAAAAAGTACAAAATTTATAGAAATACCAAATAAAAATATACTGATTTATTCAATAAAATTAACAAAAGAAGGTATTCAATACAGATTATTTAATAATTCGAATAAAAAACAATCCGTTAAAATAAAAATTCCGAACCTAAAATATGAAAAAGAAATATTTTTTAATTCAAAAGAAATAAAAAATATCGTAATAAATCGTTAAAGATGTTGATTTTAGCTTTTTTTCGGGATATTATCAAATATGATAAGGAATTATCAAATAGTTTGTTAAACATAAAAATTTAATATATTTTTTTGTTTTGGAGGAAAGATGTCAAAAAGACGCGTTGTTGTTACAGGTATGGGTTGTGTAAGTCCTTACGGTATAGGTGTTGAAAGATTATGGAACAATCTGATTAACGGCAAAAGCGGTATAAAAGAACATAACCTTGACAAAGACAAACACCTTGTTAAAATTGCAGGTCAGGTTCCTCCAGATATAAACCTTGAACCTTATGTTGATTCAAAAGAAGCAAAAAGACTTGATAAAAGTATAATATATGCCCTTATAGCAGCAGAGGAAGCATATAAAGACTCCGGGCTCAACCTTGATAAAGAAGATACAACAAGAATAGGTGTTATAGTTTCAACGGCTGCAGGCGGTTTAATTGTTGTCACAACAGGTTACAGGGAAATGATGAACAAGGGATTTCATAAGTGTTCACCATTTACCGTGCCTATGATGATAGCAAATATGGCATCGGGAAAAATTTCAATAAAATACGGATTAAGAGGACCCAGCAAGGCAGTCTTATCTGCATGTGCAACAGGAGCGCATTCCGTCGGCGACTGTTTCAGAACAATTCAATACGGTGATGCGGATATAATGTTTGCAGGCGGTGCGGAATCAAGTGTATGCGATTTTGGTATAGGCGCATTTACAAGTGCAAGAACTCTTTCGAAAAGCAACAGACCTCCCGAAGAAGTTTCAAGGCCGTATGATAAAGACCGCGACGGTTTTGTATTATCAGAAGGCGGTGCAGTACTTATCTTAGAAGAAAGAGAACATGCCATAAAGCGCGGTGCAAAAATATATGCAGAACTCACTGCATACGGACAAAGTTCTGATGCATATGATATGGTGGCACCCGATCCCGAAGGAAGAGGCGCAGAACTTGCTATACGTAACTGCCTGAAAGAAGGAAATAAAACTCCTGAGCAGATTGACTATATTAATATGCATGGAACAAGTACACATTTAGGCGACCTTGCAGAATCAAAAACCGTAGAAAGAATATTCGGCGATAAAGAAAAAAATCCAAATCTTCTTGTAAGTTCTACAAAGTCTATGACAGGTCATATGCTTGGCGCAGCAGGAAGCGCGGAAGCTATTGTAGCAATTAAAACAATAACGGAAGGTATTGTACCGCCTACTATTAATATCGTAAATTTAGATCCCGAAGTTGCTAATTTAGACTATGTTGCAAACAAAGCAAAACAAAAAAATGTAAAAACAGCTATTTCTAATTCATTTGGTTTCGGCGGTCATAATGCAGTATTAATGTTTGAAAAAGCAGAATAGAAATTTAACGATTTTTCTCTTTTCTCAGGCTAAACGGCAGCATCGTCCTGTTCAAGCCTATTCATTGGATTCCAGTTATCTTTTAATTTATTTTTAATTAAATTTTGATAAAATTTTTCTTTATAATCCAATAAATCCAGCTGCCTTTTGAGATCATTCATCTGCTGCTCCGCTTTCTTCTTGGTATCCTTAATTATTTCATAACGGTCAGAAATAGTTGAATCACCAATAATACATAAATCTATATAATGTTTAATAGCTTTATTTTCAGTCCCTACCCCGCGAAGACATTTAACTATTCTTACCCATTCCAGATCATTATCCGTAAACATTCTTATATTATTTTCATTCCTTTTAACAAAAGGGAAAAAACCGCTCTTTGCCCAGAATCTCAAAGTATGCTCGGAAATATCCATTTTATCGGCTACTTCTTTTATTGTATACATTCTGCAACCTCCTGATACTCAAAGTATATCATAAAATAATATTGTTGATAGCTGCTCTAAAGCCATACATAAAAAAACTTCCTTAAGTAATATATTAAGGAAGAAAAATTAGTAAAAGAGACATCAATAATATTGTTACATGTGTAATTGTAAAAGTCTAAAAAAAGCCTTAATTGTAAAGTAAAATTAATAATTATTCATAAAAAATATTGAAGAAAAAAAATATATTAAGTATACTTAATACACTTATTTAACTTTTGTAAAAAATTTTAAAAAAATATCAAATAAAAGGCAACTTTATCTTTTCAGGGATATTAAGAAATAAAGAAAAGGCAGACAAACTGGAAAGCATATGCAAATAAACCGAATAAATCCCGGAGCTTCCGGAAACACACAAAGAAATAATAAAGCCAAACATAATAACACAAACACATCCTTTAAAGGACCAATGGTCATGGTAGATAAAGCAGCACTAAAGGTAGCTGATTTAATAGAGAACGGCGGTTTATTTGTATCATTTACCCTGCAGGATATGCTTGGTACTAATCTTCCGCGCCCGTTAATGGGACTTAAGAGAAATGCAAAAGAAAATAAAGGCGAAGCAAATAAAAGTTTTGCAGCAAAAGAACTTGTAAGAGAAATGCTTACCGGTCCAAGCATGTTTATAATACCCGGAGCCATGCTTGCTGCAGGGAAAAAATTATTCGGAAAAACAACAGAAGTCCCCATGAAATTTATAAAATCTTTTGGGGATATTCATGGTGCACAACCAATAAACGAAGCCGGTAAAGCAATAGGCAAACAGGATTTCTATAAAAATGCCTTTACTGAAATTCTTAAAAACGCAAAGTCTGAACCAAAAGCATCGCAAGAAACGCTGGAAACAGCTGCTGATTTTGCAAAGAGGCTTGCTTCAAGTGCTAAAGATAAAGCAGCAAAAAATGAAACCATAGGCAAATTATCTGATGAATTTATAACAATAGCAAAAAAACATGCCAAAGATGCTGCACATACAGATTTTACGCAGGCAGCAGTTTCACAAACAACCTCTGCACCGTTTAAAGAAACGGTATCACATATGATGTCATATGCGGATGATATAGTTGAAAAAGCAGCAAAACATAATACAAACAAACTTGGCGGATATATCAAAAAACTTACAAACAAAAAAGTTATAGGACGTTTTGCCGCTAATATTACAATGTATGCGGCTGTTATGGCATTTCTGCAAATAATTCCAAGACTTTATAATAAAGCCGAAGGAAAAGAAAATGCCGGACTTAAAGGACTTATGAAAGAAGAAACAATCAATGATAAGTCGCTTGATGAAAAACCAAAAGAAAAAAAAGATAAATCAAATCCGTCATTTGGTTCATCCGCTTCTTTTGTAAAGAAGCTTACAGGAAATAATATAATAGGTAAAATGGCTCAAGGCATTGAATTTGACGGCTGCAATCTGTCATTTCCTTTATTATTGGGGGTAATGGGATTTGGCATCTTACTTCCAAGAACAATGCAAGCAAAAGATAAGTATGATAAAGAAGAAATCCTAAGACGTGATTTAGTCACATGTACAACAATGTGTTTTGCGGAAAAAGAATTGAGAAAAGGTTTTTCTAAACTGAATGAAAAGAATTCAGGTCTGGTTCTGGCTGCAAAAGAACAAGGATTTAAAGATAAAAGTATATTTAGACGTTTCTTTGATTATCTTAGACCGGAAAAAGGGGTAAGAGTTCTTTCTACAGATCAAATTATATCAAAATACAGCGGTATAGATAAATATAAAGACGGAATAAAGGGTTTCTGCGAATTCATTGAAGGTCAGGGCGGAAATTTAGGCAAAGTTTTCAGTTTAACAGATGACTCCAAACAAATAGTTCAAAATTTACTGGCTAAAGACGGTCATGATATTGCAACGGCAAGCAATTCTGCAATTAAAGAAACTCTGAGCAAAGCCATTGATTCTGATGATGTGAAAAAATTAACAGAATTGTTTAAAGATAAAAATAATCCGTGGGTAAATAAAGCAAAAACTTTAAATGCAAGATTTACAGCTTTGTCAGTTCTGATATTAGTTCCTGTATTCTTAGGATTTCTGCTCCCATGGATAAATGAAAAATCAACAAAAAAACGTATAAATATGGAACAGGCAGAAAATAACAAAAATAATAAAATTAATAATATTCAGCTTCCTGAAATTAATTCTGCAAAAGTATTTGATGATATTACAAAATTAATTTAATTGTAGAATTAAACAACTATTTCTGTTTCATTTTTATAAGTTACAAAAGCTATTTTATTGTTTGCCTTTTTAACAAATTTTCTTTTTGTATAAATAACAGAGGTTTTTGAATTTAGTTTTTGCGATGAATATTCTTTAGTTATTTCTGCAGCTTTTAATAAAATATCATCAGAGATTTCTTGTTTCGTACTGTTTTTTTTAATAAGAACATGAGCACCGGGCGCATTCAATGTATGAAACCATAAATCTTCGGGGGACGAAATTTTAGATAATATATAATCATTTTGTTTTCTGTTCTTGCCTATATATATTTTTACTCCCGAATATTCAATAAAATCAATTTTTAAATTATTTTCATTAGTATTACTGCTTATATCCCCCGTTAGGTCAGAATATATGTCTTTTAAATTTATAATATTATCAGAATTCTGTGCATAAAATTTTTGTTCTTCAAAATACATTATTTGAGAATGTGTCTGCTCAATCATCTGCAAACAATGCTCATATGCTGATTTTATTTTTTTATATAAAGAATAATATTTATTTGCATTCTCTAAGACCGTTAAATTTTTATTTAATTCTATTTCAATATCATTACCTTCAAAATCTTTCAAATAAGCTTTATCCGATTTATTATTTAATAAATATAAATTCGCCATTAGAATATCCGCTTTATTTTTATATTCCTGCGCTTTTTCTATTTTATTAATCTGTGTTTTTTGCTTTTCCTCTAATATATATAATTTATCCAATTTAGAAGATATATACTTTATTATCTTTAACCTGAGATTCTCCAATATAATTTTATGCTGATGAAAAGAAAAATAATTATCTATCATCTCATTTACAGTCTTATATTTATAAGAATTATCAGTATCAAATAAAAAATATTTTAAATAATCTATAGTTATACAATAAGAAAAACTTTCGGAAGATAAAAAAGTTCTTAAACTGTCATATAAAAACTTGTAAGAAAAAGGAAAGATTTTTCCGGCCAACTCTTCAACAACAGGATTTGTCAGATAGTAATAACTTGAACATATAGAATTAAACGGCTTTTCCGGACTGATATTTTTTATAAAAGAATCTAACGTAACATTAAGCAAATTTTTTTTCTTTTGTTTAGGAGGATATATATACGGCAAAGAACCATATAATTCTCTTTCCCTGCTTTTCTCGGAACTGACATTGTGGGCACAGCCTATAATTACATTAGTATCATAATTATATAAAATAACATTACTATGCTTGCCCATTAACTCTATTGCCAGACATAACATGGATTTTTCATTTAATTCATCATAATATTCAAAATAAATTTCAAATATTCTCTCATATTTAGGAACAGAAATATTTATTATTTTTGCATTCAAAATGTATTTTCTTAAAAGCATACAAAACATAAGAGCATTCTTGGGTATAACAAGATTGCGTTTTTGTTCATTTTCATAAGACATAAAACACAAATGATATAAATTCGGACTAAAATTAATATAAAACTTTTTTGTTTCATTTTTTGAACGAACAAAAAAAACAAGTTCATTTCTTGAAGGCTGCTGAATTTTTTGTATTTTTGCTCCCTTAAAAAATTCAATATTTTCTTGCGCAAATAATTTTAATGTTAAAGAATCAAAATTTATCATAAAAATATTGTAAACTAAAAAAGCAATGAAAAATACATTGCTTTTTTAGTATGTATAATATAATCCAGTGTCGTATTAAAGCAAAAATTCAATCTAAGCGGCAATACTTGAAGCGGTACTTTTAATACCATGATTTAACAATTTATATTCCGTACTGCAGACAGAATTAGCTATAATTGCCTCTTTAGAAGCATTCTCTACCGCATATTTTCCGCTGGATTCAACTATTTTATCACCGGCTTCGTCGGTAGCGGCTCTAACCATACCTCCGTTGCTTATCAAATTATTTCCTCTGAGAAAACCGTTAGCAGTACCCATAATGGTACCGACTGTTCCGCTTACCAAAGCTCCTGTTGCAGTATTAAGAACCAACTCACCGGCATTAAAATCTTTTTCTTCATCAAAAGTACAATCCAGAGTATAGCCTGAAGCACCGGATATCGCACCTGTTACAAGTCCGGTTTTACCGGCTTTTGCAGCACTCGTTGTTACAGATTGAGCTACAGTTCCGGCAGTAGTGCCATTTCCCATGGTAGCACCTGATATTGCACCGGTAATCGCGCCTGATATTGCATCTTTTGCAATTTGTTTTCCGTCCAAAGCATCATTTTCAATTTCATTAGTTGCTCTATCCGTAAATTTAATACCTGATTTAGTAACAGCTCCTGCACCAGCTCCAGCAAGAGCTGCTACAACTATAGGTGCAGCCGTACCGCCCGAAGCAATTATTGCCGCAGCAGCCGCAGTTCCGGCAAGAATAGCAGTAACTCCGGTCGTTATATTAGAAAATAAATCCAGACTGCTTTCCTGTTTCGCTCCATATTCTTCAATCTCAGCCAATGCTTCTTCATATGATATTGCACCATTTTTATATTGTTCAATAGTATCTTCACATTTTGCAGCACTCGTACCAATACCGGTTTTTTCTTTTATAGCATTCCAGCCGTTAAGAAATACTCCGTTATTATCTTTAATTGTATCAAGTTCCTCTTCCAAAATCTCAATATTATCTTCAGAAACTGCATAGGAAGAACCATTATCAGATGATTGGAAAATACTAATATCATCGCCGGAATTATCCGGTGAATTTAAATTGCTGTAACTAACAGCATTACCGTTATCTACCGAACTAAAGCTAATATTACTAACCATACCTGCTCCAAAACTAGCATACTAAACCTTACATTTATATAAAGTATTTTTATTTTAATAAATTGCTTTAGTGTTTACAAAAATTAATAATTAAATATCAATTAATCTTTTCTTAATTGCTTTAACAACCGCTTGAGTTCTGTCTTTCACTCTCAATTTAAAAAATATATTATGAATATGAGCCTTTGCGGTGTGTAAAGTTATATTCATTGCCGCAGCTATCTCTCCATTCTTTTTTCCTTTCGAAAGATAATTTAAAACCTGAATTTCCCTTTTAGTCATACAATTAGGTGAAGATATTGGAATTCCGGACAGATTAAAATGTCTTATTTCAAATAAAAATTGCTTAAAAACATTTCTATTAATACTAATCTCAAGATAACAATCTTTATTTTCAAGATTAACCTTATTCGAATCAATTATTGTAAACTTAATTTTATTATCATTAATGTTAAAAAAAGGCATAGTATTTCTCCCATATAATTAAAAGTAACGACCAACTTAAGCATATAAATAATAATTACTTAATATATAAAAAGATAATACTATGTATTAAAAATAATAAACTAACATATTTTCCATATATAATCTAGTGTCATATTAAAGTGAAAATTCAACATCTCCACTTTAATACTCACCTGCTTGGTTGCTCGCATTAAACGGGTTTTTGCCCTGCTCGTCTTGCTACTCGCAAGCCGAGCAGGCTGCACCCTCTGCTCGCAATCCGCTTTTTCAATACACCGCTCACAAAATTTCACGATAATCAGCGGAGTGAGTGAAATTTTGTTCGGACAAATAAAAAAGACTACTTAAAAAAGTAGTCTCTAAACTTGAATCCGGCAACTAGCTATTTTTCCAGGCGGTCATCCGCCAAGTATTTTCACCGCAAGTAGTCTTTACGACCGTGTTCGGAATGGGAACGGGTGGTATCCTACCGCTTGGTCACCGGAAAATTTGCTTAAGATGACATTTAAAATAAAAAGTAGTCATCTTTGGACAAAAGTCCGTGCACTAAGAACTGCACAAAATTATAAAAATCATCAAAATTATAGGAAAAGCCCTCGTCCTATTAGTATCACTCGCCTAAATATGTTGCCACACTTACAGCTATGACCTATCAACCATGTAATCTGCATGGGGACTTACCTGGTTACCCAGTAAGAGAACTCATCTTTCGGTGGGCTTCGTACTTATATGCTTTCAGCACTTATCCGCTTCGAACACAGCTACCGGGCGTTTACCCTTGGCAGGATAACCCGTACACTGGAGGTTCGCTCTTCCCGGTCCTCTCGTACTAAGGAAGACTCCGATCAATTCTCTTGCGCGCATACCGGATATGGACCGAACTGTCTCACGACGTTCTGAACCCAGCTCGCGTGCCGCTTTA
>CALUSW010000052.1 GCA_944323535.1 Candidatus Gastranaerophilales bacterium | reverse complement strand
TAAATGCGGAATATGCTATACATATAAACTTGATAAAATGGAAACATTGAAAAATTTTGTAAAACAAAATATATAATTCTTTTTTTTTAATATTTCTCGTTTTATGCTTTATATATGAACGAAACAAAAAAGAGGCTACCAGATTACTTAAAACGCGGCATAATAGATACGGAAAAAACAAAAGCTGTAAGACATATCTTAAAGGACAGTTGTCTTAATACCGTTTGTGAAGCAGCAAGATGCCCGAATAAAAATGAATGCTATACAAAGAATACTGCAACTTTTTTAATTATGGGAAATATCTGTACGCGCAACTGCAGATTTTGCAATATTTCCTGTTCAAAACCCGAAAAATTAAATCCCGAAGAACCTTTAAAAATAGCAAATGCCGTATACAACCTGGGATTAAAATACACCGTTATAACATCAGTAACCCGTGATGATATAAAAGACGGCGGCGCAGGACATTTTGCAAAAGTTATTGAAGAAATAAGGAAAAAAAATCCTTTAACCAAAATAGAAGTTCTCACTCCTGATTTTCAGGGAAACACAGACAGTATTGATACGGTAATAAAAGCAAAACCTGACGTTTTTAACCATAATATGGAAACAGTACCCTCTTTATATAAAAAAGCACGTCCTCAGGCAGATTATAATCGTTCTTTGAATTTTCTCAAATATATTAAAGACAATTCCGGGATTTTAACTAAAACAGGACTAATGGTCGGTCTTGGAGAAACAAAAGAAGAGCTTATTAAGGTTTTTGATGATTTAGCAGCTGTTAAATGTGACATTGTGACCATTGGTCAATATATTGCACCGTCAAAAAATCATTTACCGGTTCAAAAATATTATAAACCGGAAGAGTATGACGAGTTATCTTTAATTGCAAAATCCTGCGGAATTAAGCATACATTTTTTTCTCCGCTTACAAGAAGCTCTTATAAAGCTTATGAGGTATTTAAAGAAGATTAAATTTGTTTTTCTCTTCTGTAATTTTCAAAATAAAGTATTATTCTGTCTTTAAACAGCATAAAGAATACAGCAACACCGACCAGCATTACTGAGTTTAAGAAAACAAATAATACTATTCTGTTACCGCTTAATAACATCGGCATATTAAAATATAAAACACTAAACAGCATTGCTAAAGATAGTAATAAAAATATTACCGAAAAACATGCAGCAAACTTATGCATACAAAACCGCCTTTTCTTCTTTCTAATAATTTAAAATGACACTAAGAAACGAGACACTCACTTCATGTGTCAGATGAATAAGAAGATAAACAGTTTAATAATATTTTTCTCATGCTATGATTATAGCATTTTTTTTTAAAATTGAAAACCCCTCTAAGCTAACACAAATAAAAGCTCCTTTTTTAAGGAGCTTTTACTTATATATGATTTATTCTTAAGCATTTTCAGGTTCAAAAACAATTTTTTGATCTTTTAACTTCAGAATAATTTTATCCCCGGGCTTATATTTACCGGAAAGGATTTCTTCTGCCAAGCCATCTTCTATACGCTTTTGAATCAATCTTCTTAAAGGTCTTGCGCCGTATGCTTCAGAGTATCCTGCTTCGCCAAGATAATCTTTGACTTCGTCAGTAACTTCAATTGTAAGATTTTGCGATGCAAGACGTTTAAATAAGTCATTTAACATTAAATCGACTATTTCACGTATTTCAGACTTAGACAGATGAGCAAATACAATAATATCATCTATTCTGTTTAAGAACTCCGGTCTGAAAGCTTTTTTCATTTCTTCCATTACCGTGTCTTTTAAACGTTCGTATTTATCCTTCTGTTCATCATCCGCAACAGAGAAGCCGAGCTTACTTGTCGATGTAATCATACTTGCGCCGACATTACTTGTCATAATAATAATTGTATTTTTAAAGTTAATATGTCTGCCCTTAGAATCGGTCAAACGTCCGTCATCTAAAATTTGAAGCATAATATTAAATACATCGGGATGTGCTTTTTCTATTTCATCAAACAGAATAACACTGTATGGTTTTTTCCTTATAATTTCGGTAAGATGACCTCCGTCATCATAACCGACGTATCCCGGCGGTGAACCTATTAATTTAGCGGTTGAATGTTTTTCCATAAATTCTGACATATCAACACGAATCATGTTATCTTCACTGCCGAATACTGCTTCTGCAAGTGCTTTAGCAAGCTCTGTCTTACCAACTCCGGTAGGTCCTGAAAATATAAAGCTTCCGATTGGTCTATTGGGAGATTTTAATCCTACTCTTGCACGTCTTATTGCTTTTGATAAAGCCACAACAGCCTGATCTTGCCCTATAACTCTCTTATGCAGAGTTTCTTCCAGTTTAAGCAGTCTTTCGCTTTCTCCTTCGGTAATTTTAGTTGTAGGAATACCTGTCATCATACTGACGACCTGTGCAACCTGCTCTGCGGTAACTACAGGTTTATTCTCTTCATTATCTTCACGCCATTTAACGGATAATTCGCGAATTTTTTCTTTCAAATCAGCTTCATCATCACGAAGATTAGACGCCGTTTCAAATTCCTGATTCCTTATTGCATCTTCTTTTTGTTTTATAACTGCTTTTAATTGTTTCTCAAGCTCTTTTCCTTCCGGAGGAAGTGCGCTTGTCTGTATTCTTAATTTAGACGCAGCTTCATCAATAATATCGATTGCTTTATCAGGCAAAAATCTTTCGGTTATATATTTATACGAAAGTTCCGTTGCAGCGACAATTGCTTCATCAGAAATTTTTAATTTATGATGTTCTTCATATTTAGGTTTTAAACCTTTAATAATTTCAATTGTATCTTCAACCGAAGGCTCTTCAATAATAATAGGCTGAAATCTTCTTTCCAAAGCAGAATCTTTCTCAACATATTTTCTGTATTCTTCAAGAGTTGTAGCACCTATTACCTGAATTTCACCTCTTGACAATGCCGGCTTTAAGATATTCGCGGCATCTATAGCTCCTTCTGCAGCACCTGCGCCAATTAAAGTATGCATTTCATCAATAATAAGAATAATGTTGCCCGCCTGTCGAATTTCATCCATAATTTTCTTAAGACGTTCTTCAAATTCTCCTCTGTATTTTGTACCGGCGACTAAAAGCCCCATATCAAGCTGTATAACTTTTTTCCCTTCCAGGATATCCGGGACTTCGGAATTAACAATTCTTGCTGCTAAACCTTCAACTACAGCAGTTTTTCCGACCCCGGGTTCACCTATTAAAACAGGGTTGTTTTTAGTTCTTCTTGCAAGAATTTGAATAACACGTTCAATTTCTTTTTCTCGGCCTACAACGGGATCAAGTCTTTGCTCCTGCGCTGCGAGTGTTAAATCCGTACCAAATTCATCAAGACTAGGTGTTTTTGTTTTTCCTGAAGAGGAAGAAGTTCCTGTCGCCGCCTGAGTTGGCTTTGTTTCTCCAAGCATTTTAATAACATTACTTCTTACTTTATTCAGGTCGACGCCCAGATTTTCAAGAACTCTTGCCGCAACACCTTCTCCTTCTCTTATTAATCCCAAAAGAAGATGTTCCGTTCCTATATAATTGTGCCCTAATTGTCTTGCTTCATCCCAAGACAATTCCAAAACTCTTTTTGCGCGAGGCGTAAAAGGTATTTCTACTGCAACAAAGCCGGAACCTCTGCCTATAATTTTTTCTACTTCTACTCTTGCGTCTTTAAGTGTAACACCCATTGCCTTTAGTGTTTTTGCGGCAACACCTGTTCCTTCACCTATCAAACCAAGTAATACCTGTTCAGTACCTACAAAATTATGACCCAGTCTTCTTGCTTCTTCCTGTGCAAGCATTATTACTTTTATAGCCTTCTCCGTAAAACGTTCAAACATTTGCTTTACTCCTAATAAGACTTCTTATTATTTATTTTACACCATAATATAAATTATACAATCAATTAGTTATATGGTTGAGTTTATTTTTAGCCGGAAAATAATCTCCGTTTACCTCTATCGCCGTATTATAGGATAATTTTGCTTTTAATATCTTATTGCTGCGTAAATATATCACCAAGCATATAATGAGTTTCCGGATCTTTATAACATATATCCAAACTTTTTTTTAGCAATTTTTCGGCTATATCAATGCAATTATGATTTAACAGTACTCTTGCAGTGTATTTATATATTTCCCTGTTATAATTTTCTAAATATTGAATTTTATTTACAACTTTTTTTATATAGTCATAGCAGTTATATAAGAACAGCATTTCCATATCCTGCTCAAAATAATTCCTTATTTGAAAATATGTCGGACTTTTTGTAATATTATCCGTAATAATTTGAATTAATATCATAATCCACCTAGAAGCAGACGAATCGTTATCAGTTTTTTGAAATATATTTTCAGCCTCTTCAAGTTCTCCCTGAAGAAATTTACAATAACCGCATCCATATTGAAAATTCGATTTCATAAAATAGTTATATGCGTTTATACAATCACCTTCTAAAAGAAAAATTTTACCCAGAATATTAAAACTCCAGGATTCTGAACTGTCTTTTAGCAATTCTTTTATCCGGGAGTAATTTTTTTCCAAATAAAACAGCTTTTCTATTTCTGATTTTTTCATTCTTTAGAAAGCCGGCATCATATTATTCATCATCATCATTTGAATAACTTCAGGTGAAAGTTTTGAATTGTTCTCCTGATTTTGATACTGTTTTATTAAATCAATGTAATCAGTATTATTTGTTGTTGTTTTATCGTTATCCATAAACATAGCAAATGCTGATACATCATTATTTTGCTGTTTAATTAAATCCAGAGCCTGTGATAATTTATCATCAGACGGCAAATATGCTTTATTTGCATTAATTTCATTTTGCTTCATCTTAGCACGTTCCTGCATTATAAAATCTTTTACGCTGGGATGCATATTATTTGAATAGGAACCTTTAATTAATTTCTCGATTTCAAGAGTGTCAGCATCTACAGTATTACTGCCGTTAAGGTTAGCAAAATATTCCTCAAGAAAATTTAAAGGATCAGCTTTTAGTTTAACAATTTCCTGATAAGAAAAATTTTGATAATCACACTTTGCAGGATTTTCCATACATATTTTTGCCTGTATAGAATATGATGTTAACTTTGGAACGGTATTTAACTGCACAACCTTATCAAATGCTTTGTGAGCATCTGTCTTCATTGCTATATTCATATATGCATTTCCCAGATAATACCAGGCTATTGCGCTTGACGGATCTTTTTCGGTATACATCCTTAAATCAGAAATACAGCCAAGATAATTTTTGTTTTTATATTTATTTATTGCTTCTTTTATAACATCGGTATTCTGAGATTCGGCAAAGGCACTATTGATACTAAATACACCCAGCAGCAGAGAAAAAACTATTCCCAGTATAACATTTCTTTTCATATATTATCCTCTTATATTGTTTTTGTATAAAAATAAAAAACAACTAATCCTACTTATAAATTATATACCCAAATTTACAAAAATTCCTAGTTTGTTTACATTATTTTCTTTTATTCAGCAATGAATTACAATTATTTTTTGCAAAATCTATTACTATTATACTAATTTTAAATGAAATTTATTTTTTTGTTTCATATAAAAGAATGAAATATTGTTTAAATAGTATATTAATTTTTGTAACAAGGGTATAATGTAATATACATTTGTTGAATAAAGTATATGCGGAGGAAACATGAAAATAAAAATAAAGGAAACCGTTAAGGCAAAAAAAGGGTGGAGTTTATACAAACTTGCACAGGTATTAAACCTTCCGCAGCAGACAGTATATTCCTGGGCAAGCGGCAGAACGCAGCCTTCATATGAAAATATGGACAGACTGTGTGAAGCAATATCCTGCAGTGTCGGGGATTTATTTGAAGCGGAACCGGTGCAGCAAAAGCTTGATCTTGCCGTAAATCAATGATTTGAAGTTTCGGTATGAGCTTGATTAATTATATCTTCTATTGAATAGCCGCTTTCAATCTTTATATTTGTCAAATATATAAGATATTCTATATTTCCTTTCGGTCCTTTTATCGGAGAGAAGGTTAAATCTTTTACATAGAGATTTAATTGTTTACAATAGCTTATAATGCTGCTTATAACCTCAAGATGAATTTTTTTGTCTTTTACAACTCCGTTTTTACCTACCTGATCCCGCCCTGCTTCAAACTGCGGTTTAATTAAGGAAACAATTTCAAATCCTTTCTCATCTGCAAGATTTATTATATTTTTCATAACCTTTGTAATGGAAATAAAAGATAAATCCATAGCAATAAATCCGGCTTTAGATTCATTTTTATTGTAAATATCATCAGTCCGGCAGTTTTTTATATTAACTCTTTCTATTACTTTTACACGTTGATTGGTTCTTAATTTCCAGTCTATTTGCCCGTAGCCGACATCAACGCTATATACAAAACGCGCCCCGTTTTGCAGCATACAATCAGTAAATCCGCCGGTAGATGCCCCTGCATCAAGACATATTTTATCGGTTAAATCAATGTTAAACGTCTTAATTGCTTTATCCAATTTAAAACCGCCGCGGGAAACAAACGGCATGGTTTTTATTTCAAAAACGGTATTTTCTTTTGGTTCAAGAAGAAATCCTGCTTTTGTTATTAATATTCCGTCAACCTTTACATCTCCTGCCATTATAGCAGCCTGGGCCTTGCTTTTTGTTTCAAAAAAACCTTTGTCTGCCAGAATTTTATCAAGTCGTTCTTTTGTCATCTAAAATTAAATATCCTTTGCGCGTTTAATGTCGTTTGTTCTTTTACCTGTTCTATATCTATATTTTTCAAATATGCAATCTCTTGGGCAATATACTTTAAATATGCCGGAGTATTTAATTTTCCGCGGAATGGAACAGGCGCAAGATAAGGAGCATCTGTTTCAAGAAGAATATAGTCCAGAGGAACCGTTTTAACTGTTTCTTTCAACTCTTTTGCATTTTTGAATGTTACTATACCCCCTATTGCAATATAATATCCGTTTTCAATACATTTTAAAGCAAATTCCGGACTGCCCGAAAAACAATGAAAAACAACATTTGTTAATTTATAATCTTTTACAATATTAAAAGTATCTTCATGCGCCTGTCTGTCGTGAATAATGACAGGTAATTTAATTTTTTGTGCTATTTCGAGCTGTTTTCTGAATACAGTTTGCTGTTCCGTCTTAAATTCACCGCCGTAATAATAATCAAGCCCGATTTCTCCGATTGCGACAATTTTTGGACAAGAAGATAATTTATATATTTCCTTTTCGGTTTCATCATTGTATTTTTGAAATTCCGAAGGATGAACACCGATTGCACCATAAATCATATCAAAATTTTCGCAATATGACAGTATTTCATCAAATGTTGACGGTTCAACACTTGGTATAATAACCTTTTCGACTCCGTTTTTTTTTATTTCCAGAAGAAAACCGTTAAAATCTTTCTTATATTCCTCAAAATTTATATGCGAATGGGTATCAATCATCTTTATTATTGCCTCTAAACTTTTTTTATTTTAATATAACGATATATGTTTTTTGCATTATGTTAACAAATAATTAACAAGAAGCAATAAAAATTATTCAGCAGTTTTATAATACACGAGATTTCTCGGGAGAAACAACAATGAATAACATAAATCCGATAACACAGCCAAAGACGGCATTAAATAACAAAAATACCCAAAATAATAAAAATAAAGTTGCTATAGGTTCTTTTGTAGGAACTGCAATAGGTATAGCAGGTTCTCTTGCGGGAGTATATGCATTAGCAAAAAAAGGTAATCCTTCTATAAGCTTAAAAAATTTCTCTTTTACGGAAAAAGATATCCTTATGTTAGGAGCAGGCTCTGTTGCAGGCGGACTGGCAGGCGGATTAATTGCAGATCATAATAAAGATAACGTAAAACCGAAATTAAGAGAAGCTTCCCAGCAATTTTTCGGCAACATAGCGGCACCTCTTGGATTTCTGACTGCCGGAAATAAGCTGCTTGAAAAATCAGGTTTTAAATTACCTCAAATAAAATCAGAATCAAAACCGGCTAAAATTGCAAATGCCGTTTTAAATATTATTCCTAAGACGGTTGTTACTGTTGTATCACTGATTAGCGGTATGGAAATCGGAAATAAGGTAATGAATAAAGTTAATAACAAAATATTTAAAGAAGACGTCAAACATGATGTCAAGATAGAAGATTATCTTGTTCATGCCGATGATTTATGTTTAACGGCAAACATGCTGTTAAAGAATGCGAAACCGATTTCGGCCGTAACTTCAAAAGTATTACCCTTAACATTTCTAATTTCTGGTTCCAAAACAGGAATGCAGGGTTCTGAAAATGCAAAAGAAGTTTAATCAATAAATTCTTCCATTATTTCATTACTGAGCAGCATCCCCTGCTCAGTAAGACCGAGATGATTTTGAGTTATTTTTATCAGCTTTAATTTTTGATATTTTTGTACAGTTTTTTCATATTTTTTAATAAAGTCAATTTTATATTTATGGTTTAAATTGCAGATATTTATGCCTTTTTTTAACCTTAAAGCGAGTATAATTTCATACTCCAGAGTTTCTTTTTCGCTAAGTTCGTATCTTTCCTCCGTTATATGAGGATTCTCAATATATTTACTAAAATCAGAAGTATTCTTATATCTTATATTTTTTTCATATCCGCTGGCATTAAGCCCAAATCCATAATAATTCTTATTTGTCCAGTAGACCAAATTATGTTTTGATTCTTTGCCTTTTTTCGCAAAATTACTTATTTCATAATGAGTGAAATTATTTTGCTTCAAAAAATCACATAAAAACAAATACATATCAGCCTGCATATCATTATCGGGAACATTTGAAGGAAAATAGTTATAAAAAAAAGAATTTTCTTCTATTTTCAGTCCGTATGTTGAGATATGGTCAATATTAAGTGATATCGATTTAAGTAAATCCGAACGGAGCATATCCATTGTTTGCATGGGAAGTCCATATATAAGGTCAATACTTATATTATTGAAATCAGAATTTTTAATTATTTCAACCGACTTTAATATTTCTTTTTCTTTATGACAACGTCCGATTATTTTAAGAATTTTACTATCAAATGTTTGAACTCCGAGAGACACCCTGTTAATCCCCAGTGACCTTAAGTTTTTAAATTTTAAAAAAGAAACCGTTTCAGGATTAGCTTCAATTGTAACCTCGCAATTTAAATTTAGATTAAAGCATGAAATTATTTTTTCAAAATCATTCTCACCCAATAAAGAAGGAGTGCCTCCGCCAAAATATAAAGTTGACAGTTTTTCATTTTTATATTTTTTTGTTATTTCTTCCAGTAAAGCTTTTATGTAATAATCTTTATAAGATAAATCAACTCCGGAAACAAAAGAACAATAATGGCACTTTTTTTTACAAAAAGGGATATGTATATATGCATGTTTAACCATAAAAAGATTATATCATCCAATGGATGATATAATCTTTTTCTTAGTTATTAATAATTATATATATAACAGATTATCTTTTAATGTTTTTATACAGCCTGCTTTATCTGCGACCATTATTCTTTCTTTACCGCCAAGATCAATATAAGATAAAAAGAAATCATTATCATTGATTCTGGTTATAGTTCCTTTACAAAGATTTTTATTGTTAATTAGTTCATCTTCAGTCATTTCCTGAACATAGGTTTTTCCATTAGAATTTAAAGGTGTGCACGAAACAACAAATTTATATTTCTCAGATTTAGATGGTTTAATATCAACATTACCCAAACTTAAATTTACAGGACGAAGTATAACCGCTCCATCAGAGAGCTTTGTACCAGATGCAAATTGAATATCAAAAATATCATCAGGAGTTAATTTAACAAAATTTGGATAGTATCCGGTCATTTTATCTACGGTTACTCCTTCCGGAAGATTATAAAGACTTCTTACAGAATCTTCTTTTTTTTCTTTATACCTGTTGATTAAAGTTTTGCTTCCCGTTATTTCTCTTCCAAAGTTAATCTTAGAAATATTCATTTATATTCTCCTTTTTTGAATAATTTTTGTAGTTTTAAAAACTTGTAAATAAAAAATTTACTGTTTATTTGAAACTTTATTTTCTCTTTGTTACAATTTGTAAAGGAAGAATATATGCAAAATGTTAAGATTATAAGAATGACTAATAAAGATGTTGATGAAGTTTTTGAACTGGAAAAACTTATTCATCCCGAACATCACTGGTCAAAAAATTCTTTTTATAATGAACTGGCAAATAATTTGGCTCTGTATTTTATAATTCAAAATGAAGCGGGCAAAATAATTGCCTATATTGGTTTCTGGCAGATTTTTGAAGAAGCACACATTACAACACTGGCAGTACATCCGGATTATAGAGGTTTACAATTAGCACAGATTTTATTAATAAAAATGCTTGAAGAATGCTATAAAAATATGGTCAAATATATAACGCTTGAAGTTCGTGAAAGCAACTATCCGGCTATTTCTCTATATGAAAAGTTTTTGTTTGAGTCCATAGGAATGCGCAAAAATTATTATCAGGATAACAATGAAAATGCCTTAATAATGTTTACCCAAAATATCTGGTATGATAAATTTAAAAATAATTTTAATTCAATTAAAGAAAATATAAATAAGGTACTAATTACTTATGATTAATAAAAGGGTAAAAGAAGGAATAAAAAAAATTCATACCCCGGGTTCACAAATAAAATTTTGTTTGGGAACTATTGCCCTAATGTTGTTATGTTTAATGCTGTTAATTATTGCAACTTTTACCCAGATAAAAATAAATTTTAACCTGCCGGATTCAGGTCTAAGTTCTTATTTAAAGTTTGAATATATACCTCAAATACCAGCCGTATTATTTATTGCGGCATTGCTGGGAGAAGGCTGGGGACTTATTGTTATACTGACATATATAATTATGGGGCTTACACCCTGGTTTCCCGTTTTTGCACTTGGCGGCGGATTATCTTATATTTTTCAATATAATTTTGGATACATATTCGCATTTATTTTTTCGGTTCTTCTTACCGCAAAAGAACTTAAAAACGGAAACTCAATTTTAAATATTGTGCTTGCTGTTTTTTACGGAGTTTTTTCCGTTCATATAATCGGTATAATTTATATGATTATCATTGCAATAATAAGACATGATTCTGCGGATTTTATTTCCAACTGGATATACTTTCAATCTCTTTCAAAAATACTATATGATGTAGTTTTCGGCTTAATAGCAATTATACTGGCAAAAGGTATGAGAAAATTATTATGGATAATAATGGGTTAAAGCCCAAAAGATATTAAAATTCTGACAAGCAGCTGTTCCATAATTTGCAAAAGAATAAAAGCAATTAAAGGCGATATATCTATCATTCCTATCGGCGGAATTACCGCTTTAAAAGGAGCCATTATTATATTATAAAACTTAACTAAAGAAGCCAGAGGTTCTTTTCTTACGTCAAAAATCGGAATCCAGCTTAACAATACTACAATTAATATAACAAGATAAATAAGCCTGAATATTATTGATACTGCAAATGATATCATGTTTTTACCTTTTTATGATGTATGAGAAGTGTTATAACATTCGCAATTGTTTCTTTCAACCGGAACATTTTCTATAATTGCGGTTAATAAACTTTTCAATCTGGATATGTTTGATTTAAATACCTGCATAACTTCCTGATGTGTAACAGGAGGTACATCCCCGACAAGTCCGGCATCATAATCCGTAATTAAAGCAATTGTAACAGGGCACATATCAAGTTCTTTTACAAGATGAACTTCGGGATACTGGCTCATATTAATAACTTCCCATCCTTGATTTGTAAAAAACCTTGACTCAGCCTTAGTTGTAAATCTCGGTCCGTTAATAATAACAACAGTTCCTGTTTCATGCACTGTTATTCCCTGCTTTTTAGCCTGTTCTATTGCTATTTCTCTAAGTTCGGGACAATATGGATCAGCAGCACTAGGATGAACACATAAAGGCCCTTCGAAAAAAGTATTTTTTCTGCCGTCCGTCCAATCAACAAATTGATCGCAAATAACAAAATCCCCCGGTTTAACATGTTTTTGCAGGCTTCCCGCAGCACAGGGCGATATTACTCTGGTTACTCCCAGTGATTTTAATGCCCAAACATTTGCTCTATAATTAACTGTATGAGGCAGAAATCTGTGATCTCTTCCGTGTCTGGGGATAAATGCAACTTTTTTACCGTACAATTCACCGATAGTAATAGGATCTGACGGTTTTCCGTAAGGAGTATCCATTTCTATAGTTTTATAAGGAGTTCCGGCTTCTTCAAAAAAGCTGTAAAAACCGCTTCCGCCAATTATACCTATTTGAACATCCTTTATTTCACTCATAACTATCTCCTTACTT
>CALUSW010000051.1 GCA_944323535.1 Candidatus Gastranaerophilales bacterium | reverse complement strand
GCAAATAATAGAAAAGAAATAAGAGGATTATATGCCAAGTCGTGAATCAAATGTATATATTAGGGGATATAATGATGCATTACAATATTTTAATAACAAACAAAATTTAAATAACAATGCTAGGGATGCATTTTGTTAAGCATACGGAGAAATATATTATTTTAGTAGTTTGTAGATTGGGTTTGACTGCTTTTTCCAAAATCTTTGATTTTGTGAAAAATATCTGGTTTTACATAACCCAACAGAAACAAAAGAAAGAAAAGAAAATAGCATAAAATATCTTGCCGGCTTAATGATTTCACTCCCTATTGATAAGATCCTGAAACAAGTTCAGGATGACAAAAATTTTGGCTCACTGCCGCCTAAGGAAAATCCGCAGTTCAGGAGGACAACAAATGAAAAAATGTCATCCTTAATGTTTTATGTCATCCCGAATTTATTTCGGGATCTTACCAATTGGAAATAAAAACTTAAAAAAGTGCAAACACTGCTCTTTGCGAGAACAGGCTCACACAAAATTCTTAAGTTTCTGAAACAATCTTGGATTTTCCTTATGGTTCAGGCACTCCGCTGCTTGGTTGCTCGCATTAAACGGCTCCGGTCTTGTTCTTTTGAAATTTCTTTACGCTCATTACTGCCGCTGACTTCAATTCGTTACCGTCAGCTTCGCATTCGTTTTTTTGACTCGTTTCTCTCCGTCCGTCCGGAATTTCGCTCATTCGCAAGCCCTTAACCCTCTGCTCGCAATCCGCTGCATTTCGTAAAAACTTTTCAGTTTTTACTAATGTCTTGTTTTTGCTTGACAAGTGTTTGCTTCGCTGTCGCAAACTATTGTCCTCTCATATTCGGGCTGGGATACTTCGTATCACATCGCCCTACGCAAAAACGCTTCACCTGCCTCTCTCCTTTTCAGCATTCCGCTTCGCTCCAGCTTACGGAAAATCCGCAGTTCAGCATAACATAATAAGAATACTTTCGTTTTCGATTGCTAAGATCCTTAATAAATCCGGAGTTACTTTTTACAAGCTAACAATATATTAACAAATATTATTTAAGCTTTTTATATTAAATTAAACATAAGGCATAATTACATGAGACCTGATAAGTTAGCAATCATTATTCCATGTTTTAATGAAGAAGAAGTTATATCATACACGATAGATGAACTGGATATTCTGATGGATATTATGATTGACGAAGGATTAATATCGGCAGCCAGCCAAATTTGTTTTGTTGATGACGGCAGTAAAGATAAAACTTTAGATATAATAGAAAAAACTTGCCAAAATAATACCAGATTTTCTCTAATTAAACTTTCAAATAATTTTGGTCAGCAAAATGCAATGATTGCCGGAATGTTTAATGTTAATGCAGATATTTATGTGACAATTGATGCCGATTTACAAGATGACCATATGACTATTACCGATATGGTACAAAAATACCATGACGGCTGCGAGATTGTATACGGTGTCAGAAATAAAAGAGAAACAGATACATTTATAAAAAAAATAACTGCTATTTTGTTTTACAAACTAATGAATAAAATCGGAGTTAAATTAATATACAACCATTCTGAATTTCGGCTGCTCAGCAGAATTGCGGTTGAAAAGCTCAAAACATACAGGGAAAAAAATATTTTTCTCCGGGGTATAATTCCTTTAATCGGATTAAAATCAGATTGTGTATATTATGATAGACTGTTAAGACCTGCGGGTAAATCAAAATATTCGGTATTAAAATTATTTTCCGTTGCGTGGACAGGAATTACCAGTTTTTCAACATTTCCTTTAAGACTTATTACACTTACAGGACTCTTAACATTTCTAATAAGTATTGTTATTATTATATATTCTCTTTTTAGCTTTTATACGCATAAATCAATAAAGGGATGGACTTCAATTATAATGACAGCTTCTTTTTTCTCCGGTATGATTATTCTTTCTCTGGGAATAATAGGAGAATATATTGCTAAAGTTTTTATTGAGGTAAAAAACAGACCTTTATATCATATTGAAAAAACTCTTAACATTAAATAATAAATTTACAACCGGATTATTTTTCTATAACCGAATATTTTCTGCCTTTTTCTGCTATTTTTATATTTGACGGTAAATTTTTTAAATCTTTATTTCTGACTATCAATATATTATTTTTTTTATTAAGTTCTTTTATAAACCATTTATTATCTTTCTCAAGTTTATAATCAATATATGAAAGTCCTGAATAAAACAATAGTGAATACTTTTTCCCTGTTAAATATGTAGAAATAGTTTTATTTTCGTCTTTCGCCGATTTTGCATATAACATTAAATCATTTTGTCCGAAAGAGTAGTTAAAATTATATATAACAGGAGTCAAAATACCTATAAATAATGAAGTAAAAAAGCATAAAGATATAAATAGTTTCAGCCTGTAATTTTTATAAATTAAAAATATATTATAGACTGCAAACGGCATACATAATAATATAAATGTTATTTGTACAGGTTTAAATGAACAATAAATATCACTAGGCAATACCAGCTTTGCGAAACAAGCGGCAACTGTTGCAGCTGCAATAAATATATTAAAAGACAGCAATGCATATTTTATAAAAATATTATCTTTATTAATATACTCAAGCCAAATAAAACCTGTTACAACAGAAAGAAAAGGATACAAAGGCAATATATATGTTGCAAGTTTGCCTTTTGATATACTGAAAAATACAAGAATAATAAGCGCTGTTATTATATTATATCCGAGAAATTTAAAAGCAAACAGCTGAGGCAAAGGATTTGCTTTTGTTTTTCTGATTTTATCAGCTAAATATGAAATAAAAACAAATATGTGAGGAAGAAATCCCCATAAAAGAGTTTCTAAATAAAAGTACCAGGGTTTTGTTCTGTCAATTACAGGCGAACCTAAAAATCTCAATATATGATGTTTATAAATATATTCTTCAAAAAAATAGGAATTATACATTTTCAACATAATAATGTGCCAAGGAAGCGTTATAAGCAGAAAAAGTATAATTCCCAGGGAAGAATATTTTATGCTTTCTTTTTGAGTTTTAAAGATAAATGATGTTATTCCTATTAATAAAACAGGAATGGCTATACCCGGCAGCCCTTTTGTAAGTATAGCTAAAGCGCTGAATATATACGTAAGATACCAGAAGTATTTTTTATTTTTATTTTTTACGTAAAAAGTATACAGATAACACAGGCAGGATGCGGTTAAAAAGCTTGTAAAAACACTATCCAATATTGCTATTTTAGACAGAATTACATATTCAAAAGAAGTTAATAATGTTAACGTACATATAAATGCAAACTTTATATTTTTTACCCTCCGGCATAAATCAAATAAAAGGGAAACAGGGAGAAAAGATAAAAGAACAATTGGCAATCTGGCCGTAAATTCGTTTATACTGCCGAAGATTTTAAAAGAAAAGCACTCCAGCCAAAAAAACATAGGCGGTTTTTCAAAAAAATAGTCTCCGTTTAAATACAAAGTCATAAAATCTTTTGTTTTAAACATTTGCTCCGCCATATGTACATATCTTGTCTCATCTACATCCAGCAGTGCATAAGAACCAAGAAAAATAAAAAATCCGAAAATTCCTGCCAAAAGCAAAATCAAATATATCTGTAATATCTTTTTCCGCATAAATTTTTCCATAACACTATTCAGTTTAAATAATTATTGTTAGTTTTAAGTTAGTTTTCAGAATCCGGAATACTTATAATAAATTCAGAACCTTTATTTAAGGTGCTTTTTACGCTTACTGTGCCGTTATGAAGCTCAATAATATTTTTAACTATAGAAAGTCCGAGCCCCGTTCCGCCGGTTTCTCTGCTTCTTGTTTTATCAATGCGGTAAAATCTTTCAAATATCCTGTTTAAATGCTCTCCGGCTATTCCAATACCGTAATCTTTAACGGAAATATTTAAATTATTACCTGTTTTCTTCAATATAATATCTATTTTGTCTGACTGCGAATATTTTATTGCATTTATTAATAAATTAGAGACAGCTGTTTTCAATAAATCTTCATCACCATATATCTCAAATTCATTATCTGCCGTAATTTTAACTTTTATATTGCCTGTATTTGTATAATTAATAACTTGTTTTATTGCCTTATTAATATTAAACATTTTAAAATGTTTTTCGCTGTTAGTTTTTTCAACTTCAATTTCCGAAAGACTTAATATATCATTTACCAGTTTGTTTAATGCTCTTAATTGAAATTTAACTATATCAAAACATTCTCTGTTTTTTGCTGAAATATTTTTGTTTTCCTCTAATAATTCAACAGCAGAATTTATAGCCGTTATCGGAGTTTTTATTTCATGGGAAATATTTTGTATAAACTCGGATTTATATCTTTCCAGCTGGGTCAGTCTTATAATCTGTGTTTTCAATCGTTGTGTCATTTTTATTATTGACTGTGACAATTCTTCCAGAATATTTATTTTAGGAGTTTCAATTTTAGCCTCCAAGTTGCCATTTGCAATTTCTATTACACTATCTTCCAGTTTATTAAAAGACTTTCTGAAAGTATAAAAAAATTGCGACATATAAATCAACAGAAGTATAATACACATGGAAAAGAAAATAATTATATTTTTTTGTGCATCGGTTATTGATTTAATTACATCTTCTTCTAAAATTGTAAGTTCAAGGTAATATATTTTGTTCTCAAGATTAATTGTGCTTACAAGTCCTATCATTTTATCTTTTATTGAATGTCTGTATATTTTCCATTTCCCTTCTCTCCTTTTTAATATATTGCTGTGTTCTTCAAGAAGCTCTTTGTTTTCATAACTTTTGGAAGAAGCTATAAGTTTTTCATTTTCATCAAATATTCTAAATTTTATATCTTCATTGCTGAAATCACTGCAGTATTTTTTTATTGTTTCTATATCATTGTCTTTCAAATAGGGAATTATTACCCATTCTATTTGTTTCCTGAAGATTTCAAGCTCTTCTCTTTCCTCCTGCATATAAGAATTGTTAAATTGAATTATATTATATAGTGATAAAATAGCGGAAAAAAGAATTATTGTTATAACCCAGAGCATTCTGTCAATCCAAAACTTGTCGCGTTTTTTCATTTTATATTTCCTTAAGTTTATATCCGGCAGCACGGATTGTTTCAATATAAGAAGAATATTCTCCCAATTTTTTTCTAAGATTTAATATCTGAACATCAACTGCCCGTTCTGATACATTAAACCCGTCGTCACCGCGAAGATAAGAAAGTAATTTTGAACGGCTGAAAACAATGCCGGGATTTTCCATAAAAATTTGCAGTATTCTGTATTCAAAATTGGTTAAAGATATGTCTTTTCCGTCAACAAAAACTAACTTCCTTTCATCATCCAATTCTATATTTTTATAAATTTTTTTATTGTTAATCTTAATATTACCTAAATGGGCATTAACCCTTGCCAGAAGTATTTTATTGCTAAAAGGCTTGGATATATAATCTATTGCTCCGGTTTCAAAACCTTTTAAAATATCTTTTTCCATTTTCTTTGCAGTAAGCATAATTATTTGTATATGATTTAAATTATCATCATTTTTTATTATTTTAGCAAGAGAATACCCGTCAATTTCCGGTATCATAATATCAAGAAGAACCAAATCCGGTTTTTCTTTTTTTACTTTTTCCAAAGCATCTTTTCCATTAAATGCTTTGTATATTTTATAGTATCCGCCGGAAATGAGAACAAGTTCGATAAGTCTGTTAATATGCTGTTCATCTTCTACAATTAAAATTTTAGCATCTTTATTCATAATCTAAATTATATATTATTTTTTGTTAGTTTTTTGTTAGTTTTATATAAACAAAGCTTTAAAAAGACCTTTAAAAAATTTTAAATCAAAAGAAAATATTATTCGCTTATATATTAAGAGCATATTAACCTTATTAAATTTTTCTCTGAAAAACTTGTCATTTGATTTAATAAAATTGAACATTTTGCTTCGTATTTTTTTATTATTTTTTAAATAATTCGATTGAGTTTTTGATTTTAAATATTTCTTATTCCCCATAACAGGATTTGCAAGCGAATAATTTGAATTATGTCTTCTATAAGCATAAAGGGTTTTATAAATAATTGCACTGGAACCGATTAAATGACAGAATGAAAATATAAATTTATCGGCGGTTATCTCTTTTAGACAGCTTTTATCAAGCATTAAAAGCAAATCGCAAACAGATTTTCTCATCATTGCGGATGAAGCAGGTCCCCAATGCCATGTCGCAAAACTGTATTTATCATTATCAAGTATTTTAATATTGCAGCCCTGTTTATCTATATTTTGCGCCTTTCTGTAATCCAAAAATTCGTCATAAGATTTATTTTCAATCTCTGATAATTTTTCCTGTTTTTTAGGGCTGTCTATCGAGCAAAAGGTATGTATCACATTATTATCATCAATTTCAGCCTGAAGGCAGGTTGTCATTGCAACAGAAGTTTTTAAATGAGTTTCTGTGTGAATGGCACAATACTCCGGAAATAATACATCATCACCGTCAATAGCACAAATAAATTGTCCTTTTGCTTTTTTTAGACCTTCAAGAAAACTGCCGAGCTGTCCTATATTGTTTTCATTTTTAATGAAAGTTATTTTGAGCTCCGGATTTTCATTAATAAAACTTTGAATTTTTTCCGGAGTATCATCTTCTGAAGCATCATCAACAACTATTATCTCAAAATTTTTATATGTTTGATTTTTTATGCTTTCAAGACAGCTGCCCGCAAATTTTGAAAAATTGTGGGTGATTACTATAAATGATACTTCCGGTAAATTCAAGAAATTTTCCATTTTTATTTTATTGCTTTTTCTATACGATATTTTACTCTGTTTTTACCTAAAACTTCAAGAATAACTCCCATGTCTGCGCCATGAGTTCTGCCTGTTAATGCAGCTCTTACAGTCCACATTGTAACTTTTGGTTTAATTCCGTATTGTTCTTTAAAGTATGTTCTGAAATCAGCCAATTGATCATGCAGTTTTTCTTCATTATCAAAATCATATTCATCAAGCTTTGAGTAAAAATATTTAAGAATATTTTGAGCCTGTTCGGTATCAACGTTAGCTTCTTTAACGCCTTCTTCATATTCTATATCTCTGCCGAAGAAATATGCCGTATCATAAGTTAAATCCGAAAGAATTGTTATAGGTTCTCTTGTTGCGGCAATTACTTTTTCCAGCTGTTCTTCCGTAATCTCGGTCAAATCATATTTTGAAAGAAACGGTTTAGCCAGTTTTGTTAATTCTTTTATATCCATTTTCTTTATATATTGACCGTTCATCCAGTTTAATTTGTCATATTCAAAAACGGAATTAGAAGAAGAAACCTCGTTAATTCTAAAATCTCCGGCAATCTCATCCAAAGTTTTAATTTCAACTCCGTCAGAAGGAGACCAGCCCAATAAAGCCACAAAATTAATCAAAGCTTCGGTTAAATATCCTTTTTCCACAAATTCTGATACTGCGGTTGCCCCGTGGCGTTTTGAAAGCTTGCTTCTATCGGGAGCTAAAATCATACCCAGATGCCCGAACTTAGGAACTTCTGCCCCTAAAGCCTCGTAAATCAGAATTTGTTTGAAAGTGTTCGATATATGATCTTCTCCCCTGATTATATGAGATATTTTCATCAACATATCATCAATAACAACAGCAAAATTATAAGTAGGAGAACCGTTAGATTTCATTATTACAAAATCGCCGATTAAGCTTGTATCCTGATGAAGATCGCCTTTTACGAGATCTTCAAAATGAACAACCGGAGAATCATGGAAAGCTTTTCTTGCTTTTTCAACGGAAAAACGAATTGCAGGTTTTCTCCCCTCTGCCCGTAATTTTGCTTTTTGTTCTTCCGTTAAATTCTCGCATTTTTTTGAGTATACATATGCTTTTTTATTCTTTGAAGCTTCTTCTTTCTCTGCTTCAAGTTCCTCGGGCGTGCAGAAACACTCATAGGCAAAGCCTTTATCCAATAATTCCCGAACATATTTAGGATATATATCAAATCTTTCAGACTGGGTATAAGGTCCGTAAGGGCCGCCTACATCGGGCCCTTCATCCCAGTTCAGACCTAATGCCTTTAAACTGTCAAAAATATTATCTATATATGATTGGCTTGTGCGCTCCGCATCAGTATCTTCTATTCTTAAAATAAATTTCCCGTTATTTTTTTTCGCAAACAGATAATTAAATAAAGCAGTTCTTGCCGTTCCTATATGAAGATTTCCGCTTGGCGACGGAGCAATTCTTACTCTGATTTCATCCATAATATTCTCCAATCAAACTAATTCTTTAGTATATCCAATTTTATAACAAAAATAATTTTAAACGAATACCTGAAAAATTTAAGATATATAATCCTTACTGCTTGCGCTATTCTAAAAATAACGATATTATTATAAAAACAGGGGTTTATACAGTATAAAAAGTTTGAAAAAGAGGTGAATAACATGTTTAATTTTCTTTTTAAAAACAAAAAAGTTGATAAATACGAAATTATCAATCAACAATATATGAAGATTAAAGATTTATATTCAAAAGAGCCTCTAAGTACAAAAAGAAAAAACGAACTTCAAAATTTAATTGAGAAATACGGATATCTGCCGTATTCACAGATAAAAGCTCTGGAAGAATTAACACCGGCCGAGGCAATTTTCTGCCTTGAAAAAAAGATGGAAATAAATAATACATATAAAGACAATAAATTTACATTTAAAAGCAGCGAGATAAGTCCGGTCAAAAGATTAGGCTTTACGGATGCAGACTGGATAAAAAAAGAACAGCATGAAATTAAATTAATTAATCTTGCTGCATTAGGCAACGGTTTAAAAGACCCGTCGCCGGCTAAATTTATTGACTGGCTAAGGCAGATTGTTATTCTTCCTTCCGGAAATATAAGCAAAAATATATTATCAACAACAATTTATCTTGTTCCTTTTCATCCGAGAGATTTCGGCAACGCATATCTTACGGCAAGTGCGGAGGAGGTAAGTGAAAATCTTGCAGATAAAGAAATTCTTAATTTGGGAATAGATGCAAAATCGCAGGTAAAATTATTTATTTCACTTGCACAATTATGCTCACATCCGGTTATATATGATGTTTTCCCTCAAACAGGAAGATTTTCCAAAACAGTTTTGGCTCATCCTCAAATAGCAAGGTGGATTGACGTAAAATTTCTCACCGAAGAAATTTCCAAAGCTCTTAACTATGTTGCAATAAAATTGTCCGTTGAGTTTGATGAAGATGATGTTACTATCGTAAAAAATATTTATAAAACCACTTTAAAAAGCGGTTCTGTTGACTTGGCGCCGGAATTTAAACCGATTTATGACAGGTTTACCTTTGAACTTGAAAATAAAAGAAAAGAACTTTCTGATTTTATAACTAAAAAAGAAGAACAAAAAAAGCTGCAAAAAAGAGTCCGGGAAATTGTTTCTAAGATTGAAGGCGTCAAAATAAATAAAATAAAATGCGATCACGATATTACCAAAAGAGGCGAGATTATAAGTGCTTTAATGGATGAAGGATTATGGACGCTGCCCGATGGTGCCTGGTGTTCAAGCGGACTTCCGGTTTTTGAAAAAATGTCGGAATGCGGAAGCTACCCTGTTTTCAGGCATTACAATGCCAAAGGTCATGATGTATCCAAATATGCGGAATCAGACTGCCAGACTCCTTTTTATTTTGTATATCTTGAAAACGGTGATTATAATCTGCCGGTAATAAATTTTTATCTGGATTATTTATTCAAACTTCAGGAAGATTATAATTTTGACGGTTTTAGAATTTCTCATACCGATTTTGTTGTGGATGAAATGAGCGAAAAAGATTTAAGGCCCATAAGCTATAGAGCTCCAAGATTTTTGCTCAAAAAAGCAAATGAAATGTTAAAAGATAAAATCCCGTATTTTGCTTCCATGGCAGAATACAGGCTTTGGAATTCTTATTTTAAAGAATATCATCAGGATATGGATTTTGATATCCTCTGGGGTAACGACACAAAAACGGATTATGAAAAAAATCCTGCTGAAATAGTAACTAATAACCATGAACTTCAGAATTACAATTCTTCAATTATAAAGAATTCATTGCTTTCCATACTAAAAACATATAATAATCAGGACGGAGAATTCAGAACGATAAACAGATATCTGGGCTTAATGGATAAAGATGAAGCTTTGTTTAAATGGTTTAAATTTAAATTTCTTCCTGGCGGCAGGCTTGCCCAAAGACCGGTTATGTATGTTGACGGGGATGAATCTTTCTCTAAAGACGGTATTGAAGCTACAATTCAGGATGAAGTATCGTTGATTAGAGAAAACGATGAAGAATTCTTTAATAAGTTTGACGCTATAAGAAGATTTGCCGTAAATAATGAACTCACCGCACAGGGGGAAGCTCAAATAATAAACCAAAATTCAAACGGATTTGTAAGCTGGATGATTTCAAAAGAAACACTAAAAGAATGCCTGATAATAGCAGCAAACTATCTGCCTTTAAACGAGAAAATATTAAAACAAAAAATTGACGGCACTATGGAATATACAATAAAAACAAATAAGTCCGTTCAAAATAAAAAAATTGAAATCCCGGGAGATTATGCGCTTAATTGTGAATATGTATATGAAGCTGATAAAAAAGATTTTATAGAACATTATTGTGCAAATAATATAAAAACTATTGAAATAGACAAACTTGAACCTTCCGAATTTAGAATATTTAAAATAAAGAGATAAGAATGAATATAAAAAATTTAACATTAAAACAAAAAATTGCACAAATGTTTATAACCGGCTTTATCGGGACTGATTATTTAAAAAATAAATATTTTGCAAATCTTATTCAAAATTATCTCGGCGGAGTAATATTCTTTTCACATAATATTGAATCCGAAAAACAGATAAAAGAATTAGTGCAGAAGCTGAACAACAATTCTTCCCTCCCGATGTTTTTAAGTATTGATCAGGAGGGCGGCAAAGTAGAAAGAACAGAGAAGATTCATAGAGGGAAAAAATACCTGAGCGCAAAACCGGCATTCGAAATGGGGCTTTCTTATCTGCAGGATCAAACAAAACAAATTGCACTTGAACTTAAAAATTACGGAATGAATATGAATTTTGCCCCGGTGCTTGATGTAAATACAAATAAAGATAATCCTATAATCGGAGAACGTGCTTTTTCGTCAAATACGCAGGATGTTATAATAGCATCAAAAATCGTAATAAAAGAATATGAAAAATACGGAATAATTCCCGCAGCGAAACACTTCCCGGGGCATGGGGCTGCTTCGTTAGATTCTCATAAAACACTTCCCGTAATTAATCTTTCAAAAGAAGAATTGATAACAAAACATATCCTTCCTTTTGCGCAAGCAATAAAAACGGGGCTTCCCGCCATAATGGCAGCTCATGTTATTTATCCGGCATTTGATGATAAAATGCCCGCTTCATTATCAAAAAAAATTATTACCGGTATTCTTATAAAAGATTTAGCTTTTAACGGTATTATTATAACTGATGATATGGAAATGAATGCAGTTAAGGGATTTTCAAAAGAAGATGCCTGCTATAGCGCAATTAATGCAGGTATTACAATGTTTATATTCAGAGATACAACGGAAGAAGTTTTTTCTCTTATAGAGAAAATAGAACAAAAAGTTAAAATCGGCGATATACCCGAAGAAAAAATAAATAACGCATTTGAAAAAATAATAGATTTAAAATACCGATATGGAATTATCCGGTAAGAGAATAAATAAAATCCTCAATTTTTAGAAAATAAAATCGGAGGACAAATGATAAAATTAATTATATATATTCTGCTGTTACTGATACCGGCAAATAGTTGTTTTGCCGCAGGACTTGAATTATCAGATAAAATAAAAAAAGCACTTGAAGCTAAAAATGAAAAACTTGTAAATACAGACCAAAATAAAAAACAACAAATAAAAGATTTTTCTATTAAGCAAATTTCAGCACATAATACAACAGATGAAATTATAAGAGAAGAACAAGAAGAACAATTCGGCAATAAACAATAATGCCTAATAATAAAAGCTTGCAAGAGCTTCATCAAGATATATAAAAAATTTCACAGCTAAATATGTTCCAAAAACCAGAGCAGTATTTGATATTATAGAATAAATATAAGGGTTGATAAATTTCAGAAGCAATTTTGATATAAGTGCAAAAGTAAATATACAAAGACCTAAAGTAAAGAAAAAGAAAGAAAAATGCACTCCGTCAAGTCCTGTTAAAATATCATATAATACCGGAGGCATCAAAAACCATATTGCGCTGGAGGTTTTGCTTGGCATTACAATAATATAGATAATTTTTACCAGTGTATAAATTCCAAGAATTCCGTATGAATATAAAATAATTCTTCCGGCATCATCAATACTGTTGGGCTTTTTATAAAAAACAGTATATAAATTCATAATAAAGAACAAAGCCGGAATATACATAAAAAGAAAATGTCTTTTTAAAACATGAATATTATATGCCGTCGGTGTAGCAAAAAATCCGGATTTGCCGATTTTCAATACATTAATATCAAAAGCAATACAGGCTAAAGAGAATATACACAGAGCTAATATAACAATAACAAAAGGGGA
>CALUSW010000050.1 GCA_944323535.1 Candidatus Gastranaerophilales bacterium | reverse complement strand
AAAACGGCTAAAAAATCAGCCGTTTTTTATTTTATCTTATTGATTACAATCACTTCATCTACGCTTACATTTCCATTAGAGCCTCCGTCTACAGAATAAGAAATATACCACGGTGATAATTTATTCCTTGCCAATGTTAAATATTTATTCTTTAATATTGCTGCGTTAACTCTTTTTTCTGTTTTTTCAATATTTTTACCGCGGTAGCGATAAACAAGTGTTCCCATTTCAGTCGGATCATAAGTAACCCATCCGTATTCTTTAAAATAAACTTCTACCCAATTATGTTTTGTATCTTTATCTCTTGCAATATCTCCGGTTACAACTCTTGCCGGAATATTTTTTGCTCTGCATAAGGCTGTCATTATAACCGAGTATTCACTGCATTTTCCATAACCCAGAAGTAATGCTTCTTTAGCACTTGCAATTTTATTAATCAATGTATATCTAATATGATCTTGCACATAATCAAATATTTCTTCAACAACTTTTTCCTGAGTTGAACCTTTAATACCGGCTGCTATTTTTCTTATATATGGATCATTCGATTCTATATACGGCTCGGCATTAAGATACCTCGGCAAATTTTTTTCCGGATATATTTTTTTATTTATAGCTTTTGCTGTTGTTAAATCATAGGTTCTTAAATCTGCAATACCTTCCATGACAAAAGGTATTTCTCGTGTGTTTAAATCATAAAATGAATATTTAGCTATATTATTAACACCGTCATGGTACATCTTTCTTGGCTGAGGAGTAATTTTTAAAGATGATATATACTGAATACCTTTTTCATCCTGCGGTAAAAATACTTTAAATGTCAGGTTACTTATATTACCTTTAATTTTTATAGTATATTTATAGCTGAATTTATATCGCGTAAAACCTTGTTCAGGAATCTTTGCTTTAGGCTCAGTATTTTGTAATTGTTCTATTTCCTTCTCATTTTTTATATATATGTTTTCCTGCGGACTATAATCGGATTTTTTTTGAAGTTTTCCTCCGGCAATATATAGAAAAAATACAATTATACAAAATATGACAGCAAATAAAATATACCATATGAATGTATTATTATCATCATTATTATTCATAACAATCCTGTTCAAATATTTATATCATTATTATAACAAATATCAAAAGTTAGTAAAACCGGAAAATATAAAATATTTACTTATAATCCCAGCAATTAATATTTCCGCAATATCTGCAAACAGCATGCCTGTTCATAAAGTTTAAATCAGGTATAAAAGTATATCCGTCAACGGTAATTATAATATTATTATTTTTTGTATATGAGATATTAAAATTTCTCATTCCTTTATAATCAGGATTAAACATCAGTTCAAACTTATCAATTGAATTACATTTTTTACATTTAAACATAATCCTTAATCAGTTCTTTCTTCTTCTGCCTGCAGCCCTTGTAATTATTTCATCGGATTCTTTTGAAATTTCTTTAATTTTTTCACTATCATATAATTTATATAATTCGGTAAAACAGCAGCATCTGAAAGGCAGAGTAAACCCTATAATAATAAAGGAAATTCCTCCTTCTGTAATTGCTCTTGCCAGTGTTAAGCTGTCTAATTTAATATTAACTATTGATAAATAATTATTAATATTATCAAGAGGAAGCAATTGGATGAATGATTCACATCTGTTTATAAGGAAATATGAAAGTGATATTTTTTCACCGAGCCATATAAACATATCCGGAAGAAACCGGTATGTTACAATATAGCATAACAATAAAAGAATTATTGTAGGAATTATGTTTGATTTAACAAGTTCAAAACTTCTTGATATTGAACCTGCCGCACTTATATTACCTTCAAATGAAAATACCTGAAAAGAAAGGCACAAAAACAACCATATTAAAGGAGAAATAAATATAAAAGGAGGAATTATAATAAGAATTGTTACAATCAACATTAATATAACATATTGAAACAATCTTCTTTCTATTATCCGGTTGTTTGATTTAAAATCAACATTTTTAATTTTTTTCTTATTAGATACAGTATAAAATAAAAGATTTAACGAACAAAAAGCTATTATATAATCATAAAGCGCTTTAATAAATATAAGAAGAAAAGGAAGTAAAACAGCAATATAAACTATAATAAGATTACTGTCTTTTTCAAAAAATCCTGATATATTTTTAATATTATCAATATTTGTTCTGAAATAATAAGCACAGGTGCAAATTAATATAATTCCGATTACCTGTCCTAAAACAGGAAAAGCAAGATATTTAAAACACTGATCCAGATATAAAAAATAAGTTTTTATACTTGAAAAAAATATTGAAAATACACCGGTAAATTTATTAGATTTCTTTTTTGCCATACTTCCTCTTTTTTATATTTTATATTAGCATATATATAAACATAATCTGATTTTAAGTTTAACATGATTAGAAAAGAAATAAAAAAATTATTACTATCACTTACCGAGGAAGATTTTTATAAGAATGTCGATTTACACATTCATTCATGTGAATCAGACGGCATTATGACTCCGTATGAAATAGTTATTCAGGCAAAAGAGAGGGGATTAAAATATATTGCAATATCTGACCATAATACTCTGGATGCATATTTGTCCACAAATATATTAAAAGAAGATATTGTTATTCCCGCAATAGAATTTGATTGTTTTTATAGAGGAGTCTTAATTCATATATTAGGCTACGGAATCAATATAGACAGCCTGGAATTAAAACCTTTGCTTGCAAAATCAAGATTAGGCAAAACATTTAATTTATACCGGTTGTTAAAATTAAGAAATCCCAAAGAAGTAATAGAAAAAATAAAAAAAGCAGGCGGAATTTCAGTATTAGCTCATCCTTGCTGCTGCTGGACATTTAATCTTGATAAATTTATTAGTGAATTAAAAGATTGCGGACTTGAAGGCGTAGAAGTATTTTACCCTTATAAAAGATTAAGAAAAATACTTAAATTTCATTCTGGAGAAAAAGTAGCGGATATTGCGGATAAATATAATTTAATTAAAACCGGAGGAACCGATTCTCACGGCAAAAATCTTTTATAAAAATAATTTCATACAACCGTTTTTTTATAATTTAGTTTTTATTATTTCATTCAAATAATTTTTTACACCGGTTGTAATTATCAAATTAGGTTCTTTATTGCAAAAATCGTCCAGTACAGTAATACCTGTTGAAATTTCTCCTTTTTGGATATATAAAAGCCCGATTAAAACTTCATTTAAAGGAGAAGATTTATCATTTCTAAGTTTTAAAAGTTCATTTTCGACAATACCAAGTTTTTTATAATTTTCCGCAAGTTTTAAATAATAATCAAAACATAAAACGTTAAGGCTTACAGCTTTTTCAAAGCAAGGACGCGCAAGATTATGATATCCTATTTTTTCATAAGTTACGCCGAGATTAACATAATAAACCGCACTTGCCTGTGAATTAGGATTTAAATCTATGGCAATTTGAAATTCTTTAATTGCTCCGTAATAATATTTATCCTGCAGATATAAAAGTCCTTTATTATTATGCCAGTATGCATTATTTTGCGCTTTAATCGTATGATCAGCAGCATTTACTGGTACTGCCGCCATAAATATAAATAAAACGGTTATAAATAATTTTTTTAAATGCAAATTTCAAGACCTTCTTTTGCGAAAAAATAATTCTTATTTTTATTTTTATAGAAATCTTCAAGAAAAGTCAATTTTTCATCATTATAAGCAGGATCAAAATGGAAAAAAGCAAGTCTTTTAACATTAGCTGCAGAAGCCGTATCATATGCCATATCAAAAGTTGAATGCCCGAATCCCTGTTTTGGTGAAACAGCGGATAAATAATCTTCTGTTGTATACTGGCTGTCATGGATGAGTAAATCAGCATCTTTTGCAAACAATTCTAATTTTTTGGAGCCTCCGTAATAGCATTCCGTATCCGTTGCATATACTACAGATTTATTTTTATATGTTATTTTGAAACACATAACACCAAAATTGGGATGTGAATTTGATTTCATAAAAGTAATTAAAAGTTCATCTTTTTTAGGTTCAATGTCGCTTATATCAGAAATACGTTTTAATACGGGAGTATTTTTATCAAAAGTTATTACATCGGATTCCGTAACATCAGCTATGGTGCAATCCGCAGTAATATCATATAAATTAATGGGAAATGATTTTCCGAATATTAATTCCGACAAAGTTTCATCAAGCGAGGAATCAAAACCGCTGTATCCGAATAATGAAAACTGTGTAGTAACAACATTAACTGGTTTAAAAAAATTTAATCCCTGTATATGATCCTGATGTATGTGGCTTAATAAAACAGTTACATTTATTTGAGTTCTGTCAAAAACATTATCTGCGGAAGATATATGCTCTTTAAATATTTTATCGCCGAGCGGAATTATTCCGGTTCCGCCGTCAAGTATTATTCTGTTTGTTCCCGCCGTAATTTCAATACAGGAGGTATTACCTCCGTATTTGAGGAAATTTTCATTTACCACGGGATAAGATCCTCTTACTCCCCAAAACTTAATTTTAAAATCATTTTGTTTCATATGATTTTTACCTTTTATCCATTATTATTGTTGTTTCTCTGTCAGAAGGTTTACCATAATATTTAGCTCCTCCCAGTGTTAATATTTTTGTTTTTGACTGTAAATCCTTTAGATTTGTTTCCATAAATCTAAAATTAAATACAACCTGTTTACGTCTATTATCAATTTCTATTATTCTGAATGCATTGGGATATCCGAAAAGAGAAGGGCTTGATACATGAAGAATGTTGCCCCTTTTAATTATTTTTGCGGCATGATAGTGACCTGCAAAAACAGCTATAGGCATTTCATATTTATTTAAAACAGCCTTAAATTCACCGGCATTTAAAATTTCATGATTTTTTGACTCAAACGGCGGTAAAAGAGGAAAATGTATAAATATTAATACTACATCTTTTTTTGATTTATCAAGTATTTCATCAAGCCAGCACAATTGTGAAGAAGGAATAATTCCATGAGATGAAATACCTTTATTTTTGGCACCGTCCATTACAATTACCCTTATACCTTTTTGTGGTTTAAAGGTATAGTATGTTGAATCAAAAATATAATTCGGATTTTTTTCTTTTAATATTTTGACAATATTTGTTTTATTCAAATAACCGTCAGTAGTTGTATCATGATTTCCGATAACGTAATACCACGGATAATTAAGTTTATTTAAAGCATCAAATAAACTTTCAATTGAAGATTTATCAGGTTTATCTATACCGTCACCGGTTATCATTACAAAATCAATATTATTTTCTTTATTTATTTGATTAATTGCATCTTCCAATAAAGGTCTTGTTTTTGACAATAGTTTATAGCTTGTATCATCCTTCACAAGCGAATAATGAATATCCGAAAGCTGAACAAATTTCAAAGTACGTGAAAACGAAGGCTGATCGCTCAAAAAGAATAAAATAGCAACTATAAAAAGAATAAATAAGCAGTCTTTTAGTAATTTTCCCATAAGCAAATTATAACAGATAAAGTAAATATCTCAAAAAATAATTGCGATTATATTATTATATGTATACACTATATTATTATGAATAATGAAATTAAAATAAAAAATATAATAATTTATTTAGCTATTATAATAATATCGTTTATAACAGCAGATATTTTTTTTAACCCTGAAATAAATTTCAAAACTAATTTTTTTCATAATCTAATGCATAAAATATTAATATATGAAGATATTGCTCCTCAAAGATTATTTGTAAAAGCATGGAGAATAACTAAAAATGAGTATATTGACAGTTCTCTAAACGGTCAAAACTGGGCAAAATGGAGATTAAGATACTTTAGACATATTAAAACAATTGATGATGCAAATGTTGCAATTAACAGTATGCTTGCCAGTTTAAATGACCCTTATACAAAATTTATGAAATCAAATTCATTTAAAAAACAAAAAATTATTCTTGATTCTCAAATAACAGGTGTAGGTATTTTGTTTTATAAAGCAGGAGAAGATGTAATTATAAACCATGTTATTGCAAATTCACCCGCGCAAAACGCAAATATATATACAGGTGATTATATTATAAGTATAAACGGCAAAGAAGTTAAAAATCTTGAAACCGATGAAATAGCAGAACTTATAAATACAAGCAAAGATACCGTAGATTTAGTAATAAAACGTAAAAATGAAATAATTAAAAAAACTCTTATAAAAAAAGTTATTCCTATAAAAACAATGAATTATGTAATAACGAAAGATAACATAGGAATTATATATCTTTCAAACATTATGGGAAAAAAAGCCGCAAATGATTTTGACGGAATAATTAAAGGAACAAATAATACTAACGGAATAATTATAGATTTAAGAAACAATTATGGCGGAATTATTGCAAATGCTATGCAAATGGCAAATCTTATGCTTACAAATGAAATGATATTAAGTATAAAATCAAGAAACGGAGATGAATATCAAATATATGCAGATAATGAAAAAATATTTAAAGATAAACCCGTTGTAATTTTAATTGACAGAAATACCGCAAGTGCGGCAGAAGTTCTTGCAGGAACTTTAAGAAATAATATTAATGCTATTCTTATAGGTGAAAAAAGTTTCGGAAAAAGTTCTATTCAACAGGTAATACCCATGCAGAACGGAACCGGATTAATTATAACTTCAAATAAATATATTCTTCCTGACGGTAAAGACATTAATAATAAAGGATTAATACCGGATATAACAGTTAATAAAAAAAGTACAAAAAATAATTCCGAAGATATACAATTACAAGAAGCGGTAAAATTAATACAAAAGATAGTGAAAAATGAAAAATAAAGTGTTATAATTAAAATGCTCTATACGGGTATTTATTTTGTTCCTACATCTTGATTAATAGGGAAAGCTGACTCTGATAACAATGCAGTAGACCTGCCGCGCAGCAGGAAACGGATTTGTTAAGGCACTTACCCACCTGTGGAGCATTCACAGGTAACAAAATCATACTTGTATAGGGCTTTTATATAAGACATAAAAAAGACGGGAATTAATATTCCCGTCTTTTTTGTTTAAATTATTTTTATTTATCATCAAGAGCAGCAACACCCGGAAGAACTTTTCCTTCTATGAATTCCAAAGAAGCACCGCCACCTGTTGATACGTGAGTAAAATCTTCAGCTTTAAAGAATTTCTTAGCCGCACTTACAGAGTCGCCGCCGCCGATTACGGAAATAGCTCCGTTTTTTGTTGCATCGACTACAGCCTGCAATACTGCTTTTGTTCCTTCTGCAAATTTGGGATTTTCAAATGCACCTACAGGACCGTTCATTAATATTGTTTTTGAAGATTTTAATACTTCCGCAAAAGCTTTTCTTGACTCGGGACCCGCATCAACACCTTCAAATCCGTCAGGTATTTCATCAATTTTAACAAATTTATTTGTACCGTTACCTGAAAAATCATCGGTTACAAGAACATCAGTAGCCATAACAAGCTTTACACCCTTATCAGCAGCTTTTTTCTCAATTGCTTTAGCAACATCCAATTGATCATCTTCGCAAATAGAATTACCTATTTTACCGCCGTTTGCTTTAACAAATGTATAAGCCATGCCGCCGCCGATTATCAAATTGTCAACTTTATCTATTAAGTTTTCCAAAACACCTATTTTAGATGAAACTTTTGCACCGCCCACTACAGCCGTAAAAGGTCTTGTAGGATTATCAAGAGCCTGTGATAAACATCTCAATTCTTTTTCCATTAATAAACCTGACACTGCCGGTTTTAAAACTTTAGCAAGTTTTGCGGTTGAAGTATGATTTCTGTGAGCTGCACCAAATGCATCATTTACATAAAAATCACCTAATTTTGCAAGTTCATTAGCAAAAGTCATATCATCATCTTTTGCTTCTTCTGCTTTGTAGTATCTTATATTTTCAAGAAGAGCAACCTGTCCGTCTTTTAATTCTGCAGCCATTTTAGGAGCATCTTCAACATCAGGTATAAACATTACTTCTTCACCCAATACTTTTGATAAATATTTTGCAACGGGAGCAAGTGTAAATTCAGGATTTTTTTCACCTTTCGGTCTGCCTAAATGCGCCATTAATATAATTTTTGCACCTTTATCTTTTAAATAGTTTAATGTAGGCATTATTGCCTGTATACGCGTATCATCTGTTACATTTTTATCCGCATCCAGAGGAACATTTATATCTACTCTTACAAGCGCTCTTTTACCTTTAATGTCGCCTAAATCTTTAATGGATTTTTTCATTTCAGCCTGTCCTTTCTATATAATTTTACTGCCTTCATTTTCTATATTTAAAGTTCTTATATCACAATTTACATTTAAATCTTCAAATATGCGTTTAACATCATTTTCAATTTTTTCAAATCCGCCGTTTTGAGAAATAATAAGAATACTCGGCCCTGCACCGGATATCACACATCCTATAATATTATCTTTATTTTGAACGGTTTCATTTAATTTTTTAAATCCTTTTATTAACTCCTGTCTATAGGGTTGATGAATTTTGTCTTTCAAGCATTTTTTCATTAAATTTGCGTCCTGTCTGTAAACTGCATCAATTAATAATGCGCATTTTCTTATGTTGTAGGCCGCATCAGATATACTTATATTTTCAGGCAAAACAGATCTTGCAATTCTTGTATCCAATTCATAATCAGGAATTATAACAGTTAATTTCCAATCCTGCGGCCAGGGTATTTTCGAATACGAAACACTTCCGTCATCTTCAACACAAGAAAGACAAAATCCTCCAAACATTGCAGGAGTAACATTATCAGGATGACCCTCAACTTCTGAGGCAATAGAAAGTAATACTGCATCATCGGCAGGATTACCGAGTAATGTATTTGCGGCAATAAGACCGCCAACTATAACGGATGCACTGCTGCCAAGACCTCTTGTTACGGGTATACCTGTTTTTATTGTAATTTTTATATCATTTACACTCTGTCCGACAAAGTTATATAAAAGCTCAATAGCTTTATAAACTATATTTTCTTCATTTTTCGGTATAGATAAAATATCATAAGTTTCGCTGTCTTCAATAATATTAATTTCAAGTCCGCTTCCCGGCATTACCTGCTCTTCAACGGTTATTTCATTATAAACAGGCAAAGCCAAACCCAAACAATCAAAACCGGGTCCTAAATTTGCCGTTGTTGCAGGAACTCTTACACTAACCTTCATATCTGACCTTTTATCTTATCTGTATAGGCATTATCAAGCAAATATAATTTTCTTCACTTTCAGGCATAAATACGGTAGCCGACAGACTTCCGTTTAAACCTATTTTTACATTTTTTGCATCCATTGTTTTTATTGAATCCAGAACATATTTATAATTAAAAGCAATTGTAAGTTCTTCGCCTGTATAACTGCAGTCAATTATATCTTCTGAAGCACCTGAATTAGGTGTTTCAGCTTTTAGTACAAGCTTATTATCGTTAAATATAAATTTAACAATACTTGTTCTGTCATTTACCATGGTTGAAACTCTGTCTAAAGCGGTTATCAATTCATCTCTTGCTATTATTGAATTATTAGCAGTAGATTTAGGTATTAACTGCTCATAAGGAGGATATTCACCTTCTATAAGTCTCGAATTTATTGAAAAACTCATTGTTTTCAATGTTAATCTTGATTTATCAACAATTAAAACAACTTTTTCTTCAGTAATAAAAGAACATATTCTTACAAATTCATTCAAAGTTTTTGAAGGAATAACAAGTTTTGCATTTTTAGAATCTTTATTTTTAATAGTTTCAATAATTCTTGTTAACCTGTTGCCGTCAGTTGCAGCCATTTCAAGTTTTGTATCTTTAATAAGACAAAAAACACCTGAAATTACATTTCTGTTTTCATAATTAGCAGCTGCATAAACCGTATTTTTTATTGATTTTAAAAACGGTTCCAATTCTACTTCTATTTCCGTTCCATCAGGTATTTCTTCTTCTATTTTAGGAAACTCCTGAGCGGAAATACCTATAATTTCAAATTTTGAATTACCGCAGCTTATATTTACAATGTTTGTATCTTCGTTTAAAGTAAATTCAACAGGTTTATCAGGCAGTTTAGCTGCAATTTCAAGAAGTTTTTTAGCCGGAAGAGTTATTCTTCCTTCTTTTTTAACGGCGACCGTTGTTTTGGCTTTTATTGAAATTTCCAAATCGGTAGCACTCAGATTAAGGATATTGTCCTTTACGTCAAATAAAACATTTGCAAGTACAGGCTGTACATTACCTCTTTGAGCTGTTACTTTTTCTACTATTTTAAGCTTATTAAGCAAAGATTCTTTATCAATCGTAAAAAACATATTAATCCTCTGTTATAGTTGTGCACTATTTTATTATATAAGAAAAATAAAAAAGTGATTAAAAATTAAATTTATAAAAAGTATATAAAAAAATAATTTTTTAATCGCTGTTTTTTTTATTAATACTCATATTAATTTATATAAATAAATAAAAGTAGTAATAAGCTTTTCTTATAATAGTATAAAACTATATATAATGCTTGTCTTAATTGAATTTTAATCCTGTATAAAACTTGTAGAATATTATTCAAAAACTGTTTAATGAATGTATATAACTTTTAGTAAATTATCTGAGAATTAAAATTATAAAAAGTTTTTGAATTTTAATTCAAATTTTATACAGTTTTATAAATAGTTTTCTACAGGTTTTCTACAATTAGCAGTTAAAATATTTTGTAAATTTTTTATACAAAAAAGGCATGCAAACATGCTATTTTATTGTTTTTCATCTTTTTTTATATTCATGCTTTTTTGTTCATGTAAAAATTTTGCAAGTTTATACTGTTCAAAACTCAAAGAAAAATTATAAAGTGCATTAAGTAAATTTCTGCCCGTTTCACTTTTTGCAATTATTAAAGTTTTATCATTATTATTTTTTGCAAAATATAATTCTGTTTTTAATATAATATCAACTTTATCGAGAGAGGGGCTTGTCAAGCGTTCGATTAACCATTCATTGAGCAGATTAACCGAATTTTTTTCTTTATTTTTATGTAAATACTTTGAAAATTCCTTTAATATCATAATTAAATTATATCAAAATCATAATTTACATATAATTATTTGATTGATATATCTCTTTGGGATATACTTAGCAGTATTGGAAGGAATATGTATTATGAATGAGCAAATGATAAAAAGACAGCCGTTTTTCTACGATATAACACTGAGAGACGGTAATCAATCCTTAAAAAAACCATGGAATACCGGTGAAAAAGAACTTATTTTCAATCATTTGCTTGAACTCGGAGTACAGGGAATAGAAGTTGGTTTTGCAGCAGCCTCCGATATGGATTATGAAGCCTGCTCAAGACTTGCGCAGATTGCACCTGATAATATTGTTATATCTGCTCTTGCCAGATGTGTTAAATCAGATATTATAAAAGCGGCGGAATCCATTAAAAGTGCAAATAAAAGAAGAATTCATGTTTTTATAGCAATGAGTCCTTTTAATATGGAATATGTTTTAAATAAAAAACCGGAAGAAGTAAGAAAACAAGCAATTGAAGCTGTTACATACGCAAAAAGTTTAATGGGAAATTCGGGAGAAGTCCAATTTTCCGTAGAACATTTCGGCGACTGCCATGAAAATATAGATTTTGTTATAAACACACTTCAGGAAGTTGTAAAAGCAGGCGCAAATGTTATTAATCTGCCTAATACGGTTGAAAGAACAAGACCGCGGAAATTTGTTGAACTTGTTGAAAAAGTTTATAATGCGCTTCCTAAAGATATAATAATATCCGTACATAATCATAATGATTTAGGAATGGCAACAGCAACAACAGTGGAGAGTTATTTTGCAGGTGCTATTCAGCTTGAGTGCGCACTTAACGGACTTGGAGAGCGCGCAGGTAATACTAATTTGTATGAAGTTGCGGTTGCACTGCATAATTCCGATGTAGATGTACCTTTAAATCTTTCAAAGATATATGAACTGGCTCTTACAATATCTGATATGTCTGGTGTAAAAATATATGAAAAAGCACCGTTAACAGGACCTGAAGCATTAGCTCACAGAAGCGGAATTCATCAAGACGGCGCCGTAAAAACAAAAGATATGAATAAAGGTGCTTATAGACCTATTCATCCTTCTCTCATAGGAAGAAAAGATGATGAAAAACTCGGCTTTACTTCTCAATCCGGTAAAACCGCAATATATGAAATTATTACGGATGCCGGCTATCCCATTACGCTTTCCGAAGCTCAAAGAATTGCACCTGTAGCAAAAGAAGAAGCTGAAAAAATAGGAGAACTTTCAACAAGAAATATTATTGATTTATATTATAATAATGTTCTTAACGTTAAGGGTGCGTTTAAATTATGCAGTCTTGAAAGGATTGATGATGATAAATCAATTTTAAAATTTATGTACAATAATAAGCAATATGATATTGAAGTATACGGAAACGGTCCTGTTGATGCTTGTATTAAAGCTATTCAAAAAGCAGGATTTAATTGTGAATTTTTAAATTATGAACAAAAAGCTTTAAATATGGGATCGGATGCTTCTGCTATGACAATTATGCAGTTTAAAGCTCCGGACGGACAAACCGTAATTTCAAGAGGCTGTGATGAAAGTACTGTTAACGCTAACTTAAAAGCTATATTCAACGGTCTGAATATTATTGA
>CALUSW010000049.1 GCA_944323535.1 Candidatus Gastranaerophilales bacterium | reverse complement strand
ATATAATCCAGTGTCGTATTAAAGTGAAAATTCAACATTTACACTTTAATACTCACCTGCTTGGCTGCTCGCATTAAACGGGTTTTCGCCCTGCTCGCAATCCGCTTATCGTGAAATTTTGTTCGGACAAACAAAAACATAAAGCCTGAAAGATATCTTATGTGATTTTATCTTCTCTTTTTATTATCATTGTTGGCTTACATTTTGTCCATCCAATTTGCGAACCTAAAACCCAAATAGACAACAAAGAAGAAAAATAGTAAAATGAGTAATAATTAAATTTTTAAAAATTAAAATAAAGATATTTTAATTTTTGAAATAAGAGAGGGAAGTTGAAGAGATATTTTACTTTCACAAAAGAAGATAAAGCTGATGTTGTAGCGCCCATGTCAGCATTTTGCGTTTTAAAACATTTAATGAGGTTTATATTATAAGTGATAAAAATAAAAACAGTTGAGTTGGAAGAAATTGATGAATTTAACCCAACCTTCGGGCTAAAACTAATTGCTGTTGATTTTTCAGAAAAAATATGACTTTTATAAGGAGTGGACCTTAAAAATGAAAACTTTCAAAATAATTTCAATTAATCTTTTAGTATTTGTACTTTTATTTATTATACTTGAATGCATATCCTTTTTTATATTGAAAAGACAAGGTGAAGATCTGCCTGTATATCATTACATAAAGAATCCTGAAATTATTGATAAACAAGAACTTCTAAGACCGATAGTATATGGTAAAAAAGGTGCTATAGCAATTTTTGGCTGTTCTTTTGCTTATGGTTTTGATTTGCCTTTTGAAGAAAGCTTTTCATACAGGCTTAATGCTGTAACAGATAAAACCATCATTAATTTAGCTTTTCCGGGAGAAGGTCCTGCCTTTATGTATGAATTGCTGCAAGATAAGAACACTTTAGAAATCTTAAAAAAATTAAATCCGGAAATATTTATATATGTAAATATACCCGGACACAATGTAAGACATCTTAATTATCGTGCCCATGGATATAACAGTTCTTTATTTGCTATCAAATATAAATTAGAGAAAGGCAAGCTTGTAAAAAACCAACCCTCGCCAATATTTTATTTCTTACATATTCCATATACTGCTATTATTATAGAAGATTTTATCTCATTAATTCAAAAAGAAGATACCAAAAGGCTTAATAAGGAATTTACTATGCTTATAAGCAATTCATATGAAATTATAAAGAAGAAGTTTCCTAACTCTAAATTCGTTATAATATATTATCCTGATGGAATAGATTCTACTATTCATGACTTACATCCTGAATACATTGCAATTCTTGAGTCTATAAATGATGATATACAAATAATAAACATTAATGAAGAAGTAAAAGATTTAAGCGATAAAAAATACTGGCTTAATGATTTATCTCACCCTTCTTCTTTTGCTTGGGAAAAAATAACACAAATAATTAAAAAGAAACTTCTAATATAGTCTGTAGGTTGGGATTGACAGCTTTTTCCAAAATCTTTGATTTTGTGAAAAATGTCCGGTTTCCCATAACTCAACAATGACAATAGAAAGAGAAGATAAGAAAATTGCATAAATAAAATATCTTTCCGGTTTGTTTTTTTATTTTTTAACTTCCGACTATAAAAAAACTATAAAATCACTGCTTTCGGCAATAAAAATCAAACTGAATGTGATAATCAATATGAGCGTAAAAATATACTGCTTATCGTAATTTTTCTTCGGATAATATTTAAAATAACCGCTATATAAAAACAAAAAGCCCCAATTAGGGCTTTTAGAGCTGGGGCGGAAGGATTCGAACCTCCGAGATGCCTGGACCAAAACCAGGTGCCTTACCACTTGGCGACGCCCCAATAAGACTCCTATATATATTATTAAGACCAAGGTTAAAAGTCAAGTTATTTTCATCTGTTATGCATTACGTTATATACTTTTATTTATTTTTGTGGCTTAATTAATATGTATATATTTTTAAAGGAAATTAAATATGCAAGCAAGACGTGCTGCCAGAGAATTAGCTTTAATATTATTTTCTCAAATGGACACAATACAAAATCTAAATAAATGGGATTTTCAGGATATAGTTTTAAAATCAGTCAGAACATTAACAAACAATTCAGCGGATGAACTTAAAACAGCCTCTGCCGCAATTTTGGAAATGAAAGAATATATTGAAGAATATGAATCTAATCATCCAAAAAACTTAGAAAGACCTATTGATGTTTCAAATATACCGGTTCCTATTCCTATGACATCTGATATGCAGGGAAGACTTGACGAATTATTAAATATAGCAGAAAAAACAATGCTTGCTCTTGAAATTGCAGAAATGGCAACACTCGAAGAAAATTCGGATGTAAAAAATTACATTAACAAAATAACAAATGCTTTTAAAGAACATAAAACTGATATTGATGCTCAAATTAAGAAATTCGCCTTCGGCTGGGATATAAACAGGCTTGTTAAAATGGACAAGGATATTTTAAGAATTGCTATATGCGAGCTTTTATATGTTAAAGATGCACCGTTGAAAGTAATCATTGATGAAGCCGTAGAACTGGCTAAGAAATATTCAACGGAAGATTCCGCTTCTTTTGTAAACGGAATTTTAGGCAAAGTGATTATTGAAAATAATCTCAAATAATAATCAGAGGCAATAATGTTTAATTTCTTCAAAAAGAATTCAACGGATAATAATGAACAAAAAGAAGAAAAAGAAAAATCTTCGTTTTGGAATTTTTCTCTTGAGAATTTGAAAAAAACAATATCCAATACAACAAAAAATCTTGTAGAAAATGTTGTTTCAGAAATAGAAGAAAATGAAGAATTTGATGATTTTGTACTCGACGATATGGAAGATTTACTTATAAAAGCAGATTTAGGGGTTAGTCTTGCTTCTTCGATAACGGATAAGTTGAGGAAACAAAAAAACATAAAACCTTCTCAGGTAAAACAATTCTTAAAGACCGAATTTGAAGAAATACTAAAAAATGCAGGAAGTTCTGAATTAAATATTGATGATAACGGATTAAATATTTTCTTTATAACCGGAGTGAACGGAGCAGGAAAAACGACTCTTATTGCAAAACTTGCTTATAAATTCAGATTATCCGGAAAAAAGGTGCTTCTTGCGGCAGGTGATACTTTTAGAGCCGCAGCAGAAGAGCAGCTTGATATATGGGCTCAGCGTGCAGGTGTTGATATTGTCAGAAAAGACGGTATAGATTCAGCTGCCGTTGTTTATGACGCAATTAAAAAAGCTCAAAATGAAAATTATGATATTTTGTTAATAGATACGGCGGGCAGGCTGCATAATAAGCGTAACTTAATGGAAGAATTAAATAAGGTAAAATCGGTAATAGATAAACTTGCTCCGGGAGCATCAAAAGAAAGCATGCTTGTACTTGATGCAAATACGGGACAAAACGGGCTGTCGCAGGCAAAACTGTTTTCGGAATCAGTAAATCTTACTTCTGTTGCATTAACGAAATTGGACGGCAGTGCTAAAGGCGGTATTATAATTGCAATAGCAAAAGAGTTTTCTCTGCCTGTAAAGCTTATAGGTGTCGGAGAAAAAATTGAAGATTTAAAATTATTTAATCCCGATGATTTTATAGAGGCTCTGTTTGAAAAGAAATAAAATTATCAGTATCCCTCGGGTATTCCGCCTGTATTAAGTACACGCTTCGGAAATTCCCAGCAATGATCTTCCATTCCATATTCTTTAATCCGTTTATAAAATAATTTATACATTTCGTAATATACTGGCGGAACATCAGGCTTGCAGCTGTTTAATTCGGAAAAATATTTTCTGAAATTTACATCTAATTTTGCCTTTTTAATGCCCAGATTATGAATAAGGGCTAACCATTTATCCAGTTCCCCTGTATTATCATTCAAACCGTCAATTATAATATATTTTGCAATAAAAGCATCCGGTGCTTTTGGGGAGCTTTTTATATATTTTGAAAGATTATCTATAACATCATCAAAAGCATCAATTCTTTTAATTTTTTTATATAAATCTTTTGAAGCACAATCAAGAGAAAAATCTATATCAACATCAGGAGCTTCTTTTAATGCTCTTTCAATTCCTTTTGAATAAGTTATACACGAAGAATGAAAAGATATTCTTTCAACTCCGTTATTAAGACATAAATTTATTATATCATCCGCTTCATCGAGAACGGATATTTCACCGCCTAAAATCTCTAAATGCAATTTAGGTGATATTAATTTATGTTTATATAAGCTTTGTAAGTGCTCATAAACTCTGTAATAAGGACTCGGAGAAGATTCCGCCTGCAAATATTTCCCGTCAGCACCCTGAATACAGTATACACATCCGCAATTACAATGATTCCAATGATTAATATAAATCTCTTTAAGTTTGTAATCCGATAAATCCCATTCTTGTGTTTCCAGATTAACACACCCATGGCAGGCTTCCGGTATTATGCCTTTTCTGCAATTTCCTATTATTTCCTGCCTTTTTTTATTAATTTCTTTCCAGTTAATTTTTTCGCCTTTATAATTTGCTATAAACCTCACACCGCCTTTATTGGAACAGCACATTATAATTGATTTATCCATAAACGTAATTCCGTTTTGGATGAATCTGCAAGATAAAAATTTTTCTTTTTTATGATTTTTGAATAACTTAAAAATACCAGTCATTTTAAACATTTTTGCTGTATTCTAGCATATACAGCTAAAAAAGAAAAGTTGTAACGATAAATACATAATGATATTATTATGTTAATTGCATATAAGGTTATTGAGGTCTAAAATTGTTTTGCACACAGCCATTTAACAGAATTGAAATATATGAAAACGGTGATGTTTATAACTGCTGTCCTGAATTTATCAATAATTATAAAATAGGCAATATTTTTAAAACACCTTTTGATGAAATTTGGAACGGAGAAAAAGTAAAAAATATAAGGCGGCATCTTCTTAACGGTGATTTCTCATTATGCAATGATATTTGCAGCAGAAAATACCATAATGAAAATAAAGATAAATACACTTCCGAAACCGTATTTGATTATCCCGAAGATATTTCAATAAGCTCTGATAATTCCTGCAACGTAAAATGTAAAATATGCAGGGATGAGAACTGGCATATAACTTTTGATAAAAATTCTTTAGATAAAGAGATAGAAGAAATTTGGCTTCCTGTTCTTAAGAATGCAAAGATAGTAAGGTTTGGTTGCAGCGGTGAGCCTTTTGCAAGTTATAAAGAAACTCTATTAATACAAAAAATCGCTCAAAGATATCCCGATATAAAGTTCCACATCCACACAAACGGTATCTTAGGCAATAAAGAAAAATTAGAAAGTTTAAATATTTTTAACCGCATAGATAAAATAACCGTTTCTATGCACTCGGCATCTTTATGGACTTATAATAAAATAGTGAGAGGCGGTCAATATTTTAAAGTTTTGAAAAATTTAAAACTATATTCAGAAATGAAAAAAAGCGGATTATTAAACGAATTAAGAATGATTTTTGTTGTATATTCTGAAAATTATAAAGAAATGCCTGGATTTGTAAAACTTGCAAAAAAGTATAATGCATCTGCCGAATTCTGGGCATTAAGAAAATCTAATACTGCATTATGTAAAAATTTTGAAAAGTATTCAATAATAAATCCGGAGCATAAAAAACATAAAGAGCTGGTAAATATATTAAAAAAACCGGTATTTGACGAAAAAAATGCAATACTTTATCCGGAATTGAGCAGTTTAAGAAAACAAAATATGAAAGAATTAATATGAGAAAATTAAATAATTTTTGCCCCAATCCTTTTCAATGCATTGAAATACATAAAACAGGCGCTGTTTATACATGCTGTCCTAACTGGAATAAGTTTTATGAAATAGGAAATATCTTTGAGCATACCTTTGACGAAGTATGGAACTCACCTGCAGCGGTTGAATTCAGAACAAGAATTATGAACAATGATTATTCGTTATGCGACGGTCAAACCTGTTTTTATCTCCAAAACAAAATGTTTTATACCGATTTTGAAACAAATTATAAGCCGGTAATGGAAGAATATCCTCTTATTATAAAATTTGCATACGATTTTGAATGTAATATAGCATGCAAAATATGCAGGGATAAAATGTATGTTTCGCCTGAGGATAAATTGAATTTATTAAACTCTAAAATAGATTCATTTTTCCTTCCTTTGCTTAAGTCGGCAAAAATATTAATAATTAACGCAGCAGGTGATCCGTTCGGTTCGCGCCACAGCAGACTGATTATTCAAAAAGCGGCAGAAACTTATCCGTCTTTGCAATTTGATTTTCATACCAACGGAATAAACTGCAATAAACAAACTTTAGAAAACCTGAATATTACGGCAGACAGAATAAATCAGATTAAAATATCAATTCATGCGGCAACTGCCAAAACATATTCTAAAATAATCAACTCTCCGGAAAGTCTCAAACTATTTGACCGTATTTTAGACAATCTTGCTTTTTTAAAAGAATTCAGAAAAATTCATCCTTTTCCCCTGTTTCTAAACTTTGTTGTAACATCTGAAAATTACAAAGAAATCCCCGCATTCATTGATATGGCTGAAAAATATAATGCCGATCCTCATTTCTGGGAATTTAGACAGGAAAACTGTGCATACCCTATGGAAGAAAACTTATATGTATGTAATGACAATCATCCGTTACATAATGAACTGATAAAAATTATGCAAAATGAAAAAATTAAAAGATATAAAGAAAACTTTTCTCCGATACTTCAAAAACTTATTCCGTAAAAATTAAATTTTATTAAATAAAGATTCAAAATCAGGCAATTAAATTTATTTATCTTTTTTAAAAAAATAAAAGGAATAATAAATGAGTTTGTATAATCCGGGAATTGATACAAGACATATAATAAAACAGGCCGTAAATGCAAGAGGGCTTGCTAATGCCGCCAAATACTACGGCGAGCCTGTTCCTGAAATTAAAGAAGAAAATAATGCAGCCCAGCTTGTTAATAAACTTATATACGGAAAAGCAGAATGCAAAAAGATGGTAAAAGGAAAGTCCGGTGATGAAATACTGGCGCTTGCCGGAATTGGAATAAAAACGCTAAAAGACGGCACAAAAGCCTTAACCGACTATTATCAGCCGTCATATAAAACTACATATTCGGATATAAATGTTGAAGAAGCACAATTAATTCAAGGTGTCACAAAGATTTTTCAAAATTTGAACTTGTTAAATACAAATTTAAAAAATACCGGAGAAATTTCCACAGTAAACGGAGATGTTATAATCGGCGGAAAACATTCATTAAAAGATTTAAGCTCTCTTAAAAATATTTACGGTTCTGTTGTTGTATATGCAAATTCTAAAGAAGAAGCACTTGAACAGCTGAAACAACTAAAATTTAAACCTCAGCACGTAGGCGGCAAACTGATTATAATTCCTGATAAAATCTCTATGTTATAAATATAATCTAGTGTCGTATTAAAGTGAAAATTCAACATTTCCACTTTAATACTCACCTTTTCTATACGCCGCTCTCAAAATTCCACTCACGCCGCCGGCTGCTTGGCTGCTCGCATTAAACGGGTTTTCGCCCTGCTCGCAATCCGCTTATCGTGAAATTTTGTTCGGACAACTTTATTCGAAAATTATTTAACAGTAAAAGTAGCAGTAACTGTAGCTACAACTTTTTTCTCAATAGAAGAAGTATCGTTATAACCGTAATCGGAAACTTCCGTAGAATCAACCGGTACAATCTGGAATACACCCATTTTTGCGCTGTTAATTGTTCCTATTTGACCGCCCGTTCCTTTTACAAGGCTTTCTGCTCTTTGTTTTGCATTTTTGGAGGCTTCTCCCACCATTTTAACTTTTATATCGTCTAAGTTTGATACATAATACTGAACACCTTCCGCATTCAAATTAATATCCTGATTTATAAGAACATCAGTTTCTTTGGAAAGTCTTGTCAAAGTTTCCGTATCATTTGCTTTTACAGTAACATTCTGATAAACGGTATATGTATCAATCTCATTGGTTGTATTGCCGTTAGGTGTTCTCTTATAATTTTCATAACTTCCTATTGCAGAGAAATTAATATTTTTTTCATCAATTCCTTTAGAGAGGAAAAAATCTCTTATTTTAGAGGCATCGGAATTTAGTTTTGCATATCCGTCTTTTAAAGTTATTGCTTTAGTTCTGAAGCTTATGTTCCAGGAAGAAGAATCTGATGTAACTTTCTGGCTGGCACTTCCCGTAACTCTAATTGTTTGGTTTTGCAATTTTTGAAATTCCACAATTGATTTAGATAAAACATAAGACGAAAAAATGCTGCCAAGCGCAATAACCACACCCAGAAGAACAACCTGATAATCTTTAATCTGCATAATAAAACTCCTTGTATAGTCATTTATTATAAATTATTTATGATGTTTTTGTAAATAGAAAAAAGTTGTCCGAACAAATTTCACGATAAGCGGATTGCGAGCAGAGGGTATAGCCGGGGTCGGCTTGCGATGAGCGAAATTCCGAACGGACGGAGTGAAACGAGTCCGAAAAGCAATAGCGAAGCTGACGGCAACGAAGTAAAGTCAGCGGCAGCAATGAGCGTAAAGGAATTTTAAGAGAGCAAGACGAGCAGGGCGAAAACCCGTTTAATGCGAGCAGCCAAGCAGCCGGCGGCGTGAGTGAAATTTTGAGAGTGGCATATTGAAAAGGTGAGTATTAAAGTGGAAATGTTGAATTTTCACTTTAATACGACACTAGATTATATTTGTTTATTGTATAATATTGCATATAATATATTTCTATCAGTTAAACAAATTGGAAAAAGAGAGAAATAAGAGAGCATGGAGGTTTAAATATGCCCAAAAAAACAATTACGGTAGACGGCAATTATGCTGCTGCGCATATAGCATATGCACTCAGCGAAGTGTCGGCAATTTACCCTATTACTCCTTCTTCCACAATGGGAGAATGGATTGATGAGTGGTCATCCCAGCACAAAGAAAATATCTGGGGAAAAGAAGTAAGAGTAGCGGAAATGCAATCAGAAGCAGGAGCTGCAGGCGCCGTTCACGGTTCTTTGGCAGCAGGTGCTCTGACATCTACATATACTGCATCTCAGGGATTATTACTGATGATACCGGTTATGCATAAAATAGCAGGCGAAATGCTTCCGTCCGTTATTCACGTTGCCGCAAGAGCAATAGCAGCACAATCATTATCTATATTCGGCGATCACAGCGACGTTATGGGATGCAGAAACACAGGCTACGCTATGCTGGCTGCAAATTCAGTTCAGGAAGAAATGGATTTGGCTTTAGTTGCACATTTGGCAACATATAAAGCAAAAGTTCCTTTCCTTCAGTTCTTTGACGGTTTCAGAACATCTCATGAAGTACATAAAATTGAAGAAATATCTTATGAAGATATTGCAAAATTAGTTGAACCCAAATATATAGAAGAATTCAAACAAAGAGCCTTAAGACCTGAAGCTCCTGTTTGCAAAGTCGGCGCACAAAACACCGACGTATATTTCCAGGGTCGTGAAACTGTAAATAAATATTATGAAGCAGTACCTGACATTGTTCAGGAATATATGGATAAAGTAGCAGCTTTAACCGGCAGACAATATCATCCGTTTGACTACGCAGGTGCTCCTGATGCTACTGATGTTATTGTTGCAATGGGTTCAGGCTGTGAAACTATTGAAGAAACAATAGAATACTTAAATGCAAAACGCGGAACAAAATATGGTCTTGTTAAAGTAAGATTATACAGACCGTTTGATGTTGAACGTTTCAATGCGGCATTACCGAAAACAGTTAAACGTATTACCGTTTTAGACAGAACAAAAGAACCCGGTTCAATAGGCGAACCGTTATATCTTGATGTTGTTGCAGCTTTAGGCGGCAAAGATATAAGAGTTATAGGCGGACGTTACGGATTATCTTCAAAAGAATTTACTCCTTCCATGGTGCTTGCCGTATATAAACATGCAGAAAAGAACGGTTTCCATGGTTTCACCGTAGGTATTGAAGATGATGTTACAAATAAATCATTAAAAATTGATGAACACATTGTAACCGAACCCGAAGGAACAACAAATTGTATGTTCTGGGGCTTAGGTTCCGACGGTACCGTAGGTGCAAATAAAAACTCAATTAAAATTATAGGACAGTATACGGATAAAGATGCTCAGGCATATTTTGCGTATGATTCAAAGAAATCTTTCGGCGTAACCGTATCTCACTTGAGATTTGGCGACAAACCGATTAAATCAACATATCTTATAACTGCACCTGATTTCGTATCTTGCTCGGCACATGCATATATAGGCAGATACGACTTATTAAAAGGCATAAAGGAAGGCGGAACATTCCTTTTAAACAGCCCCTGGTCTAAAGAAGAAGCATTTTCTCATTTAACAAGAGATATGCAAAAAACAATAATCGATAAGAAAATTAAATTCTATAACGTAGATGCGGAAGCTCTTATTGAACAACAGCCAGGTTTACGCGGTAAAGGCGCAAATACCGTTATGATGGTTGCTTACTTTAAAGTATCCGGAATCATTCCTTTTGAACAGGCTTTAGAGGGAATGAGAGAAATGACAAAGAAAACCTTTAAGAAAAAAGGCGACGATGTTGTTAATATGAATTTAGCTCTTATAGATGCTGCTGTTGATGCTTGCCAGGAAGTTGTAATACCTGCTTCATTGGACGGTGTTTGTGCTGCGGAAGATATCAAGCTTATACCCGATAATGCAGATGATTTTGCAAAGAAAATCATTGAACCTTCAATGAGACAAAAAGGCGACGATATTCCTGTTTCTGTTATGAGCGTTGACGGTGTTATACCGACAGGAACAGCATGTCTTGAAAAAAGAGGAATTGCGCCCAGAGTTCCGCGTTGGAATTCAGAAAATTGTATTCAATGCGGTATATGTGCATCAGCTTGCCCGCATGCTGCTATAAGAACAAAATTGATTGAAGCAAAAGATCTTAAAGATGCACCTGAATCATTTAAGACAGTTCCGGCAAAACCCGCTCTTGCAGATGAACAATTTAAAGTTCAGGTATATTGCAAAGATTGTACAGGCTGCGGTGTATGTGTAGATCAATGTCCGGCAAACAAAAATCCTGAGAAACAGGCATTAACCTGGTCTACAATTGAAAAAGAAGAAGAAGCCTGCGAAGTTGTAAATGAAAAATTCTTTGATGAATTACCTGACAATGTAATGGGCAGAAACACAACAAAAACAATTAAAGGTGCAATGCTTAGAAAACCGCTCTTTGAGTTTTCGGGTGCATGTGCAGGCTGCGGCGAAACTCCTTATGTTAAACTAGTTTCACAATTATTTGGAGAAAACGCTATAGTTGCCAATGCTACAGGCTGTTCTTCAATATATTCCGGTACATTCCCGACTATTCCTTATACAAAAACAAAAGAAGGAAGAGGACCGGCTTGGGCTAATTCATTATTTGAAGATAATGCTGAATTCGGTTTCGGTATGAGATTAGCCGTTGACCAAAACAGAGATACATTAAAAACCTACTGCGAAAAAGTCTTAAACAGCGAGCAAGCTCCTCAAGATTTAAAAGCAGCAATAACGGAAGCATTATCTCACTGGGAAAATTCAAAAACCGAAGAAGCAGTTGCTGCTCAGAATAAAGTAAAAGAGGTTCTTAAGAAATATTCCGATGTATCTTGTGCAAATCTTGCAAAGGTAAGAGAACTTCAAGATTATTTCACTGATAAATCCGTTTGGATTATAGGCGGCGACGGATGGGCAAATGATATCGGCTACGGCGGTATTGACCACGTTCTGGCTCAAAATCAGGATGTAAATATACTTGTTCTTGATACTGAAGTATATTCAAATACCGGAGGACAAGCTTCCAAATCTACGCCAACAGGTGCTGTTGCAAAATTCGCTACCGGCGGTAAGAAAACTTATAAGAAAAATATGGGATTAATGAGTATGTCTTACGGCTATGTATATGTTGCTTCAGTTGCTTTAGGTGCAGACAGAGCACAGACTCTAAAAGCGTTCCAGGAAGCAGAAGCATACAAAGGACCTTCAATAATCTTTGCATATGCTCCTTGTATTGCTCACGGTATTGATATGAGCAAAACCCAGACGGAACAAAAACGTGCTGTTGAAGCAGGATACTTCCCGCTTTACAGATACAATCCCGATAATGAAAATCCGTTTACCTGGGACGCAAAAGATCCTAAAGGCAGCTATCAGGACTTCATAAGAAGTGAAGGAAGATATAAATCACTTCTTAAAACAAATCCGCAAGCTGCGGAAGAACTTTATAAACAGGCTGAAGAAGATGCCGCAAAACGCATGGCTGTTTATAAATGTGTAGGAGAATTAATGAGATAATACTTGTTAATATAACTGCAAAAAAAGAGAAACAAAATTGTTTCTCTTTTTTTGTTTTAAAAGATGAACTATTTTTTCTTTTCAGCTTCCAAAATTTCTTCATTAAACTCAAAGAAAGCTGTTTCGGGAACACCAAGAACCTCACTTATTTTAAAAAGTAATTTAAAACTTATACCTCTTTTAGCAGTTTCAACTTCTGCAAGATGTTCACGCGATATATACAATAAATCGGCGAGAGCATTTTGCGAATATCCTTTTTCTCTTCTTATTCCGGCTATATTTCTGCCAAGTAAATATAATTTTTCGTTCTCTTTTAACATACAAATATTTTTACCTTAATTAAT
>CALUSW010000048.1 GCA_944323535.1 Candidatus Gastranaerophilales bacterium | reverse complement strand
AAGAGAGGAAGATTTTATCTTTCTCTCTTAATTTATTACTGTATTTATGTCCTCTATAGGTGATGTTAGAGGTTTTACATTAAATAAATCCGATAATCCTTCAACAAGAACAGGATTAATTATATTCGGGCAGCAAGCACCCAGAAAGATATTTTTTATTTTTAAATGCATTAAATTAAATATATGTGATATTGTGTTTGTATTGCAATCTGATAATATGATACTTATATTTTTTTGAGGGCTTTCTATTTTTTCTGATAATTTTTCAACAATATAATAGACAATTGAAAAATCATAGTATGAATTAACATGCCAGAAATTATTTCTCTGTTTTTCATAAGAGAAAGAAATAATAAAATAATCCTCAGGACATTCAGTTAAGAATTCATTTATGTATTTATTTGAAGAAGAGAACATATCTATAAGTCCGATTATAAATATATGTTTTATTTTTCCTTGTTTAAATTTAGCAGATAATAAATCAATATTTTTGTTAACTTCATCAAAAGAGTAGCCGATTTTTATTGAATTGTAATTTATATCTTCTTCAAATCCCTTTGCCTCCAAAGCATAATCTATAAGCGGACTGAAGTTATCATTTTCTATTTTGCCGATACCATAGGCAGGATACTTTGCTGAGGTATAAATTTGTCCTCTGATAACATCTATTTTGGGAATGGAGCTTCTTGATATATATATAGGACCCGGAAATTCAGCAAAATCTAGAGGAAAATTATTGTTTGAACGTTGATAATGCCCTGCTAAATTAGGGTATTTTTGTAAATTTTCGTATTCAAATGCACTTATCATTTCATGGTGAGTATAAATATTTATTTCCGTATTTTCGGCTGCTTTTAAAATTTTCTCTAATTCAAGTAAGCTTGTGCCTGATACCAAAATAGCTTTGCCTTTTTTCTTTGATAAAGAAACATCAGCGTCTTTTACCGGTCCGAATTTTTCTATAATCGCAGAATTCAGTAATTTGACTATTTTATAATTACATTTTGCAAAATCCATAATTTTTTCTTTCCATTTTTCATCGTCATCAGATGGAAAATTGGAACTGTTGAATAGTTTAAGAACTTCATCTTTTGCCTGCGGAAAATCTATGCCGTAATGTTTTAGTTCAATTAAACAGTTACAGGCATTTAAAACAATATTAATCATTATTTCATATAATATTTTTTTATTTTCGCTTAAAGTTATTTTTTTATCCGAGATATTTTTTTCGTGTTCATTTAAAGCTTTTAAGATTGTTTCTTTAGAAGAAAGGTTTTCTTTTTCTTTTGCCAGAAGAACAGGTTTTCCGTCAAAATCTTTACAGGCATTAATATAGAGTTCTTCAAGCTTTTTTTTGTTATTATATAAATCTTCGATAATTACAAAAAAACTTTCTTTTTTAAAATCAAGATTTACGATGAGTACGGAGATAAAATCTATAACTTTATCTCTGTACCCGGACATGTCCATATTTAAACCTTTTAATTTTTCAATATAATAGACAATTTGCTGCAGTTCTGAAACAAGCATTTCCTTAATAGCTGTAATATAAGGATCGTAAGAAAAAACAGAAGGAGTATTTGCTCCAATACAAAGATAATTATAATAATTAAAAAATTTATTCATATAACAGCCTACCCCTCTATCATTTCATCAAGACTGCCGGATGAATCTAATTTCTGGAGAATGTCATAGCCTCCGATTCTTTTATCTCCTATTATTATCTGAGGAACTGTTACTTTTCCCTGTATGTCATAATATTCCCCGAGTTTTTTTCTATACTCGTCTTCGTTTTTTGTTATATCAATTTTTTTATAAGGAATACCCTTTTCTTTTAAAAGTAATTCCGCTTTTTTGCAGTAAGAACAATAGTCTACCGTATAAATAACAACTTCTTTCATATAATCACCTGATAATTTTCTCGTAATAATCGTAAATAAATTATCAGATAATCACTTAACAAATTTATTGCACAACGGAATAAAACTACTTACTTATTCTCTTAATTAAATCTTCAATATTTTTCTTTTCATCCTGCGGTAAGTCGAAATTTAAGTAATCGTTAAAATATTCAACGGCGCTTTCAATATCATTTCTTGCCATAAAGAGAATGCCGAGTTTTTTATATGAAGGATGAAAATTTTCATTTACGGAAATTGCTTTTAAATGATTTGATATTGCTTTATCAATGTTATCATTAGCTTCATAAGTTATTGCTGTCTGATAATATAAAACGGCATTATCCGTAACTTTTTCAAGAACATTCTCGTAATTTGCAGCTGCACTGTCATAGTCGCCGAGTTCAAATTGAATATTACCCAAATCCCAATATGCATCGAGGTTTTCGGAATCTATATCCAATATTTCCTGTAATTGATCCATAGCAAGGTCATATCTTGAATCTTCAAGGTAAAATCTTGAAAGATAATGTTTTAGTGCGATTTCATCCGGCATTAGCGTTACACCGTTTTCAAGAAGATTAATAGCATCTATAATATTTTTATTTCTGAAATAAACATCCGCAAGATTAATGTATGTTTGAACGGACTTAGGATTAAACGAAAGAGCCTTAATAAAATATTCAACGGCTAAATCATCTTTTGCAAGCTTAGAATAGCATAAACCTATATTATTTAAGATATTAGGGTTGTTACTGTCTTGTTTTAAAGCGCTGTCGAAAGCTTCTGCAGCCTTTTCATAATCGCCTGCCTTAAAAGAATTTAACGCCTTTTGTAAATCATCATTTATTTTATTTTCCATAATTTTATATTACAATAAAAGAAAAATATAACAATATACGAAAGGAATTATATATGTCAGGACACTCTAAGTGGTCAACAATAAAACATAAAAAAGCAGCTGTGGATGCAGCAAGAGGTGTAACATTCCAAAAATTTTCGCGTGAGCTTATAGTTGCAGCAAAACTTGGAGGTGCTGATCCTGCGGGTAATTTCAGATTGAGAACGGCAATAGACAGAGCTAAAGCGGCAGGTCTTCCAAATGACAATATTAAACGCGCAATAGAAAAGGGCGCAGGTTCTTCCGGCTCGGATAATATGGAAGAATTAACATATGAAGGATACGGCGCAGGCGGAAGTGCTATATTTATAGAAGCAATGACCGATAACCGAAACAGAACGGCTGGAGATATAAGAAGCTATTTTTCAAAATTCGGAGGAAACCTGGGGGAAACGGGCTGCGTGGGCTGGATGTTCAAACAGGTCGGAGCTATCGAGTTTGATAAAGAAACAACAGATTTTGATAAACTCTTTGAAGCTGCTATAGAAGCAAATGCTCAGGATGTTATTGATGAAGGGGATATTTATAAAGTTATTACTTCTCCCGATGATTTTCAAAGCTGTGTAGAGACATTGGAAAAAAACGGATTTAAAGGAAAATCCGCAGAATTAACAAGAATTCCCGAAAATCTGATAGAAATAACAGATGAAAAAACAGCAGTAAATATACTAAGATTAATGGAAAAACTTGAAGTACATGATGATGTACAAAATGTTTATTCAAATTTTGACATATCTGATGAATTAATGGAAAAAATTGACATATAATAAAGAAGCCCCTTATAGGGCTTCTTTATTTGATATTATATAGCATAAAGCTGTTATTGTGCTTTTGATAAAATATCTATACTTTGGAATAATTTTAGTTTTCAAATTTTTTGTTGTTGTTTAAATATTTTTTGACTGCTTGTTCTGTTTCTTCTTCTATTTTTTCAAATCTTCCGGCATTGTGTTTAGCAGCTCCTTTTGCGATAATTGTAGCTAAAGCCGGATTTGCCATCCTTTCATCATACTTTTGCTGAAAATCCTGAAGTTCAAGTCCTACAGTATCATATAATTTCTTAATAACATCAGCAGCTCTTTCTTCTTCCGTAGTATATTGTGCTCGTATTTTTTCAAGTTCCTGGTTGTCCAAAAATTTACCGCCGCAGCTGTAGCATTCGTCAACCTGAATTTCATGCTTTGCACTGGCAAAGTTTTTAACCATTTTCATTCCGCAGACAGGACAAATTCGGGTTTCTGTTTCGTAGGTTTTTTTAAAGGTTTTGCCTTCAAAAATTTCAATAAGAGGGGTTATATCCTCATTCGGCTCGTCAACTTTTAAAAATTCTCTGTTATCAAAATATATACCGCCGCAGCCGTTAATACATACGTCAAGATTGATTTTTTGCTCGGGCATATATATTTTTTTCATTCTTTTTCCGCACGCCGGACAATATATAGATTCCAAATTATCAGCCATAAAAAATCCTTTTTCTTATTATAAGAAAATTCTAACATATTTTTTTATACATCAATCATTTATTTAATTTAATTTTTTATTTTTGAGATATTATAAAATACTTGTAATAAAAAATTTTAGTGTTAGTATAACTTTGCAAAGCGGCATCGTCTAGAGGTCAGGATAGCAGATTCTCATTCTGCGGACACGGGTTCAATTCCCGTTGCCGCCGGTAAAAACAAAAGCTCCCATTTGGGAGCTTTTGCATTATCATTATGATAATTTTTTATTGAGACTGACATCCGAATGCAATTGTTACCTTTTCTTTCGGATTTACTGATGATACCCTCATACCGTTAGGATCAACAAGGTATGTAATCTCATCGCCTGTATATTGGAATAGTCCCATTGTACCTGATAAAGCGGTTCTTGTTAAATCAACAGGTGCTTTAACAATTGCTTTACCGACATCTAAGTAGCTTCTCCCCGCAGCTTTAAACTGTCCCTGGAAGATTTCGCCGGTACCGACACCGATACCGCTAACGGTTTGTTCAACGGCGTTACTTGCGCTGACTATTGCACCGCCTACGGTTCTTCCTACGTTACCCAATAAGCCGCCTGTCCATGTGAACGGAAATTCTATTAAACGGGCAAATCCGTTAGGTTTTTTAACTTTGTTTACCTGCGCTGTTAAAATCTGGTTTGGAAGTTGTGCTTTACATTTACCGAATTTAATTGTATTAAATGATAACTTAATAGCACCCTGGCAATGTTTTGTAGGTCTTACGACTTCAAGAACTTTACCGTCGACTCTTGAACCGGCAGGGAATTCAATACCGTCTATAGTAACGGCATCAAGAGTTTTGGCTGCAAACCTGTCGCCAACATGGGCAGATTTAGCGCTGATTTCATCATTAAACGACAGTTGAAGTGTAGGAATAGTCACTACTTCTTCATTTGTATAATAAGCTTGTTTAGGTTCGCATCCGCAGTCTGAAGAAGAGATTTTATCATCTTTGCTGTAGCCTAAAGCTACCCTTACATTTTCTAACATTGAAGCAATTTCAGCACGGCTTGCATCTTTATTAGGCGCAATAACATCAGGCTGAGGGAATTCTGATATACCGCCTGTTTCAAGAACTTTTGCTACAGGAACTTTAGCCCAGCCCGGAACTGATGAACCGTCACAGTACTGGCTTAAAATTTCTTCAGCTTTACAATCGTCCATAGGACAGTTTATTCCTTTAGCCATTATAGCAAATGCTTCCGCACGTGATATAGGCTGGTCGGGTTTGAACATATTATTTGGATAACCGCTCATAATACCGTTTGATACTGCTTTAGCAATTGTTTTATTTGCCCAGTGAGATTCCGGTACATCTCTAAACATATTGGAAGGACATGATACATCCTCGTTAAGGTTAAATCCTTTTACAACCATTGTAGCCATTTCGGCTCTTGATACGGGAAGATTGGGCTTGAATGTTCTGTCAGGATATCCTGCAATTACGTTATTTTCTGTCAAAATATTTATGTCGCAGCTTGCCCAATAACCGTCGGGAACATCTTCAAAAGCACTGACAATAGGTGCAGCTCCGCCTGTTGCTGCAGAATATTCAAAAGGTTCTATTGTCCTTTTCATAGCTTCCATACTGGTGTTTGTATGAATTTGAACAGGGCATCCTGCTCCGTCAATATTTTGAGGATTTCTGTCTACCGGAATTCCGTGAAGACAAGGTGCATTATCTAAACATGGCATAGGTGCTGCTGCTCCGGTCATACTTCCGTCGTCACATCCGCAATCGAGCCCGGCTTGAGCGACAGGAACTCCGGAAAATCCAGGCATGGAATCATCACCTATATATAAGGCATTGTTTCTTTCACCTACTACCTGATTATTTCCGTATATAGCATTAGGATATGCATATACTTGCTGCTGGAATTTTTTGCCGTCAGCAATTCCCGGACAAACGGCACATGTCGGCGAAGAAGGTGCCGGACATTGAGCCAAAGGCGGGCACGGATTACAATCATCCGATACTTTTTGACAAGTATCACAATCATTTTTCTTGTTACATGGATCACAAGTTGTTTTAGGCTGACAAGAACAACTATCTATATCATTAAGACATTTTGGACATTTTGCAGTTTGTGGTGTCACAGGAGAAGGGCATCCAGACAAAGGGCAAGCTGCCAAAAGTTCATTTGACATTTCAGTTGCTGTTTCTTGTGTAAAACCTGCATTTGTACCTGCTAATACACCGATTGTTACTACGGCGGCAAGTGTCATTTTGTTTAATTTCATTTTTCCTCCTTGTTCATAAAAGAAATGTTACAGGCAAACATTCCTTTTTTATTTTTTATATAATTTTTATTGATTTGTATTTATTACATCTGCAGCGGCTTAAATCCGTTTTAAGATGTTTTGTATTTTTAAAGTGTCACTTAAAAATTTATAGTATTTCTATCTTTGAATTATGATATGTATTGCCCCCTCTGTTCATTACCTTAATTAAGTATTATTTCGGGCTATTATTATAAAGAGATTAATTTGAATTGCTTTTTGAGTAAAATATCATATACTTAATTGATGACTTTTACATATATATTCATACTTGGAGTTGATTTTTAAAATTTTAAAATTGCTACAATGCTAGTGTATACATATAGGTATTAGCATATGAATCTAAATGAATATTGTCTCTTAAATTTTCTGATTAATCCTGATGAACTTAGAGTTTTATCCGAAATATTTATAAAAAATATTGAAGAAACCGATAAATATTCAGGAGAGAGGACATGAAAAAATATTTTAATTTCTTGCACAGGCATAGATATGACATATTTTTTTCTGCAGTATTGTTTGGTTTTTTGCTGATTATATTCTGGGTTTTACCTAAAGAACAAACAAAAAATATTATTAATATACTTGAAAATAAAACTTTTGATATCAGACAAAATATAATTGCAAAAGATAAAAAAGTAAATAAAGACATAGTAATTGTATCTGTTGATGATCCTTCGTATGAATATTTATTGGAAAAGTACGGAGATTGGCCTATCCCGAGAAGTGTATATGCTCAAATTCTTGAATATATACAAAATCAAAAGCCTAAGTATGTAGCTTTTGATTTACTTTTTGTAAAATCGCTCAACAGGATACCCGAAAGCGATAAAAGTTTAATTGAAGGATTTACAAAATATACTAATACATATACGGCGCTTAATTTTGATGATTATTCATTTGAGCTTAGAAAACCTCCTGTTATTGATAAAAAAATTTCTACGGAGATATTAATTAATTCCAATAATATAAGACCATATAAATATCTTAATTGCAGAATGATAATGGAAGAAATTATTCAGGCAACGGATAAAATCGGGCATATTAATACTCCAAAATCGGATGACGGATTTATAAGAGCGATACCTGTTTTTGTCAGTTATCCCAGATATAATCCAAATGATTTAAGCGAGATAAAAAATGATTACTATCTTTATATGACTATAAAATTAGCTGTTGATTATTTGAATAAATATGAAAACGCAAACATAAAAACTATAGTAGTTGATGAAAATAATAATCTTATTTTAGGTAACAGAAAAATACCCTTGACGGAAAAAGCTGAAACGATATTGAATTGGTATGGCGCGAGCGGATTGGAAAATAAAAATTCATTTAAATATATTTCTTTCTGGGAAATTTTAAAGTCCGTTGAAGCTAAAAAAAATGGAACAAAGGAAATTATTCCGCAGGACTTTTTTAAAAATAAAATAGTCTATATCGGAACAAATGTTTTTTCACTTTCCGATATAAAAACTGTACCTACCAGCAAATATCTTCCCGGAGTAGAAATTCATGCTACATTGTTAAACAATATTTTGGATAATAACCTGATTCATAAAGCTGCGTTTCCTTATAACATTTTTATAAGTATATTAATAGCGGCAGCGGCAGCGTTTACGGTATTTAAAATACGTTCAGTATATGTTTCTATTACGCTTTTTACAATATTAATATTTTCTTATCTTTATTTTTCTGCATTTATAATGGCAAAATATAATGTATGGGTTTGGGTTGTTATTCCTGTTATTTTATCAATTTTTGTGTTTATAGGTGCATTTATTATTAAATATCTTTTAAAATCAAGAGATTTTGAATATACTTATAAACTTGCAACGACAGACGGCTTAACCGAATTATATAACCACAGATTTTTTCAGGAGCAATTGAGGGCTAAAATAAAACAGGCGGAAAAATTAAATAATAGTTTTTCATTAATTCTTATAGATATTGATTTTTTCAAAAAATTTAATGACAAATATGGTCATCAGGCCGGCGATGCGGTATTAAAACATGTTGCCTCAACGCTCAAAAAATGTGTACGTACGGAAGATATGGTTTGCAGATACGGCGGAGAAGAAATGACAATTATCCTGAATAATATGACTAAGGAATTTTCAGTAAAAACCGCACAAAAAATTTGTGAAACAATAGCTTCAAAAGAATATGAATTAACCCCTGAACTAGCCGTCAATATAACAATAAGTCTTGGTGTTGCAGCTTATCCCGATAACGGAAAAACACCGGCGGAACTTATTGAATATGCCGATAAATGTTTATATAAAGCCAAAGAAAACGGACGTAATCAGGTCGGCTTTATTGAATAAGTATTGTTAAAAAATTATTACAATAAAAGCTAAAAAGACAATTTTATACTTTCAAAAAACTTAATATATAAAAGCTATAAAATTTAGTAAGTTTATAGGAAGTGAAAGGAAGTATATAATGTCAACAACAGCTTTAAATAGTGTTCAAATCGGGAATAAAAATTCTATAATGCCGCAGGAAAAAAGTACAAGGCAAATTGTCCGTGAAGAAATTAAAAGGGCCCAAGAACTTGAGAAACTGGAAGAAAAGTATAAAGCAGGTGAGATTTCCGATTTTGAATACAGAGTTCAAAAATATATGCTAAATCATATTCCGGCGCAGACAGATTTAAATGAAATGCCTGTTTTAAGATCAACAACAGCATAAAAAACGCCTCATATGAGGCGTTTTTTTTAATAATTAACTACGGTCTCAAAAAAATAAGCTTTAGGGTGTTTACATACCGGACATAATTCCGGTGCTTTTTCTCCTTCAAAATGATGTCCGCAGTTAGCACATTCCCAGACTATTTTTTTATCTCTTATGAATACTTTATCTTCTTTCACACTTTGAAGAAGTTTTCTGTATCTTTCTTCATGAGATTTTTCAATTTTTGCAACCATTTCAAACAGTACTGCCAATTCATCGAAACCTTCTTCTTTTGCTTCTTTAGCAAATGTTGCATACATGTCTGTCCATTCATAGTTTTCTCCTGCGGCAGCATCTTCAAGATTTTGCATTGTTTTAGGGACTGAACCTCCATGCAGATATTTAAACCAGATTTTTGCATGCTCTTTTTCGTTATTGGCAGTTTCTTCAAATATTTTACTAATTTGAACAAACCCTTCTTTTTTTGCCTGTGAAGCATAATAAGTATATTTGTTTCTTGCTTCGGATTCCCCGGCAAAAGCGGTCATAAGATTTTTTTCGGTTTTACTTCCTTTTAATTCGGGCATTTCATACCTCCTTTTCCTTTTTGTTACTATAATAAATTTTTAATTAAAAATCAAATTTTTATATTAAAAAAAATTGTAAATTTTTTATAACAAATCAATAAAAAAAAGCATAAATTATGCTTCAATGAACTTATATATGTGTCTTGGAATAAGTATACAGGGGTTTGTAAGTTATGAAAATTAACGGTATAAATTTTCAGGGAAATGTACAAAACAATAGCGGCAATAAAAAAGCAGCAGCGGATAATTCAAATAATTCAAAAACCGTTTATAAGCAGATAGAGCAATTGTCTAATGTATGTTATAAACCGTTATCCTTCGGAAGAAGCAAAGCAGAGCATAAAAGCTGGGGTGCGAGTATTGATCCTGCAACAAAAGATGTATCATTTAAGTTATTTACGTACCCTGATTCCAAAAAAGTTACCGTTACTGTTCAGAAAAGAAATAATAAAAGAAGTCAAAAAACTTATGAACTTGTAAACAAAGGCAATGGCATTTTTGAAACACCCGAAAAAATTCCATCATCTGAAATTTCGCATGGAGACAGATATTCATATACAATTTATAAAGGAAACGGAGATGTTGATACTGTCAAAGATCCGTATTCATTCAGACAGGAGAGTCTGCTCGGACCTTCAACTTTATATGATCATTCTCTTTATGAATGGACCGACAATGGCTGGTATACGGAAAATAAAGACAGAATTTCAAGAAAAGCAAATAAACAAAACGGATTAACTCCTGTTGATGAAGCTAAGATATATGAATTGAATACAGCAAGTTTCACTAAAAAGGGAACATTTGATGCCGCGAAGTCAAAATTAAAAACAATAAAAGAAATGGGTTTTAATGCAATTGAATTAATGCCTGTTGAAAATACGTATTCTTTTAACTGGGGATATGACGGTGTTGATAAATTGGCTCCGTCCGAACATCTTGGAGGCCCCGACGGATTAAAGTCATTAATTAATTATGCTCATAATATAGGTCTTAACGTGATTATGGATATTGTTCCCAATCATATAGGTCCGGATGGTGCAAGTTTATTAAAAACCGGACCTTATGTCGGCGGAAGTAATTGTTTTGGAGAAGCCTGGAATTTTGAGGGCAAAGATTCCCGTTATGTAAGAGATTTAATTGTTAATGCCGCTTTAAACTGGATAGAAAACTACCATTGCGACGGCTTGCGCCTTGATATGACAAAATTTATGGGTTCTGATTATACTATGAAACAGATAGCGGCGGAAGTTAATTATCATAATCCTGATGCATTCCTTATTGCAGAAGACAGCCGTGCACATGTAAGTGTTAATGATGACGGCAGTTTTTTTGATAATGCGGATGAACCTCATGATAAAAGAGTTGTTAATCCTTTAAAACAATTTGAATCCGGCGAAGGTCAAAGTGAAGGTGAACATTGCTCTTCAATTGAGAAAATTTCATCCGGAAATACATCTCTTGGCAGGTTAGGTTATGACAGTGAGTGGGATTTTAATTATTTCCATACATTAAAGGACGGTATATACGGAAATATTAATCTCGATGATTTTGAAAAGGCATGCTATTGTGCACAAGACAGAGTTAAATATGTAATGAGCCATGATGAAATAGGCAATTATGAAGGTTCAAGACTGATTGCAAAGCTTATGGTGCCGATGCTTAATTTGAATGATAATGTAATTTTAAATGAAGAAGACAGACACAGAGCAAAAGAATTCAGCCGTTTAAAAAATTGTTCTTTAGAAGATGCTCAGAATACGGTTACCTTTCAAAAAGCCCAGTTTGTTGCGGAAAAACTTGCTATAATGCTCCAAAGCGGAGAACTTGACAGATATAATACAGAAGGAGTTTTGTCAAAACGCTGGATAAATGCCGTTGATGAAGCTTTTAAAGAAGAAGTTTTAAAACCGTTAGGCATAAAATATTCTTCAGGTATAAATTATGATATTGTAAAGACCATGTTTAATAAAAGTTTTAACAAAAATAAAATGGCACTTGCAAGAACATATTCTGTTCCCGGACCAAAAATGGTATTTCAGGGTGATGATAAGTCAGATTTAACGCCGTTTAGATTCTTCAGACAATTTGAGTCTGTAAAGAATGAAGATTATTTATATTATGAAAAAGGCTATAAGCCGGGTAAGTCAGCTTTAGAAGAATCAACATTGGGTACTATCAGGTATTCTTCACAAGGCAGAGCTTTAATGAATAAATTTATGCATTTGACCAGAGATTTGAATGTAATTAATAAAACTAATCCTGCCCTTTCAAGAGGAACTTTGGCTGCTGAAAACACGGTAAAACATCCTGCTTCTCAGGTATTTGCAACTCATGCAAAGGATCCTCAAAGTAACAATGAAATCTTTTCAATAACAAACTTTAACGAATCTGATTATCCTCGTTATGATGCTGCTGACTATTATATTAAATTTCCTGAAGGAAAATGGGTTGAAATACTGAATACAGATGATAAAAAATACGGCGGCAGCGGAAATTATATGAATACAAATTCCATAGTTTCCGACGGCAAAAATAATAGTCCCATTAAATTAGCCGGTCAATCAACTGTTTTGTTTAAAAGAGTTGAATAAAAAAGAAGAAAGAAGAAAGCTATTAACTTTCTTCTTTTATAAATCTTGCATTTACAAAATTAAAACCTACTAACTTATCTTTTGTATTATATTTTGGATCAAAATATACTCTTAGAGATAAATTTTGTTTATCATCCGATTTTAGTCTTCTGCAGGATTTATTTAAAAAACTTCTGACATTTTTGAAAAATTCGTTAGCAGCCCTGCTTGATTCAAAAGAATTAGAATGACCTATTAAATCAAGAGATTCACTTTTTGCTTTTCCTACCGGCTTGGCAAGTTCTGTAACAACATCAACATCGTTGCCGGAAATCAAATAAACAACGGGAAGATTTCTGTCATATACCGATTGTACTTTCGGATTTCTTCTGTAATCCGCGTCATGGGCTTTATAAAAATCAACAAATTTTTCGTTTTTATTTCTTTTTGCTGTTCCGTTTAGATTTCTTACAACAAATCCATGGCATTTTCTTATATTTTCTTTCTTTATTACAGGGACATATTGCCCGTTAGCAGGATTTTTTGCGTAATATGATACGGGAACATAGGCTTTGAAAGAAATATTTTGAACACTCTTAATCATTTTATATACCTTTTTTCAGAAATAAAAAATGAAAAAGTTTTTTTTGCTACTTTTTTAAATTAAATTTACATAATATTTATATTGTTAATA
>CALUSW010000047.1 GCA_944323535.1 Candidatus Gastranaerophilales bacterium | reverse complement strand
GGTGCAATCATAGAGCTGCCATGCCCGTATGCATCAGCTTTTACCACTGCAAGTATTTTTGTATCCGGTCTGACAAAGGATTTCAGTTCAAGAATATTATGTTCTATAGCATCAAGGTTTATTTCAACCCATGCATCGCGTTTTGTATTTATGTTTGATAATCTCTGAAATTTCATATTTACATTTTAGATTAAAAACATTAAATATGACATATAAGTTAGTACTAATTTCAAATTTAGATTGAAAAATTAGAAGCAAATAAATTGTGATAACATTCAAAACTAAGGTTCACTCCGGGAAAACAAAATATATACAAATTGTGAAAACATATATTATAATGACAGCAATAACTCAATATTAAAATTATATAAAATGATTAAAGAACAAAGAAGATATATAAAACAGCAAAGAAAAATATTTACCGGCAGCTTAAAAAATTATCAGATGCTTTTAATAATTTTTATTTTAAATTTCTTGCTCTTTTATGTTTTTAGAGACGGTGCAATGGTTTTCTCTGATTCCTCCAGAGAATTATATATCCCAATGGCTATGAATGACGGATATGTATTGTACAAAGATATTTTTAATGTTTATGCTCCTCTTGGATATCAGCTAAATGCTTTTCTGCTTAACATTTTTGGAGAGAATTTAGAAACCTTTTATATTGCAGGTTTTATTAACTCTACATTAATACTTTTCGGCTTGTTTTATATTCTTAAACTATTTATAAAACAAGGTTCTTTATTAATCTTATCGATATTGTTCCTAGTTATAACTATGTGCATATATGCCGTTTCGCAGACAAACTATATTTTCCCTTATTCATATTCGCTTGTTTATGCTTTGTGCAGTTTTATATGGTCATTAACAGCTCTTTTATATTTTATAAAAGAAAATAAAAATATATTGCTGTATTTATCGTTCTTTTTTTTCGGAATGAGTATAAGTTTTAAATATGAATTTATACCTTTTGCAATGGTTCTTATATTTGTATTGATATACAAAAAAGTTAGTTTTAAAACATTATCGGCTTGTATTTTTTCATTTTGTATAATCCCTTTATTGTCTCTTTCTGATTTACTTTTAAAGGGTGTTTCTTTTAATGTATTAAAAGAAGCAATAACATATATGTTATTGCTCGCGAATGCAAAAAGCGTAAAAGTTTTATATACTTATTTGGGATTTATTCCGTCAATTGCATCTTTAAAGGTATTATTATCATATTTTATCCGGACATTTTTAATCTTTGCCGGAATAATTTTATTTTTTGCTTTTGCATTAAGAATTGGAAGAAAATTAGCATTTAAAAATAATAACAGATTTATTTTATTATCATTTTTGGTCTTATTTTGTGCAGGATATTTTTTATTGATATTTTATTTAGCAAAAATTTTCATTATAAGTAATGCTTTTTATTTTAACTGGATTGGTGTTTTTGCCCTTATATTGTTTATATTATTCTGTATAAAGCTGGTAAAAAAACATACTGAAAAATCAATTGAGGTATCGGATATTTTATTTTTTATTTTATCTTTATCAACAATTTTATGCTCATTTAAATGTATATTTAATATAAGCTTTAACTCTTACGGAACTTATTATTTCCCCCTGTTATTTATATGCTGTATTTTATATTTTTATATTTATAAAATTGAGGGAAAAATAATCAAAAGAAAAAAACTAAAAGATATAAAATATTTAACTTTGTTAATAATGGTAATTTTCACAATAGGTAATATTTATTATTTTTCAAATTTTGAAAGATTCAGGCAAGTATACGGCTTTTGTGCCGTACATATAGGAAAAGGATTATTAATGCCCGGACAGGAACAAATTGAGCCGATATATGAAACAGTAAATTACATAAAAAATAATACAAATAAAAACGACAGAATACTTGTGCTGCCGGAAGGCTCCGCAATTAATTTTCTTACAGACCGAAAATCCCATAATAAATATTACTATTTAATACCTCCGAATATAGAAATTTTTGGAGAAGATAATATTGTAAGTGATTTAGAAAAAGATTTACCCGAATATCTTATAATCCAGCCTATGTCATATAATAATTTTAAAGAAACATATTTTTGCGAGAGCTTCGGCAGAAAAATATGCGCTTTAATTCCGAAATATTACGAAAAACCTATCGTTTTCGGTAATGAATTCTGGCTTGCAATATATAAAAAGAAAGTAAAAAATGAAAAATAAATTTATTGAATTTATAACAAAATATGATATTTTATATATTTTTATAATTTTAATTTTTGCAATTTCAGGTTTTATTTTGTTTTACGGTAATATTTACTCGCCTTATTCTGATATCGGAAGAGAGTTTTATGCGGCGCAGCAAATTACAAATGGAAATGTTTTATATAAAGATATTTTTAATGTATATGCACCATTAGGGTATCAAATAAATGCCATAGCTCTGTTAATGTTCGGAAATAAACTAAATACATTTTATCTGGCAGGTTTTACGGGCGCTTTAGCTAATGTTTTTGCTATATTTTTTATTGCAAAAGAATACACAAACAAAAATACAGCAATATCATTAAGCTTGTTTATTTTATCCTCCTGCGTATTTTTTCCTTCTATTTCAAATTATATAACTCCTTATTCTTATTCAATAGTATATGCGGCGGCAGCTTTTTTATGGGCTTTATACTTTTTTGTAAAATTTATTAAAACTTCAAAACTGCTTTTCTTATTTTTATCCTGCATTTTAACAGGATTTTCCGCTGCCTGTAAATACGAATTTTCAGGTTTTATTATTGTTATTTTTTTATATTTAATTTACACAAAAACAAGTTTTAAAAATTTGTTTTTTGCACTATTTTCAATGCTTATATTTCCGGTCATTTCTGTTATTTTGCTTTTTGCAGGAAATATTTCAATAAATGATTTAATACTCGGTATTAAATACACGATTATGCTCTCTAAATCTTTTTCGGTACATTTTTTTTATTATTATTCCGGATTTATTCCTTCATCAGGTTCACTAAAAAACGCTCTTTTATCGATTTTATATCCGCATTTTCCTACATTATTTAATTCTTTCGGATATTTAATTTCTATAATTTTTCTATACAGCGCTTTTAAGACCATATTTAAAAGAAATACTCCCGATAAAGATGAAATTTGCATTTTGGTTTTAATCACATCTGCCTTTGCCGTATCAATAAAATGCATTGGATGTATATCCTTAGAAATATACGGTACATACTTTTTACCGATAATATTAACAGCTGTTATTACAATCATTTATAAAAAATTTCCAAAAAGTCATCAAATTCTGTCTATAATATGCCTGCTGCTGTTTATTTCTTACTCAATATATGATATTAACTGCAGCAAAAATTTTAAAGAAGTAGAAACACAAAAGGGCATTATAAAGATTAATAATATTTTTTATGATTCTACAAAAGAACTTATCTCATATATAAAAAACAATACTAAATCTTCAGACAAAATACTTATACTTCCCGAAGGCAGCCTTATAAACTATTTAACCGGCAGAAATTCAGATAAGCGGTATTACTACCTCATTCCTCCCAATGTTGAAATATTTACGCAGGAGGAAATCATTCAAGACTTAAATAACAAAAACACAGAATACATAATCATATCAAATCTTCAATATCAATGGTTTAATCAAAGCTCTTTTTACAAAAGCTGGGGAAAAGATATATTTGAGTTCATTAAGAAAAAATATATACTTGAGTGCATAATCGGAGAAAAATTTAAACTATATGTATACAAAAATCCTAAACAAGTACAAGCAGTCACTTTATCAGAGGCTATTTAAGAATAGACCGACTATGATATACTTGTAATATAAACGAGGAAAATATGAATAAACAGGAACAATTAAAAATAATAGAAGATATGCAGGCAGTAGTAGAACAAATGCGTCTTGATGATTTGGAAGAAGATCCGTCGCTTGAGGAAGAATATTTTGAATGCAGCTGCTGCGGCAAAACAAAATCCCTTGCCGGTTCAATTCAATACGGTAAATACAGACTATGCAATGATTGCGTATTATTGGCGGAAACAGGTTTTGCAATCGGAAAATTTAAAAATGCCGATGAACTCATAAAGGCAATGGAAGATACAAGACTCGAAGAAATGTGCGAATTTATTAAACAGGAAGAAAAAAGAGAAAACAATTAAATGCACCGACTTACTTATCTCAACGAAAATTTAAAAAACGGGAAATTAATAAGATGGCCCGAGCAGTGTTTTCCCATGCCGGTTTATATTGCGCCTTGCAGCTGGTATTCAATGACAGAAGCGGACAGATATGCATATATGAATATGGTAATTGAGGCTTTAAATACCTGGGAGCGTGTCGGAGAAGGCAGATATTCATTTTTTCTCGTAAATACATTGAATGAATCACAGATGAATATAGAATGGCGGAGAGTTGAAAGAAAATCACTCGGGAACTGTACATTCAGTTATGATAAAGAATCAAGATTATATTCGGCCGAAGTCCAGATAGGAATATCAGACGGAATAATACACCGGAAATATATGGATGAAAACGAAGTATTCCATACTATACTTCACGAAATAGGGCATGCTCTCGGACTTGGGCATTCAAAAAATCCCGGGGATATAATGTATACTCCCCACCAATACGGAGTTATAAGGCTTTCAAAACGTGATATTAACTCTGTAAAATGGCTGTATTCACTGCCGTACGGAACATCAGTTACAACATTGAACAATACATACTCAACACATTTTGGAAATATTGATGATGCAATTATGCATATAGCAAGCGGCAATGCAGAATCGCAATTCCAAAAAACAATGAAAAATATAAAAATTTCGGGAAGAAATCTTGAAGAAGAACAGGATAAACTCGCTCAAATGAAAAAATTCCAGATTTCAATTCAAAACGTTAAACTTCCTAAAGAAATAGCGGACAAATTTAAAGATATGTAAATAATCTAGTGTCGCAACCTACCGCCGACTCATCGTCGCCGTTTGGTTGCTCACCCGCTTGGTTGCTCGCATTAAACGGCTCCGGTCTTGCTCATCGCAAGCCCTTAAGCCTCTGCTCGCAATCCGCTTTTCAAAACGCCACTCACCTGGCAGCTACACTGCGGCGGATACAAGCTCACAAGCATCACCTGCGGTTCTGCTGTTCGTTTTGTAAAAAAAATTCACTCACGCCTTCGGCTTATCGTGAATTTTTCCTCGGACAATTTTATGCAATAATAAAAGAGAGAGCAGACGAACAATCGCGTATAAATCAAATTTATATGAGGAAAGTCCGGACACCTAAGGGCAGAACGACGGATAACGTCCGCCGGAGGCGACTTCAGGACAAGTGCCGCAGAAAAGTAAACAACCGCAAGGTTCAGGTGCAACGGTAGTGTAAAAGACTACCAGCGGTATTGAGAGATACCGGCTCGGTAAACTCCGTTCGGGTGCAAGATTGACAAAAAGGCTAAGGTGACCCGCCGTCTTTTGAAAAATCGCTGGAGGTAGAGGGTAACTTCTATCCAAGACAGATGATTGTTTAGAAACAGAATCCGGCTTATGACCTGCTCTCTTTTAACCTATAGACATACCTTTCATTGACATATATCTGGTTAATTCTTCAATTCTGGCTTTATTTTCGTCAACATTAGGAAAATTTCTCATTGCAAGTTCGCATATATCAACTTTTTCACTGTCCAGTTTTTCCAAATTAACCTCGGGTCTTTTGGCGGTACTTGTTACAAGATCAAGTTTTCTTTTTGCATCAAGCCTGCTTTGAACTTTAGGATAATTAGATTCATATATTTGCTGTGCAGAAGCACGATCCGAAACCGCGGCATATGCTGATTCAAGTAAATATCTGATGACAGCTATTTCAACATCCTCAATTGCTTTATGAGCTTTTTTTGTTACTGACTCATCACCAAGGTCTACAGGGTCCGTTCTACCGATTGTTTCCATAATTTGCATTTTCTTTTCAAGAAGTTTTTTATGCACTTCAAAGCCTGCTTTTATTGTATAGGCAAGAGAGGGGTTTAAAGAGATAAACGAATTCAGTCCTATAAATATATTATATCTCGAATCCGGATATATAATCAGCGGTTCAACCGGACATTCATCATCAGCAGGATCTATCGATGTAGTATAACGATTGTATATGGCAGAATTAAACAACTGCACATCAACCGGTTTTTCTCTATACTCAAGATAAGGATACCCGCCGTAGCCTTTTCTTATAAAACAATCCTGATTCGGATAATCCTGAGCAATTTCATTTAATAACAGTGCATCTTTTTTCAAAAATTTAGGGGCTGCCGTTTGTTGTGATACCATTCCCAAATCCACAATATTTTCCAGATAAATAGATTTAAAAGATACTGCATTTTTACCTTTTTCCGTTTTTGAAGAGTTTTCATTATTTGACAAAGGTGCGGATTGTTTTTTATTTTTCAGTTTTTTACCGTAAAAATTATAAGTATTTGAAATCGGGGAAATTTTCATATAAGACTCCTGTTGTAATAAATTGAAAAAGAAACATTATAAAAATTGCTTTTTAATTAAAAGATGTAAAAAAATTTTAACATTTAGTAATATTATATCAATTATTTTAATTTATATTTTTTAAGATGTTGAAAGTAAGGCTAACATCACATCAGATTTTATGAAAATAAATCAATTTCCCTATAATAATACAGATAAGAAGCCATCTTATCAGCAATCTTTTAAAAGTATTCCTCCAAATCCTAAATATATTCCCGAGTTTATAGGAAAAATAGGCAAAGTGGCAGGGGAATATGTAAGTATGCCGGAACAAAAATTGTTTCTGGCTACAACCGCATTGATGCTTACGCCTTTGATAGATTTAAAATTTGTACAGGAGGATCAGAAAGTAGATTCCGCAATAAAATCCGCATCAAAAGCAATGGCGGGCGGATTTACCGGCGTTGCCATAAGAGCCGGTTTTCTTAAATTAACGGATCATTTTATCGGACTTGATAAACACAACAAATTAAATCTTTATTTTCTGCCTGAATCTGCCGTAATTCTTTCAAGAAGAGAACCTGAAATGGCAAAACTACAGATGAGACAATACAATAAAGCGCTGGGAACTCTTTTTGCCGTATTATTTATGATTCTCTTTTCAAATTCAAAAGTTGATGTGCCTTTAACAAGTGATTTGCAAGATTTAATCTCAGGATTTGTAAAAGAAAATAAAACCTGGTTAAAATCTTTTAGTGATGTTTATGACAGCCGAAGCAAAAAAATTAAAGATTGGTTTGAAAGAAAAAAACAAATACTTAACAGTATTAAAACCAAACTTATAAAAATTATCAAGATAATAGCTGAAGACACTTCGGCTTCTGAAAATAATCCAGTGTCGCAACCTACCGCCGACTCATCGTCGCCGTCCCGTTGCTCACCTTTTCAAAACGCCACTCAAAAAAATTCACTCACGCCTACGGCTTATCGTGAATTTTTCCTCGGACATCTTAAAAAGGAGAATAAAAGATGAGAAGTCCGAAAACGCTGCTGGCAAATTATGTTGTAGGACCTGTATATAATTTCATTCAAAAATATATAGGAAGATCTGCTATACATTCATACTGCAAAAAAGTTGCCGATTTTATATTTGTTCACAGCAAAGAAACAGCAGTAATAATGCTGATTTTCAATGCTATTTCTATTCTTTCAAGCCACATAGCACAAATAGGCGGGTTAAAAAGAAGTGACAGGGAAAATAAAGATTATCTTATAACCCAGGAATGGCAAGAACTCGGTCTTGATTTAGTATTAACAATCATTCCCCCTTTTTTGCTGAACAATTTTTTAATGAAAAAATTCGACTCGGGGCAATGGACAACAAAATTTGCCAGAAATGAATTAATTGACGTTATAGCGCCCACAGTAGGTGCTTCAAGAGATGATTTATACAGTACACAGCATATAAAACCATTAAAAGAATCTATTACGGATACAATAGGTCTTACTTTATCTTATATCAAAAACTCTCCCAAAATACCTAATTCCATAAAAAATATTGCAGGTACAATAAATATTAATCCGCCGGATCCTAATAAAGTCATTCCTATGGCATCAATGGAAGATATAACAACAGACTTTGACATAATAAGAAAAGGAAATTACAAAAGGTATTATAACGGAAAAGCCTATGATGAAATCAGCGGACAAAGAAACGGCTATCTTATCATGGCTACTATTGCTTATACTATTCTTGCAAGCAATGTATTAATGCCAATATTAAAAAATCTGCTTGCAAACAGGTCTTATAAAAAGCAGCTTAAAGAAATGGGAGAAACACCCGAAAGCATTAAAAGGAAAAAAAGGTTTAAATATACGGAAAAACCTGTTATAGAAGAATCTCCGGGCAGTGTATTTAATATATTCTCAAATTATGATAATACAATTTCAAAGACAGAAAAACAAAATATAAATGAACAGCCGCCGGAACAAACAGTAAATATCAATGATACTTTTAAAGCCTTTGAAACATTTAATAAAATCTCATCTAAGTCAACAGGACTTAGAATTTAGCTTTATTATCACTAAAATTTAACTGACAGCTCCAATCTTCAGTGCGGGGTTACCCAGCATATAGCAATTATCTTTACAGCCTTTATAAATTGAACTTAAAGGTGCAATTTTATTATAGCTGCCAATTTTAGCCCCCGGAAGCAGAACTGAATTTGCACCTATTTGATTCATATCTCCTACTTTTACATTTCCTAAAAGCTGAGAACGCGGACCAAAAAAATTAAAATCACCTACTTCAACATCATGCCCTATTGTAATATTGCCGTTAAATAGATTTCCATTTCCTATATTTATGTGAGGAGATGTAATATTTGATTTGTTAAATATATTTCCCTCTCCTATATTAACATATTCATTAATAAAAGAATCAACTGTTATTAATGTATATAATTTTATATTCATATTTTTTAAATCATCATAAATTTTCTTCCGCAATTTAGGGTAGCCTGCACCAATAACAGCATATTCGTCTTCTTCAAATTTATGTTCTGATACTTCTCCTTTATAAAACTTCTGCAAATTAAGATAATCTACAGTATGACCGTAGCCGCCATGTCCGAGGAAACCGGCAAAAACTATCTCCGGATTTATTTTATTAATATCAATCAAATAATTATAGCATTCTCTTGCAAATCCGTTTCCGCCCACTACATATATTTTTTTCATTATATTACCCCGCAATCTATTATATAATTCTGTCCCGTAATCCATTTTGATTTATCCGAAAGAAGATAAATTACCATATTTGCCACATCCGAAACATCCCCGTATCCGAACGGATACTTTTTCTCTTTATCCTGCATAAATTCCGCGGCATCATTTAATACCATAGGTGTTTTAATATCAGACGGCGAAACGCAGTTAATACGAAGTCCGGAAAGCGAGCATTCTTTTGCTATTGATTTCATTGAACTTATAAGCGCCGCTTTACTTCCCGAATACATTGACATACTTCTTGATGAAAATTGAGAAGCTAAAGAAGCTATACAAACTGCACTTGCACCTTTGCCAATGTTATTTCTTCTATCAGCAAAACCTTTCATCATAAAAACAGGTGCAAAATAATTTATGTCAAAGAGCTTATAAACATCATTAAGTTCAAGTAATTGCAGCGGTTTTACCTGCACAACCCCGGCACAATATGCAAGACCTTTAAATTTACCGTATTTTTCTTTTAAAAATTTTACATATACGGGCAAATTGTCAATATCCTCCGTTAAATCTTTAATTTCAATATAGGTATTCTCCGGATATTTGCATTTTTCTTTCATTGCCTTGAGCCGTTCTTTATTTCTTGCTATTGCAATAACGGTTGCGCCAAGTTCATTCAACTGCATGGCAACACCTTCACCTATTCCCGAACTTGCACCCGTAACAATTATTTTATCTTCTTTATTGAAAGATATCATTTGATATTTTCTCCGGCAAAATTAATTAAATCAGATACTGTTTTTACATCGTTCAAGTCTTTCAGCTTAACTTTTAATCCGAAATTTTTTTCAAAAAAAGCCATTAAAGCCATTTTAGATAAAGAATCCCATTCATCATAATCACACAAATTATCATTTTCTTTGCAAGGCTCTTCTCTTTGAAGAATATCTTCAAGTTCAATTAAAAAATCAGCTGTTTTCATAATTTATCCTCCTTTAATTTTTTTCTTCCAGTAATCAATCCAATCCTGTCTGGATTTTTTATTTTCTGGTTCTATATAATTTTGAACACCCGAAAGATATACACTATTAAAATTAAAAATACCGCTGCACCAAGCTAAACCACAACCAAAAGAACAACATAAAATCTTTTTCTTAATTTGCTTATTACATAAATTATGATTTATTGCTACGGGAATAGAGGCTACAGAAGCGTTACCATAGTTTTCAAAAGAACTGTAAGGAGCTTTTTCTTCGGGAAATCCTGCCAGATCTGCTACGTTCTGAACTATTTGTTTATTTGCCTGATGAAGTATTAAATAATCTATATTTGTTTCGTTAAGATTAGAAAATTCTAGTACTCTTTTTATTGAGGCAGGTGCTTCTTTCATTGTAAATCCAAATACCTTTATACCGTCCATATATATATCCGTAATTCTGGCTTCATTTCCAAATTTATCCGTAAACGGTTCAAGTAAGTTTTTATTATCCTCTATATGTTTATCAAGCGGATATTTTAATCCAAATCTATATCCGCTTCCAGGAGATATTAATGATTCAAAACCGCTGCCATCCGCACCTGCATCAAAATAAGCAGAATTTTCTTTTTCACAATATTCCAAAAAGGTCGCACTGCCTGCATCTCCGAATACAGGAGCATTGATTCTATCGTCAATACAAATTTCAAGACTTGGGGTATCACCTGCAAGAAGCAGTACATTTTTACAAGCTCCTGATTCAATTAAAGAATGCGCAACATACATTCCCTGCATCCAGCCTGTGCAGCCAAGAGATATATCAAAAGCTAAAGTTGATTTTTCAAGTCATAATTGTTCATGTATAAAAAAGGCTGTTGAGGGTCTTGCATAATCAGGTCTTTGTCTTACAAAAATAAGTGCTTCAATATTACTTTTGTTTATATGTAAACCATTTATTAAAATTTCGGCAGCCTGTATAGATAAATCAGAAGCAGTTGTACCTTCTTCTACAATTCTTCTTTTATAGAATCCGGCAATTTTTCTCATTCTGTCAATTTTTTTTATATTATTTTCATAATATTGAGCTTCATCATATATATTTATTTCTCTTTGAGGAACAACAGCACTAATTCCCTTTATTATGACATGTTTATACTGTGATAAAGTCATTTATATTTTCCTTAAATAGTAATCGTCTTCAATTTTTTTGTATTTTTCTTTTATCTTTTTCAGCTCAATTTTGATATATTTTTGTTTTGCAAAGTATATCGATATTTTCCAACCCCAATATTTACCGAAAAAATATTTTAATATAGAACAATAAGGAGTTTTGCTGACTCTTTTTTCAAAAAAACTGTCATATTTCCATTTTAATAAATGACTAAGGCTAAAATTAACTATATTAGATGCATACGCCTGTTCATATAGTGATTTAGATTGAAAGAGTCCATCTTTTGTAATATTATAAATAGCAGTTATCGTATTCTCAAAATAGCATTTCCCTTTTGCTAAGTACAACAAATACATTGTTATATCAGATTTTCTAAGGTCTTTATATTCTTTATCCTGCCAATGAATAGTATTTTTATGTATTCTTGCTGACGGATGGATATAAATATAATGATTGAAATCAACATCACAATCATTATTAGAAAAATGTATCATATCTTTATTAAAATCTTTGATTTTTCCAAATTTATTCCAATAATAATTGGTCCCATAAGTTAAATATTCCGAATTATTTTCAAGGAAAGAAATGGCTTTCTCTATTTTATCTTGAACCAGCCACCAATCATCCCCGTCAATAAAACACCAGTATTTTGTATTTACACTTTTTACATTTTCAAAGAAATGCTTACATTTTGTATTTTTTGGTTGAAGTATATATTCAATTTTTTCCGGATATTTTTTTGCATATTCAAAGCAAATTTTTGTTGTTCCGTCAGTCGAAGCATCATCACATATTTTGATAATGTAGTCATATTGTGTTTCTTGATTTAAAAGACTCTTTATACATTTTTCTATTGTCGATTTATGATTGTATGTTAATAAAATAATTGTAAGAATGGGATTTTTATTTTTTCTGTTTTTATTTAATTCATCAATTACCTTTTTATATTCATAATATTTTACAAGTTTTTTTTCTTCTTTTTTATTTTTGAAAAATTCCAGCTTCGCTCTATTAGGAATTGTTAATTTAAAAAAACCTAATGTATACCTTATTTTATACCTGTTCATATATGAATTATTTATATTAGCAATATGTATAAACTTGCTTCTATACGGTTTTTTCATATTAATTGCTATACCTCATATTTTCTTTTAAATACTTCAATTTCAAGTAACTTATATTGATACTTATTTTTATAGTTTTTATAAGCTTCTTTCATTTTTCTAATATCATTCTTTTTAATTTTGGTGCCCTAAACCATAACTACATTATGAGTTTTTTCTTTATTATTCATAACCGGAAATATTTTCCCAAGCGTTTTATTAAGCATATTTTAATCCTTAGCTCAATATTAATCATGTAATGATTAGTATTATACATAAAACAATTATAATATTCAATTTATATAAATTTAATTTAAATATAACATTTATAAAAACGGGGAATTTTTAATGAAAAATACAAAAGAGCTGTTTGCTGCAAGGCTTGCATATTTGAGAGAAAAACGAGGATATACTCAGGAAAAACTTGCAGAAATGGTAGGAAGAAGCACCAATCATATTTCAAAAATAGAAACCGCCGGTGCTAATCCGTCTTTTGAATTGATTGTTATGCTTTCAAATGCATTAAATGTTGAAATAAAAGAATTATTTAATTTTGATTCACTTGAAGATATTACTTATATAAAATCTAAATTTAAAGAATATTTAAAAAAACCGGATGAAAGTCATTTAAAGATTCTTTATAAAATACATAAAGACCTGATTAACTAAATATCTTAAAAAAGGGATTTATATAGAGAAATAAAATATCAACCCGAATTTATTCTGGGATTTTGCCAACCGGAAACAAAAACATCTTGCCGGTCAGACCCTGAAACAAGTTCAGGGTGACAGGTTGGTTTTTTATGTCATCCCGAATTTATTTCGGGATCTTACCAGCTGGAAATGAAAGCTTCGAGTTGGAAAGATGCTGAAACAAGTTCAGCATGACAGGTTGGTTTGTTATATCCTAGTGAATGTATTTATTACTCTAATACTATCATGTCATCCCGAATTTATTTCGGGATCTTACCAGTTGAAAATAAAAACTTCAAAACGAGCAAACGCCGTTCTTTCAAATAACAGCCTTATACAAAATTTTTAAGATGTTGAAACAAGTTCAGCATGACAGGTTGGTTTTTTAATGTCATCCCGAATTTATTTCAGAATCTTATCAATAGGAAATGAAATTTTTAAGCCGGTCAGACCCTGAAACAAGTTCAGGGTGACAACAAATTTTAATTCACTTTGTAAAACGGATTTAGCCTAACAGGTTATTTTTTCATGTCATCCC
>CALUSW010000046.1 GCA_944323535.1 Candidatus Gastranaerophilales bacterium | reverse complement strand
CGCCACTCAAAAACAGATGTTTAAATAACATTATTTGAAATTGTTTCAGGCACACTCCTGTCAAGAGCATCAGGCAGAATGTAGTCTATTGTTAGTTCTTCTTCTTTTACAAGCGAAGCAAGTGCAAAAGCACAATTAAGTTTAATTTCATTTGTAATTTTTTTTATGTTATGTTTTAAAACTCCGTTAAATAATCCCGGGAAAACAAGTGAATTATTTATTTGATTAGGGAAATCACTTCTGCCTGAAGCTGCAATAAAAGCGCCATATTCAATTGCTTTATCCGGAAGAATTTCAGGCACCGGATTTGCAAGTGCAAATATAATCGGTTTACAATTCATGGATTTTACCATTTCTTCACTAACAATATCAGGAGCACTAAGACCTATAAAAACATCAGCTCCTTTGATTCCTTCTTTTAATGAACCCTTAAAAGAATTTAAGTTTGTATAATTTGAAATTTCTTCATGTGCAAAATTATTTTGTTCTCTTCCTTTATATATTGCCCCATCAACATCAAACATAATAATATTTTTCGCGCCTACTGCAAGAATGAGCTTGCAAACCGCAATTGCCGCAGCTCCTGCCCCTGAAAATACTATTTTTACATTTTCAATATTTTTCTTTACCAGATGCAGCGCATTTAATAATGCAGCAAGTACAACAATAGCCGTTCCATGCTGATCATCGTGGAAAATTGGTATATTTGCTTTTTCTATCAGTTTATTTTCGACCTCAAAACATCTTGGGGCTTTAATATCTTCTAAATTTATTCCTGAAAAAGAATTTTGCAGAAGAAGAACAATTTCAACTATTTCATCAGGATTTTGCGTTTTTAAACATAAAGGCACAGCACTTACATTTCCGAGTTCTTGAAATAACACAGCCTTGCCTTCCATAACAGGAAGCCCGGCAAGTCCTCCGATATCACCTAGCCCAAGAACAGCGCTTCCGTCCGATACTATACCGACCGGTTTTTGATGTTTTTCTTCCGTCAGCTCCGTTTCTATAACACCGCCTGCCATTTTTCTTAATTGCAGCGATTTTTCCTCCGTTGTTCCTTCCAGACTTTCAATATTAAACATAAAAAGATTTTTTGACACACATAACAATGCTTCTTTAAGATTTTCAACTCTGCCTTTTATTACAGGAATTGACACATTAAACTCTATATTTCTTACATAATCTTCCATCAGGCTTAAATCTATGGCACCGAATGAAGGTTCTATATTTTCCACAACTAATTTTATTTTATCCGGATTGTTTGAAGATATTTCAAACGGATAAGCATCAATACCTAAAGAACTTTTTAAAAAAACAGCACGTTTTAAAGCTTCTTCATAGTTAAAAGAAATAACGGCAGCAGAATTTTCTTTATTTGTATAATCATAAACTTCCTGCGGATTTTCCTTTATTTTAAGGCAAGATGCAGCAACTCCGGGCGTATATACAAGCGCCAGAGTTTTTTTGTCTTTAACCTCCACTTTGGATATTATTTTTATTCCGGTATATTTAGCCATTATTTTCTTACTTTATTCTCTTTTCCCTGCAATAAGCGTTTAATATTCTCTTTATGCATTATGATTACATAAACGGCACCTAATGCAGCAAAACAGATGTAATATACATTTTGATTAAAAGCATTCATTAAAACCGGAGCTAAAGAGATAGCAATAACAGACCCTAGCGAAACATATTTGGTTGTATAAGTAATAATTCCCCATACAGCCGCAATAATAAGACCTACCGGCCAGCATAATGCAAGGATTGTACCAACTCCTGTAGCTACCGACTTTCCTCCGGTAAAACCTAAGAAGATTGACTTGCTATGACCTATTATTACTGCTAATGACGCAACAACCGGAGATAAGCCTCTGTAATCATAGAAATTCAACCAGCGAACCGCTAAAAGTACAGGAACAGCCCCCTTCAATGCATCCAGCAGCATTACAATAAAAAACCATTTTGTCCCTAATACCCTTTTTACATTTGTTGCGCCAGTTGAACCCGAGCCTGTTTTTCTTATATCAATTCCTTTTAGCCATTTTACTATAAGATAACCTGTCGGTATTGAGCCTATAAGATATGATATTATAGCCAAAGCAATCAATTTTATAACTATTAAAGTCATTTTTTTTCTCCTTTTTCTTTAGCGGAAATTTTTATAGGATTACCTTTAAATCCAAAAGCTTCTCTTAATTTATTTTCCAGATATTTAATATAATTATCTTTCAGAAAATCTTCATTATTTATAAATAAAACAAAAGTCGGCGGCTGCGTTTTTACCTGTGCCGCATAAAATATCTTGAGTCTTTTGCCTTTTATACTTACAGGAGGGGTTATCGATACCGCTTCCATAATAACTTTATTTAACAGACTTGTTGATATTCTTTTTGTTGCTTCAGAATATACTTCTTTTGTTAATTTATATATATTTACCAATCTTTGTTTTGTTTTTGCACTTATAAAGACTTTAGGAACAAAACTTAAAAACGGCATTTCATTTTCTATTTTTTTCTCAAATTTATTTATAGTAGAAGCTTGTTTATCTTCTATTAAGTCCCATTTGTTTATAGCCAGAATCATTGATTTTCCGGCGTCAATAATTGTTGAAGCAATTTTTTTGTCCTGATCCGTTATCCCTTCCGTTGCATCTATAACAAGAACAGCAGTATCACAATTTCTTATGGCGCGTATGGAACGATCTACCGCAAATTTTTCTATACCCCAGTCTACTTTTGATTTTTTTCTTATGCCTGCCGTATCAACCAGAATAAATTCTTCACCTTCATATTTGACTTTAGAATCTATAGCATCTCTGGTTGTACCTGAAATATCAGACACAATAACACGTTCTTTATTTAATAAGGCATTAACAATAGATGATTTACCGACATTAGGTTTTCCTACAATTGCAATACGTATATTTTCGGATTTTTTTTCTTCTTCAATATATTCAAAATCTTTTGTTACGGCTTCAAGTAAATCACCGACTCCGCCCGAGCCATGAAGGGCAGAGACGGCATAAGGCTCTCCAAGTGCCAGAGCATAAAAATCATTAATATTTAAAAATTTTTCAGGCGAATCTATTTTATTTACCGCCAGAAAAATATCCTTTTTGCTTCTTCTCAAAATATTAGCTATATCAAAATCGACGGGATTTATACCGTCTTTGCCGTCAACAAGAAAAATTATTTTATCCGCTTCATCACAGGCAATTTTTGCCTGAGTAAAGATGTTAAGCATAATTTCATCTTCGTCACCCGGAATAATACCTCCGGTATCTATAACGGTAAATTCTTTATTCATCCATTCAACATCAAAATAAATACGATCACGGGTAACTCCGGCTTGATCGTCAACAATAGAGTGTCTCGCGCCAAGCAATCTGTTCACGAATGTGGATTTTCCCACATTCGGACGTCCCACTATTGCTACTACCGGTTTATTTTCCACTTCTTAACACCCGCCATTATTCTAATGTAAATATTTTAATACAAATATTTGCTTTATACCAGTTTATAAACAAAACAAAAGAAACTTACCAATTATAGTAAGTTTCTTTTAATGAGGTAATTATTCTATCATTTATACAATTTTGTCGACTGTTTCTGCTGCCGCTGCCGCAACATCATCTGCAGCTTCCTTAACAACCGCTGCTGCATCATCAGCTGCGTCTGCGATATGGAGTTTATCTTTTACAAATTTAACAGCAGTAGAAAATTTGTCCGCAACAAAGTTCCCGGCTGTTTCCAACGGCTTTTTCATTTTATTAATTGTTTCATTTGAACCCGGTTTGAAAACTCCTTTTTTAGCACCTAGACCCAATGCCGCTAATATAACAGCCGCAGCTAATATACCTTTTCCCAGTGTTTTTAACGGGCTATTTCCTTTTCCGTCTTTACCTTTTAAATTTGCTGCCGCAGACGGCTTTTCTTTCGCAATATACGCCTGAGGCTGACTGATTTTATCTTGAAAACTTGATGTTTGTACAGCAGCTGTACTTGAAAAACTTACGGGACTTATATTCATAATTACCTCCTTCACCTTGGTACATTTAAAAAACAACTAATAAAAAAAAATTGTTTTATTTACCTGTCAAATTTTGAAATATTTACATTTCTTAAAATAATAAACAACAAATAGAGCCAATATTATTATAGCATATACAGCAGTCAAAAGAAAGTGTTCAGGATAATTGGAATATTTTATTTATAACTGCTATCTATATAAATAGAAGTACTTAATAAATTTGGAGAGAGATAATAAATGAGTTCTACGGATACAATAAAACTTACTATAGATGAAAAAGCCCACAGTTATGCAAAGATATATGCCTCCTTATTGTCAGATGAGTTTCAAAGAAAAAGAGCATACGCATCAATTGTTGCATTATATTCTTTTATAAATCTTCTGGAAAAAACTCCGTATGAGCTGCAAAAAGCAATGACTCTCTTTAGAAACCCAATGTTAAATGAACAATATGAAATTTCTGATTTATATGTTAATAACTGGCATTTGGATGTAAGAATAGTAACAGGAGGAGAAGCTGTTCTGCTCCCCAAAATACATTTTGACAATAATATTGCTGCCGATTTTTATATTATAATCAAAGTTAACTCCGCTCTGACGACTGCCGAGCTTGTAGGTATAGCAGACAGCAGAACCGTAAAAAAAGAACCTTTTGATTATCATTATCTGAGTGTTAATTTTAATGAACTTATAAACTATGATGAATTCTTAAATAAAATTAAAGACAAAAAAATTTGTAATTTTACACAGGAAGAACATAATTTGTTCAGAGAATCATATCTCGGTTTAATGGATAATGAGATTGATAAAGAATTAAAGAACAAATTACTGCAGCATCTGTTTAACTGCAATGAATGCAGAACAGAGTTTTGCTGCTTTACGGGATTTGAAATGGTTAGCTGCAATGTAAGCAAATATCCTGATTTACTGGAAGATCAAACTCTCTCCATAATCGGCGCGCAGAATGTTGATGATAAAAAATATGAAGGTAAAGAAGAAACTATTTATATCGGAGAAGAGAAAGACAATAGTGAAGATTCGGCCGAAAACGACAAAGAAGCGGAAGAAGAAACAGTTTCTGATATACTGGATGAATTGTTTAATGATGATAATGATTTTATTGCAGATGACACAATTCAGGAAAGACCAATGGGGGCATCTGTTATTGAACCTTTAAAAGAAGAAGATGACAGCAACGAATTAAAAATAATAGAAGATAATTCCCATGAAGACCTCTCTTTAGTTGAAAATAATCCGCCTGAAGAAATGCAGATAATATACGATGAAAAGCAAAAAACATCAGACGAAAAAGACTTTGAACTTGTTGAAGAACCTGAAACAAATACTTTAAAAGACGATATAGAAATACTGGACACCGAAAATAATAATTTTTCCGACGATATTTCCATATTAAGCGATGATATTGAACCTATTAACGATGAAGACGATAAAATTGTTGAAGATAATGTACAAAAAGTAATAGTAGACTATGATGAAGCAGGCGAACCGATTTATTCATACATTACAAACGTAAATCCGAAAGATGCAGAAAGTATTGAATCCGAAATAGAACCTATAGATGATATTGACGAAAATACTTTTGACGATTATCCCGATGATAATATATCCGAAATACAACCGGCAGATAATATTGAATTGTTGGAAGATATACCGGAAGAAAATGACAATACACTAACGGATACTACAGATAAAACACAAGCAATTTCAAAACCGGATAATGAAAAAACCGATCAAATTGAATCTGATTTAAATAACAATAATCCGGATATTAGCAATGATTACGATTTAGAGTATAAAGAAATTGATGATACAGATTCTTCACTTCAAGATATTGAAGAATACAATGAAGATAATCAACTTAACGACGACATTGAAGAAGAAGGCGATGAAAACCCGGATAATAATGAAGATGATTACGAAGATGAAGAAGAGTTTGAAGATGAAGATGACTATGAAGAAAATTATACAAAAAATCCCAAAAGATCTTCAGCTAAAGTTGCTTTATTAGTAATATCTTTATTAATAGTATTAGGTCTTGCCAGTGGCGGAACTTTCTTCTTATTAAAAAATATGAAAAATAATGACAACGTTGCCGCAAATCAACCAACGGATAATACACTCGAAATTCCGACACAACAGCAAACAGAAGATATGTTTGAACAGGTTGAAGAAAATAATATTGAAATTCCGGTTGCAAATAATATGCCAACAGAAGCTGCACCTGTCCAGCAGGAAAATCAACAGCCTGCAGAACCTGCTCCGGCATCAGGTTCAATTGAAGTTCCGCCTTTAACGGAACAAGATTTACTGAAAACACAAAATACTCCGACAGGAGACGTAAACAAAGTTATTGTTAATGCCTTCTCAAAAGGCGGAGCGCCAGTATCTCTCAGGGGAATAAATTGGCTTTGCAGTGCTGAACTTTTTACCGATAAAACATTTAAAGCTTATCTTCAAAATCTTGATAACATTTTAAAATTAAATTTACGAAAGAATATTCTGAATGCAACCGAAATTCCAAAAAACAATTCACTTTCAGTTAAAATGGCAGTGGATAATAACGGAATCCTTCAAAAAGTTGCAGTTGCCGATTCATCCGGTTCAGAACAAATTGATAATATTGTGTTACAAAGTATTAATGAAACATTTGAAGGCGAAAAAAGCCAAATTCTTAGTGATAGTGCAATGAAATCCGATATATATTATCTAAAAGTGGTAATAAAATTGTAATTTATGTTATTATATTGATTGGGTATGCGAGATTAGAGAAAAAGGCTAGTGCTTTTAGTTGAGGAACAAAGATCATTAATAGAAAAAATTGTCAGAGGAAATAAAAACTTCCGCGGCAATGAAGATTTGTTTGAAGACTTTTGCAGTGAAGCCTTCCAAAAATCATATATGATTTTTAACTCTTCATCAAATATCCAGAAAATAGAAAGCTACGTTTCGAAAGTAGTGCATACCTCTATATTAAGTGTTCTTAAAAACTCAGGCAGAATAAGAAGAAGCAATGACGGTTACGTCCCGACAAAAGAAATAAAAGTCCCTGAATTTAATTCTGCGGTAACTGTTAAAACCCAGCCGCTCGGACCTGATTTTATACTGGATTTTCCCGATCCAAAAGACAGTGCGGAAGAAATACTTATTACAAAAGACTGTTTGCAAAAAATAGCCGATGCTGTATGTATTATACACAAAGAAATACCATCACAATTATTCTTAGATATTTTTTATCTCCGGTATGTAAAAGGGCTAAAACAAACAGAAATATCCAAATCTCTTAATCTATCACAATCCGAAATCAGCAAAAGATTAATGCAGTTATCAAAATTAATAAGTAATTTTTTAGATAACGGCAAGAGTTAGGTTTAGATATGATTTGCCGTAAATGTGGAGCTGAATTACCTGACAATGTTATTAGGTGCAATAATTGCGGAATAAAGGTCAATATGCATTGTCCTAAATGCGGGACTCTCAATATATTTGGCACAAAGCACTGTAAAAATTGCGGTTTTGAACTTATAAAAATTTGTCCCTATTGCGGCAGTTCAAATGTGTATTCTGCGGAAGAATGCCGCAAATGCCATATGTCTTTTGATATACAAAAAGAGAATAATGAAAATAACGAAATAAAAAAGAAAAATGAAGAATCAGAAATAGTCCGTCCGTTTAGTCTGCGCCAGGCTCACTTTATTAATACAGAAATTCCAAATAACAATACTGAATATTTTGAGGATGTAAATACAAATATTAATTCATATGAGACAATATCTAATTACAGTCAAAGAGAAGATGAAATAGAACGAATTTTCAATATAGACGGAGTTTTTCTTGATGATAAATCCAATCAAGAAATTCAGGATAATGAAAAAGAAAACATACAAAATAAGCAGGAAACTTCTGAACAAACAAATGAAAATGATATAGAACTTGTTAATGATAATATTGAAATTGAACCTCTTGAAGAAATTACCGATATAGACATTCATAACAGTATAGAAAACGAACCGGAAGAAGAAGAGAATACAGACGAACAAACAGAAACAAAATCAGATAATATCCCTGCAATAGAAATACAAGAAGATGCAGTTAATAAAGCTATTCACACAATAAAAACATCAATAACGAAACATATTATAGCAGTTAACGGAGCGGAAGGCAGCGGCAAATCAGCTGTACTTAAACAAACTTGTGATTATCTTTCAACACAGGGATATGCTTCATTATATGGAAGCTGCACACCCCTTGTACAAATAACAAGTTTTGGTTTCTTTCAGGATGCTTTTCTCAGAATGATGGGATTTCCGCCATATACAACAAGCACCGAATCATTTATTAAAGATTTCAAAAAAAGTAATTTCGCCAGAATCTTTACCTGTCTTACCGGAAATGAACTGACTGCTTTTCTTAACATATTTTACCCGTCCCAAAAAGATAACTTTGAAAATATCCTTGATAATAAAATGCAGATATTTTCAATATTAGAAAAAGTAATTAAATCATTCCTTGTAAACAGCAACCTTATAATAACTATTGATAACTTTGAACTGCTGGACGGTGCTTCTTATGATTTTATTGTATATATGCTGCAAAAAGGCTATTTTAATAATCGGTTAAAATTATTTGTTGCTTATCAGGAAAATAAATCTATACAAAGTTACTTTGATTTGACTAACTTAGATGAAAGTATTTTTGAAACAATTGTTATTAAAAAATTTGAAAAAGAAGATTTAATAAAAGCTGTTAATAAAACGGCATTTATTAATATCGAAGAAATTCTTGATGATAACTATATAGAAGATCTTGTACAAAAAGCAGACGGCAATGCCATAAGAATGGAACAGGAAATTGCTCTTTTATTTGACACAAAATATATTTCTATAAAAGACAATGATATTTTATTGGAAGAAGAAAACAAACCGGAAATTAATCCGGTATCTTTTGAAGAACTAATAAAACTGAGGTTAAATACTTTATCACCAAGCGCCAAAAATGTATTATTTATGGCTGCTATTATGGGATACAGATTTGCAGTTAATATTTTATGTCTTTCCGTGACAATGCCGGTTAAAAAAGCAGAAAAAATAATCGAATTTTTAAAACAGGAATTATTTATTACTTCTGTCGATAATTATACATGTGAATTTAAGAGTTTAACATTATGGAAACTTATTTATAAAGAAGCAAAAAGAGATTTATTATACAAAGAAAACTCACAAAGATTATATTTATCATTGAAACCGCTTATATTATCAAGCAATCTGCAAAAATTGATATCATGCTCCGAAGCTTTAAACAAAAATGAAGAATTCTTAATCTGGCAAAATACAGCGAATATTACCGCAAAACTCGGCGATACAAATCTTTATGTAATAGCACAAAAACAGTCTTTAAAACTTTTAGACGAAATTGAAATAAATAATTCAGAAGAAATTAAATCTCAAATTTATGAAGAAATCGGCAAACTTTTATGTGAAAAATCACCGAAAGAAGCTATTACATATCTTGCAAATGTACTTGATTCCGTTATAAAAGAGTCTGATATACGAAAAATAATAGATTTATCCGGATATTTTGTAAAAAGCTGTTATCTTACCGGTAATTATTTCGGAGCAAATGAAGCAGTTGACGCTATAATCACTTCTATCAGTACAGCTGATGTAAATGTTTCACCTGTTGATATTTCTTTAATCAAAACAAGAAAATTGAAAGCTCTGATTAATATAGGCAACAGTGAACAGGTTATAAATCTGGTTAATGAAGATATTATACCGACTCTTGAAAAAGGACTATATTCAAGACAAATTAGCACCAGATATAAACATCTTTTAATTAATGCATGGCTTTTATCCAAATTTTCACTTGCAAAAGCATATGCGCTTCAAGGCAATCCCGAAGTATTTAATATTATTGAACAAATAAGACAATTTACAGAAAAATACGAATATAACAACAGATATTACATCTCTGAAATCAACTTAACAGATGCTTTTGCGAATACTGTCAGCGGAGATATTAATAAATCCAACGAAATTTTAAACAATATTTCGAACAGTTATAGAAACAAAAATATGGAAACAAATCTGCTTGCAGAATGGAATCTTATTAATATTATTAACAGAGTATTATCCGGACAGAAAAATGACCTCAAAGTAGATTTATTTGAGCTTGCAGCATTCACTAATAATATTAATGAACATTTTATTAAAAATATTATTAAACTTATCTTAGGATATGTTTTAAAAGAAGAAGGAAATGTCGTAAAAGCGCTTGAAATTTTTAACGAGGAAATTACATATTTTGCAAAAGAAAAAGTAGCAATAGGGGCATTATTGTCCTGGGCATTAATAGTCAGAATTACAATGGATATGGGCGACGATGATAAGGCGCTTAATACTGCAAATAAATCACTTGAAATTGCCCAGAGTCCCAAAATTAATAATTACTTCTTTATAATATACTTCCAAAAATTTATTGCGGAAATTTATATGAGAAAGGGAGATTTAACTGCGACAAAAATGTATTTGGAAAAAGCTTTAATGCTCGCAAAGCAGTATAATTTACGTTATCAGCTTATAGAGCTTTATATTGCATATGCCAAATATATGGAAGCTTTCATGAGTTCAAAGAAAACTTATTCTTCCGAATATATAAAGGTTACTTCAGAAATGTATACAAAAGCATTAAATCTGGCAAAAGAATTAAAATTAAACAATCTTATTGAATTTACAACAAGAGAACGGTCTTCTTTCAAAACATTCTGCCAGCTAAACTCTATTGAACTATAATTATCTCAGCTCAACTATTTTAACATATCTTTGAAGAAGCAAAATTATTCTTTTAAATTCCTCTTCTTTATATGATTTTTCATTTCTTAAACATTCATCATTTATTTTTGTATTTGCTTCGAATTTTTGCAGATAATATCTTTCTGCCCCGTTTATAAGTTTTCCGATTTGTTCAAAATCTTCAAAAGACAGCTGTGACGCAAGAACTGTTGTTCTGAATTCATAATCCGTATCAGAATTTAAAATCAGCTTAATGCTTGATAAAATTTTTTCAGGTTTAATTTTTACTCCTGTAATTAAAGAATATTTATCCAATGGTGCTTTTATATCCATTGCAATATAATCTGTAAGATTTTCCGATATTAAAGTTTGCAGAATATCGGGATTGCTGCCGTTTGTATCAAGTTTTACAAGGAAGCCCAGTTCTTTTATTTTTTGTATAAATAATTTTAAATCAGGCTGCAGTGTAGGTTCACCTCCTGTAATTACAACTCCGTCAAGCTTGTTTTTTCTTGAAGCCAAAAACTCAAAGAATGAGTCTGTATTATATGAATCATTCTTTGAGTTTAATTTCAGTAATTCCGGATTATGGCAGTATCCGCAGTTAAAATTGCAGCCTTGAGTAAAAATAATTGCACTTATTTTATCAGGATAATCCAGAAGAGATGTTTTTTTTAAGCCTCCGATTATAAACTGCATTCACACCTTGCTTCATCTATAACAAAAGTTTTTCTGTTTTTAAATTCGGCTTTTTTACCTTTATTCCATTGCTGCACCGGACGGATATATCCTACAATCCTTGAATATACTTCACAGTCTTCCCCGCAGTCAGGGCATGTAAAATGTTCGCCTTTTACATATCCGTGATTAGGACATATACTAAAAGTCGGAGAGAATGTAAAATACGGCAATCTGTAATTTGAACAAATTTTCTTTACCAGATTTTTCATTGCTGTTGTACTTTTTAGCCTTTCACCCGCAAATACATGGACAACGGTACCGCCCGTATACATAGTCTGAAGTTCATCCTGAAGATCAAGAAGTTCAAATATATCATCGGTATAATTAACCGGCAAATGCGTTGAATTTGAATAATAAGGATCTGCCCCTTCATCATATTCTTTTTCATTGGCACAAATTATAGACGGAGTATTAAATTTATCAAGCTTTGCCAGTCTGTAGCTTGTACCCTCAGCAGGTGTTGCTTCAAGATTGTAGTTATTGCCTGTTTCAATCTGATATTCTCTTATTTTATCTCTCATAAAATTCATGACACCAAGAGCAAATTCCTGCCCTTCTTCCGTTTCAAGACCTTTTCCGAATAAATTCAGACAGGCTTCATTCATACCGATTAAACCTATCGTTGAAAAATGGTTTTTCCAATATACGCCAAACCTTGATTTAATATCTCTTAAATAGAATTTTGTATAAGGATATAAACCGTTATCGGTTAATTTTTCAAGAAGTTTTCTTTTAATTTCAAGAGAAGTTTTAGCAATTTCCATTCTGTCTGCAAGCAAAGATAAGAATTCATTTTTATCCTTAGCAAGATAAGCAATTCTTGGCAAATTCATTGTTACAACGCCGATAGAACCGGTTAAAGGGTTAGAGCCGAACAAACCGCCGCCTCTATATGCAAGTTCTCTGTTATCAATTCTTAAGCGGCAGCACATTGATCTTGCATCTTCAGGCTTCATATCGGAATTAATAAAGTTTGAGAAATAAGGAATTCCGTATTTTGCGGTCATTTCCCATAAACCTTCTATGTTCGGATTATCCCAGTCAAAATCTTTTGTAATATTATATGTCGGTATCGGGAAAGTAAATACCCTGCCCATACTGTCGCCTGCCATCATTACTTCAAAAAAGGCTTTATTTATCATATCCATTTCTTTTTGAAACTGAGAATATGTTTCCTCTTTGTATTCACCGCCGATTATAACCGGATGATCCGCATAATAAGAAGGAACATTCAAGTCCATTGTAATATTCGAAAACGGAGTCTGAAAACCGACACGCGTCGGAACATTCATATTAAATACAAATTCCTGCAGCGCCTGTTTTACCTGCTCATAATTTAAGCCGTCATATCTTACAAAAGGAGCCAATAATGTATCAAAGTTAGAAAATGCCTGAGCACCCGCACTTTCTCCCTGCATAGTGTAGAGGAAATTTACCATTTGCCCTAATGCCGTTCTGAAATGTTTTGGAGGTGCACTTGAAATTTTCCCTTTTACTCCTTTAAATCCTTCGAGCAGAAGGTCTTTTAAATCCCAGCCCACACAATATACGGAAATAATATTCAAATCGTGTATATGTATATCGCCTTTTAAATGAGCATTTTTAATTTCTTCTGGATATATTTTATTTAACCAGTAATTTTTGCTTATATTTGAAGCTATATAGTTATTTAATCCCTGAATGGAATATGACATATTGGAATTTTCATTAACCTGCCAGTCAAGCTGCTGCAGATAATCATCAACCATATCATTATTTAAGCCTGCGGCAAAGTCACGAATTCTTTTTCTCTGCTCTCTGTAAAGAATATATGCTTTTGCTGTAGCCGTATATCCAAAAGAATATAAAGCAATCTCAACAGCATCCTGAACTTCTTCGACTGTAGGTGCTTTAAGGTTTGATTCTTTTTTTCCGGCAATTTCCTGCGCCATTAGAACAACTTTATTTGTTATTTTCTTAGCTGTTTTTTCATCAAATTCTTTAGTAACCTTTGCCGCTTTTAAAATAGCATGTTCTATTTTTGATGCATCAAAAACAGCGATAGCTCCGTCCCTTTTGACAATCTTATTCATTTGCCATCTCCTTTTACATTTCCCCAAATTTTATTAAACTTTTCAAATCCCTTGTTTTTAGTTATCTAATAATAGTCTTTTTTTTATTGTTTGTAAATATATCAAAATTATATATTTTTATTCATTTAAAAATTAATTTTCGATATATTTTCAGAATAAATAATAGATATTCTCAATTTTTTATCCATGCTTTTACAAATATTTATATAATCAAAAATCATCTGAACGGATGATTTCTTATTAAAAAA
>CALUSW010000045.1 GCA_944323535.1 Candidatus Gastranaerophilales bacterium | reverse complement strand
GCAGGTAGAGCACTCCCCTTTTAAGGGATAGGTCGCGCGTTCGAATCGCGCCAGACGCACCATTTAAAGAACCTCTGAATAGGGGTTCTTTTTATTTTCAAGTTTGTCTGAGCGCTTCAAATGCAGGTAGTTTTCGTATGCTCAAACAACTTCACGTTCTACCCTTAACGCTCATCCTGATCTGTACGGCTCAAAAAAATCACGCCAGACACACCGTTTAAAAACCTCTGAAATAGAGGTTTTTTTAGTTTGTTATATACCGTTAATCCGGTCTATTATTTCTTCTGCCTCCTGCTTTGTTTGTTCCTCTTCAGGAAGCTTTTTATCTTTAAACAGGTATTTATATTTTGCTTCTTCAAGCTCTTGAGAGTTATCGGGATGTTTTGCCGAGTCATATTCATTTAGTTTGTTCATAACTTCGCGTGATTTAGAATTTAAGTGAAAACAAATTTTATAGTATAATTCTGCATTCTTCAAATCTCCGAGTTTTTCGTAGCATTTAGCACTCTGAAGGTTTGTATCAAAATCGCGCAAAAGACCTGACGCAAGTGCCAGTTTGTAATATTCTATTGCGGTCGAATACTCCTGAAAACTATAGAAAAAATCTCCCATAGCTCTTTGCAATTTGGGATCTGACGGGTTCATATTATAAGCTTTTAATACATATAATTTAGCCTCGCTTCTGTCCTTTAGCATTTGATTTACTGTTGACATTCCCAATAAGGCTTTAATATTGAGCGGATTTTTCTCATATTCCTCCAGATACAATATCCTTGCTTTATGTATGTATTCATAGCTTTCTTCGGGAACTGATGTTGTTTTTGCTTTTCGTATATAGTTTTCAGCCTGTGTAAAATTATCCGCATACGTAGCATTTATTAGAAAAAGAAAACACAAAAGAATATATATATATCGTAAATAAAATTTTTTCATAAACTATCTTAATATAATCACTTTAACTATTTATATAAATAATAATAGTATGTTATAAATATTTCAAGGTCGGTTAAAAGGTGTAAAGATAGATGCAAGAGTTCGGGGCTTTATTCATATTCCTTTTTTTATCTTTTATTCTCGGCATAGTTATGCTTATATGCTCGCTTTTAGCGGCGCCAAAAGCGGAAAATGCGGAAAAAACTTCTGTTTATGAATGCGGAATAGATGTAAAAACCGACTCCAGAATAAAATTTAATATTCAGTTTTTTGTTTTTGCAATTTTGTTCCTTATCTTTGATATTGAAACTATATTTATTTTTCCTTTCGCATTATGTTTTGATGTTTTAGGCGTATTTGTGTTCATAGAAACGGCAATTTTTTTATTTTTCCTTTTGCTGGGGCTTATATATGCAATAAGAACCGGAATGTTGAGGTTCAGATAATATGAATATAGTACTTACGTCATTAAACCGGATATATAATCAGACACGGGCAAACTCACTATGGCCGTTAACTTTCGCAACTTCATGCTGCGGAATCGAGATGATGTGCGTATCTGCCGCCGATTATGATGTGGCAAGATTCGGCTCCGAAGTATTCAGGGCATCTCCAAGACAATCTGATTTACTTATCATAGCCGGAACTATTACTCATAAAATGGCACCTGTTCTTTTAAAACTATATGAACAAATGGCAGAACCAAAATATGTTATAGCAATGGGAGCTTGTGCCTGCTCGGGCGGAATGTTTGCAAATGATTCGTATTCCGTTGTATACGGTGCGGATAAGATAATTCCCGTTGATATTTATCTCCCTATGTGCCCGCCTAAGCCTGAGGCTTTAATTAATGCAATTATTAAATTGCAATCTGAAATAAAAAAAGAATCAATAACCGACAGAAAAAATATTATTGCTTCTCATAAGTCTAATCTTTTTAAGCCTGACGATTGTGATATTTTAATGAAAAAAGAAGATATTCAAGTCTTCAAAATGGGGATATAGCTATGTTTGAAGATTTAAAAGAGAAATTTGACATAATAAAAGAAGATATTATGGTTCCTGATATCAAGCGGTTTTATGTGTCTGCAAAAAATATAACCGGAGTTTTAAATTTTTTAAAATTATCGCCTTCTTATTTCTTTAATCGTCTTGATTGTATTTATGCCAAAGATATAAAAACTGAATTTGAGATTACATATATTTTGCATTCCGATAATTATCAAAATAAAGCGGCTATATGCACCAAACTTGAATATGATAATGCCCGAACAGAATCCGTAAGCGGAATATATAAGAATGCAAACTGGGATGAGCGCGAAATTTATGACTTATTCGGTATAACTTTTATTAATCATCCGGATTTAAAAAGAATTCTTCTTCCGGATTCCTTCAAAGGACATCCTTTAAGAAAAAATTATAAAATGGAGGATGAAAGGCTAAGGTGGAATTATGAATAGTGTTAACACTAACATAATGGAAATAAACATAGGTCCTCAGCATCCTTCAACCCATGGAGTTCTAAGGCTTAAAGTTACGCTTGAAGGAGAAAAAATACTGAATATTGAGCCTGTCATCGGTTATCTGCACAGAGGAATGGAGAAAATGGCAGAAAACAGAAATTATATACAATATCTGCCCGTTGTCGACAGAATTGACTATTTATCGGGATTTTTCTGTTCATATGCTTATGTTAATGCGGTTGAACTTTTAATGAATATTGAAATTCCCATAAAAGCAAAATATATAAGAACCCTTACTATGGAGATGAACAGAATAATGTCGCATCTGTTGTGGCTTGGATGTTATCTGCTTGATTTAGGCGCAACGTCGCCTTTGTTCTATGCTTTTATTGAAAGAGAAAAACTTATGGACATTCTTGAAGACCTGACAGGAGCGAGAATGATGTATAATTACTACACCTTTGGCGGTGTTAAAAAAGATATTCCCGTTGACATACTTAAAAGAATATATGATTTTGCAAAACACTTTCCTTCTTCTGTAAAGGAGTATGAAGACTTAATATCGGATAATCCTATTTTTACTTCAAGAACAATGAAAACCGGAATACTGGCAAAAGAAACCGCAGAACAGTTTTCAATAACAGGCGCAAATTTAAGAGCCTCCGGTGCAGCCAAAGATCTAAGAAAAGATTCACCTTATCTTATATATAATCTGCTGGACTTTAATATCCCTGTAAAGCAGACAGGAGATTCATACTGCAGGTATATTACAAGAATAAATGAAATGAAAGAAAGCAATAAAATAATTTTGCAGTGTCTTGACCGATTATTAACAGATGAAAATGACAACGAAATTAATTTGAAACTAAATCCGCTTTCAATAAAACCCGAAGGCGAAGTAATATCTGAAGTTGAGTCATCAAGAGGATTAATGCAGTGCATAATTTCGGCTGACGGAAGTTCAAATCCTCTAAGAATAAAATGGCGCACTCCTTCTTTTTATGCAGCTCAATTATTAAATACAATAGCAAAAAATCATTTGCTTCCTGATTTAATGGCTGTTTTCGGAAGCCTTGATATAATCATGCCGGAGGTAGACAGATAATGGGATTATTTTATGTAATATATCTTGATTTTATGCGGCAGATTAATATTCCGGACTGGCTGATTATAATATTATGGCATATTATAAACTTTTGTTTTGCTGCGGTGCTTTTGATTTTTATAGTACTATTTCTTGTATTATTTGAAAGGAAATATCTTGCATTTTTTACAAGAAGAAAAGGGCCTAACAGAGTAGGGCTGAACGGATGTCTTCAAACAGCCGCCGACGGATTAAAAATTCTTTTTAAGGAAAATATTCTTCCGTCCGGGGCTGATAAATTTTTATATTTTTGCGCGCCGCTGCTGGTCTTTTCGCCAATTATGGCTGTATATTGCCTTATTCCTTTCGCAGAAGATTTAACGGCATATAATTCCTGCTGCGGAGTACTTCTGTTTATGGCAATTTTATCGCTTCCGCCTTTAGGCGTCCTTTTTGCAGGTTATTCAAGCGGTAATAAATATTCCTTAATAGGCGGCATCCGTTCCTGTGTTCAGTCAATAAGCTCTGAAATTCCGGTTTTCATTGTACTTGCGGGTATAGTTTTATTAACGGGGTCAATGAACTTAAATGAAATTACAAAAGCACAGAGCGGTATATTTTTAAACTGGAATATTTTCCCCTCTATCCTTGGATTTATTATATTTTTAATCTGCTCGCTTATTATAATGAACAGAATTCCGTTTGATTTTCCCGAAGCGGAAAGTGAGCTTACGGCAGGATATAACAGCGAATATTCCGGCATGAAATTTGCCATGTTTTTTCTCGGGGAATATGCTCTTACTTTTATCTTTTCCGCTTTTATTGCAGTGTTGTTTTTAGGCGGATATAATCCGCCATTCGGGGTTTATGCTGCCGATCTGCTTAATCTGCCTTTAATTTCAGGCGCTATAGTCAAAAATATTGAACAATTTTTCTGGCTTATGATAAAAACTTATATATTAATACTTATAATAATGTGGTTCAGGGCGGCTTATCCAAGATTAAGACAGTCGGATGCAATTGAATTTTGCTGGTATATACTTATTCCGCTTTCCGTTTTTAATCTGTTTATTTTATGTATTATCCAATTTATAAGGGGGTGTTTATGATTATGAGTTTCTTAAATCCCTTAAAAGCGCTGTTAAAAGGATTGGCTGTGGTTCTGAAAAATGCTCTAAAACCCGATGTAACACTGGAGTATCCGGAGAAAAAAAAGCCGCTCAATGAAAATTTCAGAGGCCGGATTAAATACATAAAAGAAAACTGCATTAAATGCGGTTTGTGTAAAAAAGTCTGCCCTGTTAAAACAGCGATTATGATAGGAGATGATTTTGTTATTGATTATACAAAATGCATTTTTTGCGGCAGCTGTACTGAATTTTGTCCGAAAAATGCGCTTATACGAACAAAAGAATATGAACTTGCTTCAAAAGATAAGAACAATTTAATAATGAAGGAAAATATAAATTATGGAAATAATTAATGCCGTATTATTTTATATAGCTGCTCTAATGCTTATAATATCGTCGATAATGGCGATAATTTCAACAAAAATAATGAATTCCGTATTTTTTGCAACTGCCGCATTCTTTCTTTTCGGATTTTTATTTTTTGCTCTTAATGCCACGTTTAACGGAGTCATACAAATTTCAATATACGGTATTGCTCTTTCCGTTTTATTTGTGACGGCTATAATGCTTACGGATTATAAAAACGAAAATAAGACGAAAAATAAAATTTATCCGGGAATATTTCTTATCATCTCCGGCATTTTTATGATTGTATATGCAATAATTTATTTTATAAGAGAAACTATATTTTATGACATTAATATAAGACAATATATTTTTTCATCGCATATTTTAACATCTCTTGATACAACAAAACAATTGTCATCAGAACTTTTAAGGCACAATTTATATTCTTTTGAAATTCTCGGAATATATCTTTTAATTGCAATGATAGGAATATCGGCACTGCTTATATTTACTCCGTATATTCCTCTAAAAAATGAAGAGAAAATGATAACAAATCCCGAAGGAGAACAACATGATAATTAATATTACGCTGTACCATTATTTAATTTTAGCTTTAATCCTTTTTGCAATAGGCTTTACAGGACTTGTAATTTCAAAAAATCTCATAAAAGCGCTTATCTGTATTGAGCTTATAATGTCTGCAATAAATTTGAATTTTATTGCATTTACAAGCTTTAAAAACTACATCTTTTTGAAAGGAATGGTTTTTTCTCTATTTATAACGGCAGTTTCAGCCGTTCAAAGCGCAATAGGATTAGTTCTTATTTATCTCATTTTTAAAAACAGAAAAACACTTATGTCAGAAGAAATTGAGGAGTTGAAAGGTTAATGGAATTTTTTTCCGATAATATATTTTTAATTTTGATTATGCCTGTATGGGTATGCTTTATAATCGCTTCCGGTATTTTCCTTAAATTGAATATCAGTTATAAAGTAACGCTTATGTTAACTTTATTATCTTCTTTTACGGGACTTATATTTTCGGGTATGCTTTTAAAACAAAATTCACTGCATACGGAAGTAATTGAAAGTATTTTTCCATGGCTGAGCGGTGAAAATCTTAATATATTTTTAGGTTCTTATATTGATTTAACCTCATGCGTATTTCTTTCAATATTAATGCTTATAAGTTTTATTGTTCAGTTGTATTCATACGGATATATGAAGGATAACAAAGATTTTAACAAATATTTTATTTATCTTAACTTTTTTAATTTTGCAATGACAGGACTTATTTTGTCGCCAAATCTTATACAGATGTATATATTCTGGGAACTGGTAGGTGCGGCAAGTTATATATTGGTAGGATTTTTTCATAATGATAAAGAAACCTCCAAAGCGGCAAAAAGAGTATTTATAATAAACCGCATAGGTGATTGCGCCTTTTTAGCAGGAATTATAATCTTTGCATATTTTTCAATAACATATATTAAACAGCCTCCTGATACATTTCTTGCTTTTAACAGTATTGAGGATTTCCGTTTTCATCTTTTAGCTTTGACTTCAGACGGATTTTACAATTTGATATTATTGTTATTTATAATCGCGGCTTTTGTAAAATCCGCACAATTTCCGTTTAATGTATGGCTGGTTGATGCAATGAAGGCGCCGACGCCCGTAAGTGCATTGATTCATTCCGCGACTATGGTTTGTATGGGAGTTTTCCTTATAATAAGAATTTTTCCGCTTTTAAATAATACACTTTTGTATATTATTCTTTTCGCAGGCTTAACAACGGCTGTTTTATGTGCCTTTATTGCTTGCAGCCGGAAAAACATAAAAAAGATGCTTGCTTATTCCACCTCTTCACAATTGGGGCTTATATTTACCGCACTCGGACTTGGGGCAATTCCTGCAGCTATAATATACCTTGTTATACATTCATTTACAAAAGCATTATTATTCTTATGCTCGGGAGTTATTTCAAAAACCTTTAAAACTCTTGATATGGATGAAATGCATTCCTTAAGGAAAAGTGATTTTTATCTTGCCGTTTTCTGGATTATCGCTGCTTTGTCATTATCAGGGTTATTCTTTGGCGGATTTACTTCAAAAGAAATACTTATAAAAACGTCATCAGCTAATATATATGTTCTTATACTGATATTTATAACATCATTTATGACCGCTTTTTATTCTTTTAAATCTTATTTTAAAATTTTTGAAGGTGAAAAAAATGATATTTTACCTGTTAAAGAAAAAACAATGTTAACTGCACTTACTGTATTAAGTGTGTTTGTTATTATTCCGGGACTTATGTTTAAAGCTTCGGACTTTGATAAATATTGTATAATTGCGGTTATTACTGGTATAGCTGCCTTGTTTGCTGCATATTTTGTTTATAAAAATAAAAAACAAATGCAAGGATTTTTGTATAACCTTTCGTTTAATGAACTTTATCTTCCTTTTGTTTATAAAAAAATCGGCTGTATATTTGAAAGAGTATATGCTATATCGGATTTTACGGATAAATATATAATAGACGGTTTTGTATATTTAATAGTCAGAATAAATACATCCTTTTCAAAAATAATTTCAAGACTTCAAAACGGTAATATACAAACATATATAGCTTATTCCATATTTACGGCGGGAGTCATAATTTCAATTGTGACATTAGTATATCATGCGGCGGCTTATGCAAAGGGGGTATCCGGATAATGAATTATATAATTCCTTTAGTTATATTTACTCCGTTAATGATGAGTTTATTTATAATGAGCCCTCTATTTTCGGATGACGAAAAAATAATAAGAAGAACTGCAAAAGGCTTCAGCATTTTTCATTTTACTTTAATGATATTGCTAACAGCATTTTTTAACTTTTCGCAATCGGAATTTACCATGAAAACAAGCTATAAATGGATAGAGGTTCTGGGGATTAATGCCAATTTTGAATTTGATTCATTATCTTTGCTGCTTACGGTTTTAACCTCCTTTATTTTTTTATTATCCGTATTTATAAGTAAAAATATGATAAAAAGATCATACAGGCTGTATTATTCTTTGATATTTGTACTGCAAAGCGCAGTTACGGGAGTTTTCGGCGCCGGAGATTTATTCTTGTTCTTCCTGTTCTGGGAATTAGAGCTTATACCGATGTATTTACTGCTCTTAAAATGGGGAAGCGGAAATAAACAAAAAACAGCAATGAAATTTCTTCTTTATACATTCTTCGGAAGCATATTTATTATTGCCGGTTTTCTTCTGCTTTATTATTGGAATTTCATCTCAAACGGAATTTTAAGTTCCGATTTTAATAATATAAATACTATATTTATACCTGACGGCATAAAAGCATTAATTTTTGTGCTTTTATTTATAGGATTCGGAATAAAGCTTCCTGTTGTTCCTCTGCACAGCTGGCTGCCTGACGTCCATACCCAGGCCGCAACGCCGGTAAGTATTATATTATCTTCAATACTTTTAAAAATGGGAGCATACGGTATTTTTAGATTTAATCTTCAAATGCTGGAAACGGTATATGAAATACTGGCGCCTTTTATTATGCTGCTTGCTGCAATAAGTATAATATATGCGGGCTTTTGCGCAATAAACCAGAAGGATATAAAAAGAATTATAGCATATTCGGGAATTGCCCATATGGGAATATTCCTGCTTGGTATATCATCATTAAATGAAACCGGAATAACAGGCGGAATTTTTCAATTATTCTCACACGCACTTATAAGCGCCGGACTTTTTACCATAGCCGGAATAATTTATGTAAAATGCGGAACAAAAAATCTTTTAAAATTGCAGGGACTCGGAGAAAAAATGCCCCGACTTATGCTTATATCAATTCCTGTTATATTTGCCGGTATGGGAATACCTCTTTTAGCAGGTTTTGTTGCAGAATTTTTAAGTTTTACGGGGGCTTTTTTATTTCAATCCGAAGGAATTATAAATACAAAGTTAATTACATTAATTGCGCTTTCTTCTGTTATTTTTTGCAGTGTATATATGCTTAAAATATTTCACGGGTTATTCTTTGGTGAAATTACAAAAAGACTTAATAAAATTTCGGATATAAATATACCTCAATTTGCGGCTCTTGCCGTAATTGCTCTTTATTTAATAATATTTGGTATTTTTCCTTCTATACTTACAAATACCATTTCTATATATTCAACTGTTACATATAATATAGCGGGAGTGTTTTAATGGAAATTATAAAAGACATACAGAATGCTTTTCTGCCTGAATTAATAATAGTAATCTTTATTGTCCTGAATATAATACTTTCTTTATTCATAAGAAAAAATGCATATAAAACGGCAAAAATAATAACCTCTACAGGACTTGTATTTGCCTGTATTGCAATGTTTTTTGTGCAGTTAATTCCCGAATATTATGCTTTTAACGGAGTATATTTATCAAATATATTTACCTGTACTTTTAAGATTATGTTATTAATTTGTGCATTTTTTGCTGTATTTATTTCAGGAAATCTTACAGGATTAAGGAAACAAAAATCCTTTGAGTTTTTTTCACTTCTTCTGTCAGGTATTTTGAGCGGATTTTCTCTTGTATCTTCAAACGATTTTATAACAGCATTTATTTCAATAGAAATACTCTCAATATCCTGTTATTTTCTTACAGGTTTTAACACAAACCGCAAAAGTAAAGAAGCGGCATTAAAATATCTTATAACGGGAGCAGCCTCAAGTGCCGTTTTTCTGCTCGGAGTTTCCTATCTTTACGGAATAACAGGCAGTATCAGCCTTTCTGAAATAAGCAATATATATGCAAATTCAACAATTAATCCGTTATTTTTTATTGCATGTCTTTTGATATTATTGTCTTTAATGTTTAAAATAGGATGTATTCCCTTTAATAACTGGATAATAGATGTATATGAAGGTGCAGCATATAATATCTGTGCGTATTTATCGCTCATACCAAAAATTTCCGCATTCGCATTTATAATAAACGTATTTATATGTATATTTTCATTTTCGCCGGTATTAAAAATCATATCTGCAATTATTGCTCTATATACTATAATATACGGGGCTCTCGGTGCTATAAAACAGTCAAATATTAAAAGACTATATGCATACAGCTCTATAATACATTCGGGTTTTATTCTTTTCGGAATAAGCATATTAACGGTATATTCCGTTTCTGCCTCAATATTCTATATATTTACATATATATTTATGAATATAGGAATTTGGACAGCTTCGATAATATATAACAGGGACTATAAAACTGATGAAATTGGGGACTATAAGGGACTATTTTCAAAACGTCCTTATTTCACAACAGCTTTAACTATATGCCTTATATCACTTGCAGGGCTGCCGCCCGCAAGCGGATTTTTTGCAAAAATTTATTTATTTTCATCAGCTTTTCGTTCGGATTTTATATTTATGACGTTAATGTTTGCGGCAATGCTTGCAACAGTTGTAAGCATTTTTGTATATTTTAAAATTATAAAAGTCTTATATGAAAAACCTTCAAACGAAATAACAATAACAAAGCAGGGAATATTCCCGGGGATAATACTTTACGTATGTGCGCTCATAACTCTTTTAATAGGTATTTATCCTAATATATTAATAAAAATTTGTCAGATAGTTTCTTATTATATTTGATTTTGTTTTTCAATCTGCTTTTCTATCCATTTTATAATAATATCGACAATATATTTTTGCTGCTCATTTGTTAAATTTGTTCCTTTGGGAATATTATGCCATTTTTCTATACAGCCCCTGCAGCAGGTTGCTGTTGCATGCTGCGCAATAAATACAGGGTGACCCTTCATAGGAGTCTGTTTCCCGTCATTTGGTATTTGGGCAGGCGCAATTCTCACTCTTACAAAATCACAGGCATGAGAATATATTTTATCAAGTCCTTTTGAGTTAATGTATTCAATTTCTTTTTCTCTTAATTTGAATTTTGTTCTGAACTTTGATTGATTTAATTTTTCAAAAATATCCATTTTTTTCTATATCATTTCGTTAAAGATATTCTTAATTCTTTCAATGCAGCCTTGAGAGCTTGTATACCATTCACGGAAAGAAATTCTTTCTACAACTGCCCCCGAGCGTTCAAGAAGCGTCTGTTTTTTAATAGGTGTTTTTACGTTCTTTATATTATCTTCAACACCGTCGCATTCTATAATTATGCTCCTGTTTGCAGGGTCAATAACGGTTAAATCGGAACTCAACCCTGCAATTGTTTTGCCGGCAGTTACGGTAAAACCTTCATTTCTTAAGGTGTCTGCAATTTCTTTTTCAAAAGAGTTTTTATAAATATTTTCATCAATATTTAATTCTTCTTTTAAATTATTTCTGGCAACATATGTTTGGACATATTCTATATAATCTTTTAACAGTCCCTGCGGCAGCGATTTCGGGTCTTTTGACAAAAATACTATTTGTTTTTTTCTGGCACGTGTTATTGCCACATTAAACAAATTCGGTATCTGAAGGAAAGTAAGGCTCTGATTAAAGCTGTTATTTGCAACCGCCCATGAAAGCATTATAATATCTCTTTCATCCCCCTGAAAAGTATGTGCGGTACCTACTTCTATTTTGTGTTTTCTTATAACGCTTTCCGTAAATACCTGCGAAACAGCTTTTTTTATTAATTCCACCTGTCCTCTGAAAGGAGAAATTATTCCTACCGTTACAGGAATATGATTTTCATCTTTAATTCTGTCATCCTCCTGTATAATTTCCTGTAATTTTTGCATAATAGCTTCAGTTTCAGGCATATTGCGCGTAATATCAAAATCAACCTTTCCGTCAGGCACCTGAATGAATTCAAGTATTTTTGAATCATTACACTGAGACATTATCCTTATTCTGCCGCCGTAAAATTCTTTATTGCTGAAATCTATAATGGGCGCAAAGCTTCTGAAATGTTCATCCAATAAAACCGGTTTTGTAGAATAATAATTTGCCAGATCAAACATTGAATTTGTTCTGAATCTCCACATCAGCTGGTATTTGTCCGGAATTTCATACTGGCTTAAAAAAGACTGTTCTTTCGATTTTTCAAGGAAGGATAAATGCGGAAGCTGCTTATCATCCCCAACAATAACAGCTTTTTTACATCTGTATAAAATGGGGATGCAGCTTGCAATATCGCATTGCGACGCTTCATCTATAATGGCAACGTCAAATAAGGCCGGTTTTAAAGGAAGCGAATTGGAAACGGCATAAGTTGTTACGCACCAGCAGGGGAATGCTTCCAGCAACGGTTTAAAATCTTCATCCTCCAACAGTCTGTTTTGAAGATTTTTCTTCCTCGTAACAAGTGCTTTTGTATGGACTATTAAACGCTGTCTTTTTACCTGATCTCTTAAAAGTCCTTTTAAAGCATTTCTTCTTTTGCCTTTTAGTATTTCAACCGCAAGAGTTTTCTGCTTTCTTTTGAGCATTTTTATTTCTTCAAGCAGAGTATGAATGTTTCCTATCTTGAAAATTTGAGTTTCGGTATATCTTGCTTTTGTTGATAATCTTGCAATTGTAAGCTCCAATTTTAATCTTTCAAGGTTCTCAAAATCGGGAGTAAAATTTTTAGCTTTTATAATTTTTTTTAATTGATGGTTAGCAAAATTAGTTGTAATATTCGCAAAAAATCCCTGTTTTTCTGCATTTTTTTCAAGATTATTAATTGCCCCTTCTATATCATCAACTTCCTGCATAGATAATTTCCCGTTAAGGAATTGAAGCGTTCCTATTTGTTTTTCTTTCTCGTCGCGTTCTTTTATAATCTTCTGCCATTGTTCTTCAAGCTTAATTATTTCTTCGCATTTATTCTCTCTGTCACGAATAGATAAAACAAGTTTTTGCATATCTTCAACATCAACGAGAATTGAGTTTTCAAAATCGGTATCAAGGTCAACCTTATTAGAGATTAAGTCCTGCAAATCAAAAGCAAGCTGTTTTTGATAATTCGGTCTGCCTGCTCTTAAAGCAAGGAATGGCGCACCAAAATCATTAAGTCTGTCTGCAACGACATCTGTTGCTTTATCCATTCTTGAAGCAACAAGAACAGTTTTTCCGTTAGAAATAAGATGGCATATCAAGTTCACGATGGTTTGCGATTTACCCGTTCCCGGCGGACCGTAAACGGATAAAATAGTGTTATCTTCAAGGTTTTTTATTACATCTTCCTGAGAATCACTTAAAGACAACGGAGTTACGGCAACAAAATCTTTAAGGTTATTTTCTTTTATAATTTTGGAAGCCATTTTCCCTTTGCCCTGAAGATACTCTTCATTGACAATATTAAGTGCTGTTTCGCGGATTATGCCCGAAGGTTTTTCCGAAATCTGTGTTAATTCATACAGAACTCCGGCTGTAACCATAGGTCTTTTTGTTAATATAATCGCACTTTTATTTGTTAGTACAACCTTATCGGCTTTTAATTTAGGCTTCTGCTTTTCACTGTCCTGTGCGGCTTCTTCTATTACTTCTTCCAGATTTTCATAGTTAATTTGTTTTTCACTGTAAAAATCTGCGGCAGAATCTTCTTTTACATTATTTTCAAAATCTTCTTCTTTATTAAGTTCAAATTCCAAATCCGGAATTAAAGATTTTAATGTAGTCAAAAATATACTCAAATCCTCTTCTTTCAAAGGAAGTTTAGGTACTACATCCAATAAACCGTCAAGCATATTATCTATTTCATCTTCTTCGCCTGATAAATTCATTAAACTTGTTAATGCAGCGGTATTAAGCGACAAACCTTCTTCCTGAACGGAGCATTCAATATTTATGCCTGTTCTTTCAAGTTTACAGCTTGTGTATAAAAGCGGGGTCAAAAATTCATTTTTTCTTTTGGTTTTGGCATTTTTGCCGACAAGAAACAAATATCCGTAGATTAAATATTTATCTTTCTGGCTGTTTTCGCTGAGAAGCATTAACTCAGTCAGATATGAATCGGAACCGTCAAGCTTCAATGGCTGGGGATAGCAGGTAAACAGTTTTTCATTATCAAGAAGCGAAGGAGTTTCTTTTTTTTCGCTGCTTTGTGTTTCAAGAAAAATCCACTTATTTTCTTTATCCTGTTTTAAATTTCTGAAAGTAGAGCTTTGTACTTCTTCTCTTACGCAGTCATGAAGATATAAGCTCAGCCGTTTTATAAAACTGTTATGAAAAGCCGAATTTAAAATTTTAGTTGCTTCCTGAAGCATAATTTCCCCTAAAAAACTGTATATACGGAAAAATTATAACATTTTAACTCGCGATATACAAAAATATCCCGATTTTTCATACAAAGAAAGGATATATAAAAATAATCCGGTACCTGATTATATATTGTAAACAAATTATTTTTGATGTAGATTAATAGCGTTATATAAAAATAAGAGGAGACTGATATGAGCGAAAGAAAGTTAGTTGGAACAAATGAAATGTTCAAAAAAGCTTTAGCAGGCAAATATGCTATCGGTGCTTACAACGTAAACAATATGGAAATATTGCAGGCAATTGCTGAAGCTGCTGAAGAAACGCAATCACCTATCATTTTACAGGTTTCTGCAGGTGCAAGAAAGTATGCTAACCAGACATATTTATTAAAATTGGTACA
>CALUSW010000044.1 GCA_944323535.1 Candidatus Gastranaerophilales bacterium | reverse complement strand
GCAAGACAAATAGATATAGAACCCGATTTCTACGGATTTGAAATAGATGATAAATTTGTTGTAGGATACGGGCTTGATTATAAAGGATATTTTAGAAACCTGCCATTTATCGGATATTTCCTCGAATAATTATAACCATAGACCGTTATTAAAAATATTCCGGAACTGAAAACGAACAAAATGAATTCTGGATATTATAATTCTGTCTGTTTCTGCAAGTTTATTTAAAAGTTTATTTGGAAATACCGAACTTTTAGTTATAAGCTTTTTTATATATTTTATATCAAGGTCTAAATCAAGCTCTGCATTATTATTCATAAAATCACCTAAATACATTACGATATTTATATAAAGTATTTCGATAATACTTATTTACAATAATAAAAATAATTGTTACAAAGTTTACAAATAACCGGATACAATATAGCAGTATATTACAGGCTGCACACCAAACTATACAAACCCGATAAAATTCTTCTTATTACAAATTATTCAGTTTCTACATTTTCAAGAGCAATATTTTTTAGTTTTTTCTCTATTTTACGATTCCAGGGTAAATCCTGTCTAAAAACATATTCATAACCGGTAACTTCACCTTTTGAAAATGTTTGAAGCTGATTATCACATAATATTTCAAATTCCTTTTGAATTTTTTGAGTAAAAGCATGCCTGTCAAATTTTGCATTTTCAGAAGTAATTATAATAGGTTCTCCGACTTCGGCAAGACATTCAGGTCTGTCTTCGCGCAGAAATGTATAATTCACGGCAAGAGGAATAAGGTTTACTCCGCCATGTTTTTTTGCAACATTTTGCGCAACATAAGCAAGTCCGGTTTGGAATTCAATAGGTCTATAGTTTGGCGGTCTTACAATACCCTGCGGAAAAATCCAAAAACCCATATCAGGATCTTTTAAATCGTCTACAATATATTTTAAAGATTTTATTGCTTCCTGAGCAGAAGCCTTATTTACAGGAAAAGCACCTATCAAAGCAAAAAGAGGAAACCTGTTCATCTCTTCAATCATCATTCTCGGACGCACCTTAAAAGCACGGCGCATAAGATTATATCCTACAATTCCATCCCACCAGTTATTATGCGGAGCATAAATAATACTTGGAAAATTCGGATTTCTTTTTTCTTTAAACGCTTCAAGATTTTTTATCCTGAGAGCATAAAATCTATGACTTAACATCCTGAATAATATTCTGTCGGCAAGCCATGTCCAGAAGGGCAGATTTCGAGCTTTTCTAAATTTTTCTTTTCTGTTTCTTAACCTTGTCGGAGGAATATCCGAATATAGTTTTTCCGTCTTTTGCATACTTTTCCCTAAACCACATAAATTATAGCATTTTTTTTAATATTTTAGTCAAATATTTCTTTAACACTTACGGATTGTAAATTTTTCATCTCCTCTAACTGCTTATATATTTGTATAACAGGACTTTTATCGGTAGAAAATATTTTTGCATTTACCTTTAAAATATCCCCTTCTTCATCTATAGTTTTATGGTTATAGTCTATAATGTCGGGAAAGATATTAACTAATTTTTTGTAAATATCATTATATTCGCTATATTTACAGAAGAAAGAAATTTTTATTTTCCTCATATGTTTAATATTTTTGGGCATTATCTTAACTTCAAAAATTCTTATCAAAACTAAAATTGCAATTGTGAGAATGGTAGATACAACGGCAATACTTAGCTTACCGCAGCCGCAGGACATACCTATCGCAGCAGCAATCCACAGAGTTGATGCGGTTGTTAATCCTGTTACCGTAAGTCCCTGTCTTAGAACAGTTCCCGCACCTATAAAACCGATACCCGTAATAATCTGCGCTGCTACCCTTGAAGGATCTCCTATCGGATACAAACTTACCGCAGTGGAAAATCCGTATATTGACAATATTGTAAATATGCAGGAGCCAAGGCAAACAAGTATCTGCGTTCTTAACCCTGCTGATTTATTTGTTATTTCCCTTTCAAATCCTATTATAGAACCTAATATAATAGAAAATATAATTCTCAAAAGAATATCAGCATTTTCTATTTGAAAATAATTCTGAAAAAATTCATACATCAACTATTTTTCCTTGCTGTTCGGATCCACTGCATCTCTAATTGTATCACCAATTACATTAAATGCTAAAACTGCAACAAAAATTAAAAAACCCGGAGTCAAAAGCCATGGTCTTGAAATAATATTGATAAATTCCTGAGCTTCTTTAAGCATATTTCCCCAGCTTGCGTCGGGCTGCTGAATTCCAAGCCCCAGAAAACTTAATCCTGATTCCGATAAAATATATGAAGGAACACTTAATGTCATTGCGACTATTACATAACTTAAAGTCTGGGGCAGAATATGATGTATTATTGTTCGCATATTTGATGCGCCGATTGCTTCTGACGCTATAACAAATTCACGTTTTTTAATTGAAAGCACCATTCCTCTTACAACCCTTGAGAATCCTGCCCAGCCGATTAATGCAAGAATTAAAACAATAAGGCTGAATCTTTGCACGCTTGTCATATTTGCAGGAAGTATTGAAGCAAGAATAATAAGAAGATAAAAACTCGGTATAGACATTATTGCTTCCGCTATTCTCATCATAATGAAATCTGTTTTTCCTCCAAAATACCCCGATATACCTCCGTAAATCATCCCAAGAGGAAAAGAAACGAGAAGTGCTAAAAATCCTATTGTCAGAGATATTTGCCCGCCGTATAAAAGACGCGAGAAATTGTCCCTTCCGTTGATATCAGTTCCTAAAAGATATAACTCTCCGCCATTTTCAACATCATAAAAGTGTCTGTTCAGCGGAATAAATCCGAATAATTTATATTTTTCGCCTTTAGAAAAATATTTAACTTTATATTTGTGAGTTCTATCCTCAATATATTTTGTTGAAAAAGTTTCTTTATCAAAAAATCTCTTGTAATTATATGTATAAGGAAAAGAAAGTTTTCCTTCTTCATTTATAATATATATTTTTGAAGGCGGGCAGTATGCTTTTTCTCTGTTAGAGTAGTCTTTAGGATACGGACTTATAAACGAAGCCAAAAAAACAGCCATATATAATATAATCAGAATATATAAAGCTCTGCGTGCAAATTCGTCTTTCAGAACGGACTTTAAAATACTATCTTTATTAAAGGTATTAAAATCGGGTAATTTTGCCATTTATGCCGCCTCGACCGCAGGGTCCACAAGTTTTAAAAGTATATCGGCAAGAAGATTGCCGAGAACAAGCATTATTGTTCCCATCATCAAAGAAGCCATAACCAGATTTATATCCGACTTCATTACTGCTTCCAGTATAAGCCGCCCGAGCCCGGGATATTGAAATACATATTCCGTCAAAGCTGCACCGCTTAGAAGTGAAGCAAACTCAAATCCTAAAAGTGTAACCATAGGATTTATTGCATTTCTGAGAGCATGTTTATAAATAACTTTTGTTTCACTAAGCCCTTTGGCCCTTGCAAATTTAACATAATCAGATTGCAAAACATCAAGCAGATTTCCTCTCATCTGCCTTTGAAGTCCGGAAAGCGAGATTGTAAACAGTACTATTACAGGCAGAACAAGATGATGAAGAATATCTGTTATTTTCCCCCAAAAGCCTAATTCCGAATAATTATAGCTTGTTAAGCCTCCTGTCGGGAACCAGCCAGTTTTAACGGCAAAAATCAGTAAAAGCAGGGCAAAGAAGAAAGAAGGTATTGCCATACCGATACTCGACATGATTGTAAGTATTCTGTCCAGGGGCTTTCGCCAGTTTAGAGCCGCAACTATTCCCAGCGGAATACCCACACTCCAGGTAAAAAATATAACAAAACCCGTAAGAAGAAGTGTATTAGGTATTCTTTCTTTTAATTTATCTGAAACTTTTTCGCCTGTTGTACAATAACCCAAGTCGCCTTTTAGAAAACTTTTAAGCCATAAACAGTATTGAACTATAACAGGTTTATCAAGTCCTAGTCTTTTTACCTCATAATTAAGTGTTTCCTGTGTAATAGATGGATTCAGCTTCAACTCCGCCAACGGATCTACCGGTGCCAGTCTTATTAAGAAAAAACTGATTATAGAAACCAGAAATAAAAGCGGCAATGTCTGTATTATTCTTTTAACAACATATCCTAACAAATTCATATGCTAATTCTAAATTATATTTAAAATTTTAGCAATTAGTCCTGTTGATTTAAACAGGCAGGACAAACATATTTTATATCAGTTCTCCTTTATATAAACAGTTTCAAACCTGTATGCTTCAAAAGTATCCGAAAAATAATCAGGGTTCAGTCCTGCTTTTACTTTTAATGTTTCAAGAAATTCTCTTTTATCTGGAAGCTGCTCCCATACTGAAGGCAAATATACAGCCTGATATATTCCGTCTTTAATAATTATTCCGTCTATATTAGGACGCATTTGTCTTAATAAATCATTTTCATCCGTGAAAGACATTTTTTTAGGTTCTGATAATATTGATACGGCAATTTTTAATTGTGAAATTTCATTTTGTTGTACGGGAAGAAATCTGGGGTCACTAAATGCCGAATTTTTTGCATTCATAATAATATCATTTATTAGCGGGCGGCGTGCTATAACAGATCCTATACAGCCTCTGAGAGTATTGTTTTTTTCAAGTGTAACAAAACAAGCCCCAATCCGGCCAAATACCTGCGGATATTTTATTTCCTCGATATCAGGTTCAAATTTTGATTTTATTGCCTGTCTGCATATATCAATAATTAATTTTGAATAATATTTTTTAATAAATTCATTAGTTTGCCCCTCATATAAAAACCAGCTGCCATAACCTACTACACGGGTTTTATCTCCGGTTGTCAAACCCGAGTTATGCATACCGATTCTTATCAAAGAATAATTTTTTTTATTGGCAAAATCAACAAGCCCGGCAATACCTAAAGCGCCGCATGCCTGCTCATATTGAAAATTATCAATATTACCCGTTTCAATCATATCAGCGGTAACGGCATCAATTCTTTTGGCTTTTTCATCCGTTAAAAAATGACTTAAATCAGAAGATATGATAAAACCGTTTTCTTTATCATCATAATAATATTTAATAATTTGTGATATAACCTGATAATCCGCGCTGCCTGCAAGTAAGGGAATAATTTTTACATTTTTAAATACAGATTGTATAAGAGGAAGCTGAACCTCAATTGAATGTTCATATTCAAATGCCTTATCAAAAAATTGTGCATTAAATTTTTCTTTTAATTCATTATTTATCTGCTGATTAACTTCTATTTCACCAAGCGGAGTCTGCCATAATTCAAAACCGGAAAGGGAAAGTCCTTCAAATCCGACTCTGTGAGCGGGCGCAAAAATAAACAAATTTTTCAAATTTCTATCAAGCAGACTTATCCCTTCATATGCAAGCCTGCCCGAGTATATTAAACCTGCATGCGGAACAATAACGGCACGCGAGGCATATGTATAGTCATTTTGACAGTATTGTGCAAAAAACTCTATTTGTTTTTTCAGTTCTAAAGCATTATTCGGATAGAATGTTCCGGCTGCAGCCGGATATTTTATTTTCTTCATAAAAAATATTATAATTCATTTTATGAAATATCAAAATATTATGAAAAATAATAAAGTCCAATGTAAAATTTGCCCCAGAAACTGTATTCTTGCAAACGGGCAAAAAGGATATTGTTATGTAAGGGAAAATATCAATAATACAATTACTTTAACTTCTTACGGATATAATACCGGACTTGCAGTTGATCCGGTGGAGAAGAAACCGCTTTATCACTTCTATCCGGGGACTGCCGTTTTATCTTTTGGAACATTAGGCTGCAATATGGGATGCAAGTTTTGCCAAAACTGGCACATCACAAAGGTAAAAACAGATATTCACAGTTTAAACAAAACATCGCCCGAAGAACTCGTTAAAATTGCAAAACATTACGATTGCAAAAGTATTGCATTTACTTATAATGACCCCGTAATATTTTTTGAATACGCAATTGATACGGCAAAACTATGCCAAGCAAACGGAATAAAAACAATAGCAGTAACATCAGGATATATAAATCCAGAACCGGCAGCCGAATTTTTTAAATATATGGATGCCGCAAATATTGATTTAAAAAGCTTTAGTGAAAAATTTTACAAAAAAAATTGTTCTGCTCACATACAGCCTGTTTTAGATACAATTAAATATGTCAAAAAAGAAACAAAATGCTGGCTTGAGCTGACAACATTACTAATTCCCGATGAAAATGATTCAAATGAAGAAATAAAATCCGCCTGCGAATGGATTTTAAATAATCTTGGCGAAGATACTCCCTTGCATTTTAGTGCGTTTTTCCCAAAATATAAATTCAGCGGCAGAAAACATACTGATTTTTCAGTTTTACTAAAAGCATATGAAACAGCTTCAAACAACGGGTTAAAATACGTATATACGGGTAACCTTACAACAAAAGAAACTTCTTCAACGTACTGCAAAAATTGCGGCGCAACATTAATCTCAAGAAACGGATATAAAATATCCGAATACAATATAAAAGAAGGCAAATGTATTTTCTGCGGATGCCAATGCGACGGAAAATTTGAATAATATAAAAATAATAATTATTATCAATTTTATTTTATCTATTTACTTTAGATTAAAATTATTGTAAAATATTAGAAGTTAGGGCATGAGATTTGGGAAAGTATATTAAAATAACAAGCGTTTTTAATTGCGCGTTTTTTAATTATGCAATAACTCAGGGGAGCTAAAAGTAATTATGGTAGAAACAGATTTGCAGAATCTTTTTGTTATAAAAAAAGACGGAACTAAAGAAAAATATGAAATACAGAAAGTTATTAATGCCGTTAAAAAATCGGCTATGCGTGTATTAATAGATTTTTCGCCGGAAGATATAGAAAAAATTTGTTCTATTGTAAATAAAGAAGTTAAAAATCTGGATAAACAGGAAATATATATTCAGGAAATGCACAATATTGTTGAAGAAGCACTGGAGAATGTAAATCCAAAAGTTTGCCAGAGCTACAGAAACTATAGAAATTATAAACAAGACTTTGTCAGAATGCTTGATAAAGTCTATCAGGAAAGCCAGAAGATTATGTATATCGGAGATAAAGAAAATTCAAACTCCGATTCTGCACTTGTGTCAACAAAACGTTCTTTGATTTTTAACCAGTTAAATAAAGAATTATATAAAAAATTCTTTTTAACAGTCGAAGATTTGCAGGCTATACGTGACGGATATATATATATCCACGATATGTCAGCAAGAAGAGATACAATGAACTGTTGTTTATTTGATGTTGCATCGGTTCTTAAAGGCGGATTTGAAATGGGAAATCTCTGGTATAACGAACCTAAATCTCTTGCGGTTGCATTTGATGTTATAGGTGATATTGTTATGGCTGCGGCAAGCCAGCAATATGGCGGATTTACAGTACCTGAGGTCGATAAACTTCTCGCTCCGTATGCTGAAAAAACATACAATAAACAATATGAACGCTATATATCAATGGGATTGAATTTTGAGCAGGCAAGAAAAGAAGCACTTCAAGATGTTCAGACTGATTATGACCAGGGATTTCAAGGCTGGGAATATAAATTTAATACAGTTGCATCCTCAAGAGGTGATTATCCTTTTATAACAATAACCTTCGGACTTGGAACAGGCGAATTTGAAAAAATGGCTTCAATTTCGGCATTAAATACAAGAAAAGGCGGACAGGGCAAGAAAAATTGTAAAAAACCCGTTTTGTTCCCCAAAATAGTATTCCTTTATGATGAAGAACTCCACGGAGAAGGGAAAATACTTGAAGACGTTTTTGAAGCCGGTATTGAATGTTCTCAAAGATCAATGTATCCTGATTGGCTTTCTTTAACCGGCGACGGATATGTTGCGGGAATTTATAAAAAATACAAAAAAGTTATTTCACCAATGGGCTGCAGAGCATTTTTATCACCCTGGTTTGAAAGAGGAGGAATGAAGCCTGCAGATGAAAATGATACACCTGTTTTTGTAGGAAGATTCAATATAGGCGCAATAAGCCTTCATTTGCCTATGATTTATGCAAAAGCTAAAAAAGAAAGCAAAGATTTTTATGAAGTTCTGGATTATTATCTCCAGCTTATACGTAAACTGCATATAAGAACTTATGATTATCTCGGTGAAATGAAAGCATCAACAAATCCTCTTGCATATTGCGAGGGCGGATTCTACGGCGGACATCTACAGTTTAATGAGAAAATAAAACCCCTCTTAAAATCTGCAACTGCTTCTTTCGGTATAACTGCTCTAAATGAACTGCAGCAGCTTCATAACGGGAAATCACTTGTTGAAGACGGACAGTTCGCAATTGAAGTTATGGAATATATAAATAAACGTGTAAATGAATTTAAAGAAGAAGACGGAAATTTATATGCTCTATACGGAACGCCTGCAGAAAGCTTATGCGGGCTTCAGGTAACACAGTTCCGTGAAAAATACGGAGTTATTGCTAATGTTTCGGATAAAGGATATGTATCTAACAGTTTCCATTGCCATGTAACAGAAAAAATAACTCCCATAGAAAAACAGGATCTTGAAAACAGGTTCTGGGATTTAATGAACGGCGGTAAAATCCAGTATGTTAAATATCCGATTGCATATAATAAAGAAGCTATAAAAACGCTTATAAGAAGAGCAATGAAAATGGGCTTTTATGAAGGTGTTAATTTATCGCTTTCATATTGCGATGACTGCGGACATCAGGAACTAAACATGGATGTTTGCCCGAAATGCGGCAGCAGGAATTTAACAAAAATCGAAAGAATGAACGGTTATCTTTCTTATTCGAGAGTTAAGGGTGATACACGTTTAAATGAAGCAAAAATGGAAGAGATAAAAGACAGAGTAAGTATGTAGTCATGAATTACCATAATATAACAAAAGATGACATGCTTAACGGTGACGGTCTTAGAGTTGTTCTGTGGGTTGCAGGATGCAATCATCAATGTGAAGATTGCCAGAATCCTATTACCTGGGATATAACGGGCGGTATACCGTTTGATGAAGCAGCAGAAACAGAACTTTTTGAAGCACTGGCAAAACCTCATATATCCGGAATAACATTTTCCGGCGGTGATCCTTTGCATCCGTTTAACCGCGGTATTACATTTAAGTTAATGAGAAAATGCAAAGAATTATTTCCCCAAAAAACAGTTTGGGTTTATACGGGCTTTTTATGGGAAGAATTTAAAGATAATCCTAAAATGAAATATATTGATGTACTTGTTGACGGCAGATTTGTTAAAGCATTAAGGGATGAAAAATTATGCTGGTGCGGAAGCTCCAATCAAAGAATTATTGATGTTCAAAAAACTCTTGAAAAAGGAGAAATTGTTCTGCATTTTGATAACAATCATTCGTAAATCAAACGAATTTTTGCATATTTTTCATCAATATCTTTAATATTTTTATGCAGGATATTAAAAATATTTTTTATGACAATAAGAATATTTTCCGCCTGCTGTTTTGCATAGGGTATATAATATAAATCCATAGGCAGAATGCCGTTTGAATTAGGATAATAATATTCAACGGGCAGTTTTACGGCACCGTGTTTTTTATAAAAATTAATCCTTCTTAAAGTATTTGGAATATTATTATCGGGTTTTTCAACTTCAAGATAACATCCGTCAAAATTTTTATATATTTTTTTTAATTCTTTCAGAATTTCACTGCCATAGCCATGTGAATGAAACTCTTTTAAAACAGCAAGATAATCTATCCATATAATTTTATTATTTTTATCTTCGACAATTATCACATACCCTATTTTTTGTTCTTTGTTTACTACATCATAAGCAATATACTGATTATTAGAAAATAAATTTTGAAATTCTTCCATCGGCTTTAGTTCCGATATCGGGAACTGTTTTTCCATATCGGAATATAATCTTTTTATATCATTTTTATTTCTTTTCAAAATCATTTTTTACGCTTTTTTATAAAATTATACTATTACAATTATGTAATTTTATTGAAACATATTAAAAAAGCAATTTTTTTTTTTAGAATTTTTAAAAAGAAAGAAAAGGTTAACAAAGATAATTAAATAAAACAATGTTTATTTCTATAAATCCTAAAAATTTCATTATCCCTGTTCAAACTCCTTCTTGCAGCAAAAATAAAGAAGAGAAGAATACAATTGCTGCTCCTTATAACAATTTTAGTAATTATCCGGCATTTAACTATATTCCTATAAGCTTTAAAGGAGTAACAGAAATTCAAAAAGTAAACAATAACAGCCACCATAAGCTTGAAAATTACACCGGATGTATCACAGGAGGCGCAATAGGTGATGCACTTGGCGCTCCGGTCGAATTTTTAAATCTCGACAGTATAAAAAAATTATACGGTAAAAACGGTATTGAAGATTTAATATTAGGAGAAAGCGGTCTTGCTGAAATATCTGATGATACTCAAATGACTATATTCACGGCAGACGGACTTATTAAATCAATCGGTCCGAAATTTAAAAGCAATGAACTTCCGGAGATGAGTATAATATATGATTCTTATATGGATTGGCTGCAGACACAGCAAAACGAATACGGGAAAATTAAATCTAAAAAAGGCTGGATATCAGGAATATCAAGTTTATATATTCCAAGAAATCCCGGAGATACCTGTTTAAAAGCTTTATCATCAGGCAAAATGGGAACTATATCAAATCCTATAAACGACAGTAAAGGTAACGGCGGAGTTATGAGAACAGCTCCCGCAGGATTATTATATTATAACAATCCTAAGACCGCATTTGAAGCAGGCGCACGGTGTGCCGCAATAACACACGGGCACCCCAGCGGTTACTTATCAGCCGGAGTATTATCTTCTGTCATTGCTTATATAATCAAAGGCGAAAAAATTGAAAATGCTGTTGATAAATCTATAAAGCTGCTCGAAAAATATAAAAACCATGAGGAAGTCAAAGAAGCATTGCTGAAAGCAAAAGAGCTTGCAAAATCCGATATTTCTCCTGAAGAAGCAATACGGCAGATAGGCGGAGGATGGGTTGGAGAAGAAGCAATAGCAATTGCAGTATATTGTGCTTTAAAATCACCGGATAATTTTGAGCAGGCCGTAAAAATGGCAGTTAATCATGACGGAGACAGCGACTCAACAGGGGCGATTACCGGCAACATTATGGGAGTTTATCTGGGTTTAAATGCAATTCCCGAGAAATGGAGAAACAAAATAGAATTAAGTAAAGAATTAAAAATTCTTTCTTCGGATTTATACTATGCCCCGTTAAAAATACAAAATGTAAGACACAGATACCCTTATAATATGGGGCGAATACCGAATTGGTACGAACAACCTAAACAAATAACGGCAGCTTCCAGATTAAGACACGTAAAATTTTCACCAAAAGATGAAGCAAGAATGAAATCAATGGACCCGCAAGACCTAATTGAATATAAAAAATATCTTATACGTAATAAACTATATAAAATTGAATAATTACACACCTATAAAGGTTCTGGTATTGTCTATTTTTAATTTATTCAGTATTTTTTTAATTAAGTATAATGTATAGAAGCTAAAAAGAAATACAAACAAAAATCTTAAAGATGCAATACCAATTGAAGCAAATAACGGATAATAATCATTTACCGGAATTACTTTCGGCTTTGAAAATATCTGATTAAATAAAAATACATAATACCAGTGTATAAAAAACAGACCGAAACTGTATTTTGCCGTTACATCAAGCCAGTGATTTATTTTTTCATATGATTTAATTTGTTCATCATAATGTTTTAAATATCCAAGAACAAGCACTGTTAAGAAAATTTTGGAAACAGTTCCGTTTACATAAATACCTTTGTGATTTAAGCAGACATCAACAACTGAAGTAATCAGCATTAAAAGTATAAACAACCATCTTTTATCATAAAATATATCAATTTTTTCTTTATATTTTGAAAGATACATTCCAAAAATATACATTGAAGAAAAATGAATAAACCCGGAAATTACATATTTTAAATATTCAATATATTTATGAAAATAATCCATATTAACAACATATTCGGGTTCAATATCCATTCTTGGGATAAAAATTGTTATTAGAAATAAAAAAGGAAGCAATTTATATAAAATATTCTTTTTTTCAAGGTATAAAAATAAATAGCTGAAAATAAAGAAAATAACAATCATCGGAATAAACCAGACCGGAACATTATGTACACGTCCTGTAGTAAGGAAAACACCTATTTGTAAAACCGGATTTAATCCTTCAAAAGGATTCCCGTATACTTTCGGCATATAAAAACAAAGCAAAATTCCGGGAATCGCAGTTAGAATATAGGGAATTATAACATTTGTCCATTTCTTTTTCATATATGTTTTATATTCAAATTTATATGATAAATGCTGAAACAGAAACCCCGAGATAAAAATAAACAGCGCCGTTCCGCCTGTCCATACTTCAAATGATATATTATTTATCCAGCTGCCTTTTAAACCGATTTGCATTGTATGACCTGCAATAATAAGAAGTATAGCCAATCCTCTAAAAACATTTATATAATTCAACATTTGCTTTTTTGGTTTAGCAGCATCCTCTGCCATATAATAATCCTCCAAAATATAAAACAGCCAGAGCGTTTTATAATAATTATTCCTTATTCTTTAATTTATAAGTATTCATAAATCCGGTATCAAACTTACCGCTTATAAATACATCATCTTCAATTAATTCCTGATAAAAAGGCAGTGTAGTTTTAACGCCTGTTATAACATATTCTTTTAATGCTCTGTACATTCTTCTTCTGGCTTCTTCTCTTGTAGGAGCCCAGCACATAAGCTTACTTATTAAAGAATCATAGTAAGGCGGAATTTTATAACCCGAATAAACGTGAGAATCAACTCTTACCCCAAAACCGCCGGGAGTAATATATCCGTTAATTTCACCGGGGGCAGGCAGAAAGTTTCTGTCGGGATCTTCCGCATTTATACGGCACTCAATTGCATGTCCGTTTAACTTAATATCTTCCTGTTTATATGAAAGCGGGCAGCCGGCAGCAATAAAAATTTGCTCTCTTACAATATCAACATTGGAAATCATCTCTGTAATGCCGTGTTCAACCTGAAGTCTTGTATTCATTTCCATAAAATAGAAGTTTTTATCTTTATCAAGAAGAAATTCTATTGTCCCGACGCCTTCATAATTAGCTGCTTTTGCTGCTCTTACAGCCGCATCTCCCAATTTTTTTCTTACAGCTTCATCAACGGCAGGCGAAGGAGCTTCTTCAACAAGCTTTTGATGACGTCTTTGAATAGAACAGTCTCTTTCTCCGAGATGAATAACATTACCGAATTTATCCGCAATAATCTGAACTTCTATATGTCTTGGATTAACAAGATACTTTTCCATATATACATCAGGGTTTCCAAAAAATTTTTCAGCTTCCTGACGGCATAAACAAATACTTTGTTCAAGTTCGGCGGCATTATTTGCAACTCTCATTCCTTTTCCTCCGCCGCCTGCCGTTGCTTTAACAATAACGGGATAGCCGAATTTCTCAGCTGCCGCTTTTGCTTCTTCAATGTTATTTATTATTCCCGTTCCGGGAGTAATTGGAACATTTTTAGAAGCCATTGTTTTTCTTGCAGTTGCTTTATCCCCCATTAATTTCATAGATTCAGGAGAAGGACCTATAAATTTTATATTATGCTCCGCACAAATTTCCGCAAAATCCGCACGCTCCGACATAAAACCGTATCCGGGGTGAATTGCATCAGCCCCTGAAATAAGAGCGGCAGAAATAATTGCCGGTATATTCAAATAACTTCTTGAACTTTCATTAGCACCTATACAATATGCTTCCGTAGCTAAACTTACATGCAAAGAATCCGCATCTGCCTGTGAATAAACCGCTACTGTCGGAATCCCTATTTCTCTGCATGCTCTTATAATTCTTACCGCGACTTCGCCTCTGTTTGCTATTAATACTTTTTTAAACATATCCCGTTTACCGTTAATTCTTTTCTATATACATAATTGTCTGCCCGTATTCAACGGGTTTACCGTCTTCTATACAAATTTCGGCAACTTTGCCTGAAACATCGGACGTAATTTTATTCATTAATTTTATTGTTTCTATAATACAAATAACCTGACCTTCTTTTATCACGTCACCGACCTTAACAAACGGTTCTTCAGAAGGCGACGGTTTTGAAAAATACAACCCTATCATATTTGAAACAATAGGTACAAGATTTTTCTTTTCTTCTTCTTTTGGAAGTACAGGTTCCTCATTTTGTGTTATTGTTTCTTCAACACAAACTTCTTTTTCTTTTATGATTGGTTTATAACCGCTGCTTTGTATAAATAATGAACTTCTTTCATCTTCAAGGGTGATTTCCGTTAATTCATTATTCTTCATTATTTCAATTAATTTTTCAATATAATCTGTTTCAAATTCCTGCATACAATCCCTTTTACATTTAAGACTCTAATTATTTTAGCCTCTAAATAACTGCTAGTCAAGAAAACATAATTATTCAAAATTTTTTACAAATCCCCCTTTGCTATCATAAATAACAAATTTTATAAACTTTTGTAAAATATTAATAAACATCCACTGGAATATCGTCTAGATATATAATATAATGTTTCTATAGTCAGGAATGGGATTTTTGCATAAAAGAAAGGGAGGGTAAATGACTAATAATAAGGATAACTATGTCTTAAAAGGCGGAGTAAGCAAAAACAGGATAGA
>CALUSW010000043.1 GCA_944323535.1 Candidatus Gastranaerophilales bacterium | reverse complement strand
CGAAAGTCCTGAAACAGGAGAAACCGAAAGTCCCGATGAAGTACCATCTACAGGAGGAGGAACTGAAGGCGGAACAGTTGATTCAGGAGCTAATACTACGGGAAATGAAGTTGATTTTTCAAACCCCGAAAATGCAAGAGCTTTTGTTGAATCTTTTATTGATGAAAATATGAACACTCCGGAATCTGTTATAGATTGGCTGCTTGAAGGTGGTATTATTACAGAAGAAGATGCAAGTTTATTAAGACAGGCATATTCTTCATCTTACTCAGAGGAAGTGCAAGAGCAAATAGACAACTTAATGGCAACAGGCAGGACATATGATGAAGCAGTTGAGTTTCTTACAGAATCCGGTAAAATAACACAAGATTCTTCATCCGGACTAAATCGAGAAATTGAAAAATCAATTACAGACAGTAAAGCTTCAGAATTAGCAGGTCAATTGCATGATGCAATGAAAGGCGGATTATTCGGCTGGGGGACAGATGATGAACAGTTTGCCGCTATATTTAATAATGACAATTTAACCTCGGCTGCTTGGGTAAAAATAATTCAAAAGTATAATGAAGATGGCAAGAGCTTTATAACAGATGTCGATCGTGATTTTACAGGAGAAACACAGGATGAATATCAAAAAGAAATAGCAAACAGACTGCTTGAAGCAGCTGAAAGCGGAGATCCTGACGCAATAGAACTATTATGCGAAGAAATTTATAATGCTACAGCCGGTAAATTAGGTACTGCCGACGAATTTATTGACGCTATTATCAACAATGCAAGTGATGAAGTTCTTGCTAAAATAATTGATAATTATCCGGATGTAAACAATGGTTCTGATATATTTTCAGATATAAAAGGTGATTTTTCATTTGAAACTGAAGATAGATACATAGCAAGACTTAATGAAGCATATATCAATTATGAATAAATAAAAAGGGAACTGTATATCATATAGTTCCCTTTTTAAAAACAATATCTGTTTGAAACTTTGTTTTATTATAATATTCGTCAAAAGGGACGGGCATAAGATATTTATCTTGTTGCGTTCCTGACGGAACAAAAACTCCGGACAGATTATTCTCAAATACCAGAACCCATTCTTTTGAGTTTAATATTTTATTAAATACGGGATATTTTTTCTCTAATATCATTACATCGGTTTTATAATCTTTTATTATTTTATCCCAGTCATTTTTTACAAGATGAAAGTTCTTTAAATCCAGCAGTAAATCAGGATTATACACCTCTTCATATCTGCCGTCCATAACAATTAAATTATTCGGATACAATTTATAAGCAGCATAACTTCCCCAGTCAAAATTAATAAATAAATTTCCTTTCAGATTATTTATTTTAATAAATTCAACCGCAAATCTCGGATATTCAGTTTCTGTTATTCTTATTTCTTTATTTGATGAAATTAGCGGCGGCAATGATACTATAAGCAAAATAAAATAAACCGTAATTTCTTTTATTATTACAAAATCTTTAACGTTTTCCTTATTTTGTATCTTAAGTTTCTCTCTTATAAAAGCAATAAATGAATTAAATAAAGAATAAAATTCGTCATATAAAAGAGTACCTGCGGTCAAAATAAAAAATGACTGATGTCTTATATGGGTTACGGATAAATATGTCATTACCAATAATATTAATATTTTTGTTTTATCCAGTTTATCATAGTTTATTTTGTCTTTTATAAGATATATAACCTGTGTCAAAACCATAACAACGAGATATATTTTGTATCTTATATAGCCCTTTAAATAATGAGGATGAAAAGGGCTTGTCCATTCCGTTATAAAACTTCTGTCCATTGTTGCGGCAAAAAACAAAAATTTTACATATTCTATGCCGTACGGATTTATGAATAATACCGCAATACACCCTAATAACGTATAAATATACTTTTTAAAAGGTTTTTTATTTAAAAATTCACCGGCACTGTATAATAAAAGTAAACCTATACCGCTCATACATCCGCCGTGTATATTTCCCCATAAAAGCATAATTAAAGGAAGAATTATAAGAACTTTTGTTTTGCCCGCTCTGGCTTTCTCAAGCAAATATAAAAACAAAGCAAAAAATAAGCATGTAAACAGCAAACAGCGGACTGCAGGACCTATTGATTTTAAAACAACCAGAAACATAAAAGCAAAGTACAATATATTATAAGCCGTTGTTGAGGAAGGTTTTCTTAATTCAACCGTCTTAAAACAAATAAAAATTGTCAAAGCGGCAAGAATTCCCCTTAACAATATAAGCCCGTTGTCCCCAAAGTATTTTAATGCAAGATAAAAGAAAATACTTGCGCCCCACTCATGGTCATACCAAGGATGTGTGGGAGTATATGATAAAAAATCCTGCTTTAAAACGCTTAATTTTTCAACAATATGTGCTCCCGCTATTAAACGCGCCCATAAATCATTATCCGGATAATTATTTAGACAACATATTCCCGTACAAAAAACAAATATTGTAAGAATAAACAGCCATTTTTTCATTCTATTGATTGTCCGGCTCTTTTACTCTAAGTTTTAACACAACTATTCCGTCTTCTTCAACAGCAAAATCTTTACCCTTTTCGGCATAAGTAAGCGGTGTACTTTCATATAAATTCTTACCCGCAGATTGCAGTCTTGTTTCATCTTCATTTGGTTTTATTAAACCTTTAGATACGGCGACAGCCTGAGAAAATCCCGGGATTTTTAATATATGCCCGGCCAGTGAAACACCCGCGCTTTTAGCAATACTTTTCATGTCCTTTGGTGTTGATACTCTCATTTTACCTTCTATAACAATATCAGGATCAAGTTTTTCATTTATATATTCTACCCTGTAATATCCGTCAAGTTTGCCTCTTTTTGGTTTTACATATTCTTTTATTTTTACTTTTACCGATGTACCTTTATTGATTATCATAATTTCATCAAGATCATAATCATCAATTGCATAAAGTTCAATTTCCTGATTTTTTTCTAATGTTTTATTGCTTATATTTTCCGGTGTTACGGCATATATCGTACTTGGAATAACATCCGCTGCAATTCCTGCAGGAATAAAAAATAACATCATAGCGGCAAATAAAAATATTTTCTTCATTAACACTATCCTCCCCTTTTTTTCAATTATATCATTTAATCTAATCCTGTGCTTAAATAAAACAAAAATAATAAAAAAGAGAAACATATGTTTCTCTTTTTTATTATCTGCAAAGTTCATGCACTATATTTATTTTTCTCAGACTTCCGTTATTTTTAAACACTTTAGTTGGAGTTTCTTTCCCAAAATTCTTACGCCATTCTTTCATAAATTTTTTATTTTTTGACAGTGTTTTTACATAATTCAAGTTATTTTGAAAAACAACCGCCTTTTGTAAAATATCTGAAATATAACCTTCATCTTGTTCTTTTTTAGCTTCAAGATAGTTACTGTATAAACTTTCCTGATATCTGCCGCAGCTTTTCAATAGCTTTTTGTTTCGGACCCCGACTATTTTATAAAATTCTTTTTCCGTTATTAAGTTTGAATATGGTAATAATGAATTTTCATCTAAACAAATAAATTCAATCTCTTCATTATTTTTATCTTTTATTTTAATATTTTGCTTATATATCTTTTTATTCAAATTCTCACTTTTTCTGTTCCGGCTTATATTCATTTTATAAAAGCCGTCCTCCGCCAATATTTGTGAAATATAATTTTCTACTCCGGAAATTTTTTCCAAATTTACATCGATATTATCAATTATATTGATTGTCTTTTTCTCTGCCATGTTTAAGTACTCCTGACAATTTAAATCCCATACATTTTATATCGGCAATTTAGTTTTGTTCTTTAGTATTTAATATATTTTTCATCAATTCTTTAATAAATCTTTACAAGGATTTAAAACATAACAATTATTTATTTTTTATATACTTTATATATACGAGGGGTATTCTATGAAAAGCTTAATTAATTTTATATACAGACGAAAAAGATTTAATACTTTTATGTTATTGAATATTTAGTATTATTTCAAAAGACAGAAAATTGTTTTATTGCAAAAAACAATACAGATAAAAAAAACATAATCCATGTAGTTATATTTATGTCTTTTCTTTGCGCACTAAAAAGTTTTATTAAAGGATAAATAATAAATCCTGAAATTATACCGATACCTATATTATAAGTAAAAATCATAATGCAAATTGTCATTATAGCCGGAGCATACTCGGTTATATCATTAAAATCAATTTTTGTTACTACCGAAGTCATTAAAATACCGACATATAATAAAGCAGGAGCATATGCATAAGGCGGTATTATCATAATTAACGGAGTAAATATTAAGCCTGCAATAAACAATATACCCACAGTTAAAGAAGTTAAACCCGTTCTGCCGCCCGCACTAATTCCTGTCATAGAATCAAGATAAGCACCCGGAGTTGTTGTTCCTAAAAGCGGCGCAATTATTACCGAAAGAGAATCAGCAATCATTGTTTTTTTTAGTCCCGTTCTATTATTTCTACAATCAACATCACTTTTATATGATAACCCCACAATAGCTCCCGAGGTATCTATATTTACAAGCAGGAAAATTATATAAAGCATTGGAATAAATTCTTTATTTAATATTCCGGTATAATCAACCTGCAATACGGAAGAAGAAATACCGGAAGGAAAAGATATTATTTTTGAGGGAAGTTCAATATCTCCTATAACCATACCCAGAATTGTTGTTATAGAAATAGCCGCAATAACGGCTGCATTCAACTTTTTCTTTACAAGAACTATTAACAAAACAAAACAAAATACGCCAAGAAGCACAGGCAGGCTTGTAAAATTTCCCGCTTCTATAGGAATACTATTTGCCGTAAAATTCACAATACCTATATCCCGCAAGGCTATAAAAATAAAAAACAGTCCCAATCCTATACAAAATGATTGTTTTATATTATCGGGTATTTGTTCAAGAATATAACCTCTTATGTTGGTTAAAGTCATTATAAGCAGTAAAACACCGCATACGGATATAGAAGCAAGCACTGTTTTTATCGAAAAACCCAAAGCAGCCACCATTGTATACGCTACAAATGCAGTTTCTCCTAAAAACGGAGCTACTGCATACGGTTTATTTGCAATAAAAGCCATCAGAATACTTCCTATAAAAGCAATCAGTGCAGTCACCGTTAAGGTAGACCCGAATTCCAATCCGGCATTTTCCAATATTTTAGGACTTAACACATAAAGATATGACATCGTAAAAAATGTTGTAATTCCGGCTAAAATTTCTGTTTTTACAGTCGTATTATTCTCTTTTATTTTAAATATATTTTCTATAAAATTCATTATAATAAACTCTCAATCCGGTTCACGGTTTTATCGTCAAATGCTTCTTCCGGCAGCAATTTACCGTTTACCATACTTTTTATTTTTTCTTTAATTATATCATTTATAATACTATAATTTTTATTTACCGGTGTAGGCTTGGAATTTTTCAACGATTTTAAAAATGCTTCGCAGTTTTGCGGCTTTTTTGATTTATCAAGGAAAATGCTGCTTTGCGCAGTATCTTTTCTGGCAGGGACAATAAGTCCTATTTCGGTAAATTTACCGGATGAATATTTGGATGAAAGATATTTTATTAACTTATAAGCATTTTCTTTATTTTTTGATTTTTTAGATACTGCCCAGCCTGAAGCATCAATATATATTTTATTATTCGCAGAAGAGGGAAACTCTGCGACATCCCATTCAAAATTAACTGTTTCTCTAAACTTCGGTACCATCCACCTGCCCCCGATATACAATGCAAGTTTTCCGTTTATAAACATCTGTGCTGTTGTCATACTCCCTATCTGCGATTTTGACGGAGCAGCATGATATTTATGTATAAGATTGAAATACAAATTTAAAGCCTCTATACTTTCAGGAGAATTTATTATTACGGACTTTTTATCATCAGAAATAATTCCGCCGCCGTTTGACGAAAGAAATGCTAACAGGTATAGAGAATCTTCTTCTATATTTACGGCAAAATATTTTTCCGTTGCAAGTTTAATACATAATTCTTTTAATTCTTCCAAATTAGTTATTTTAACAGGAAATGATATACTCTCTTTTCTTAAAATATCTTTGTTGTAATAAATAACAAGATTCGAAAAATCCCGAGGTATTGCATAAAGCCCGCCGTTTTTCCTAAAACAATCCAATGTTTCATTATAAAAAATATCCTCCGATTCCGGAAATATTCCGGATAAATCTTCTAACAGTCCTGCTTCAATATACATTTGAATATTTTGATTATTTATAAAAATTACATCAGGAGCCTGATTAGAAGCAAATAATAAATGCAGCTTCTGAAAATAGTTTTGAGGTACATGCAAAAGCTCTATTTTTATTTCAGGATACTCTTTTTCAAAGTCTTTTATAATATTTTTCAAAACAGAAATTTCACTTTGAGAACCCCATGTGGAAAATGATACTATCTGCTTTTTATCTTTTGTTGAATTATAATTATATAAATTTGAAAAGATATAGAAACTAATAATTGCGGCAATAAAAAGCAGTAATATTTTTTTCATCATTTTACAAAACAGCTAACTCCAAGATTTTTGTATCGGAAATTTCAACCATTGCCTTATAAGTATCTAATCGGACAATATATATATCATTATCCCCGTTCTTATCATAAAATCTTGCCTGAAGATTTATCTGGGATAAATCTTCAAAATTTTTAAGTAAAAACACATTATCATTAACAAATCCGAATAAAGAAAAAGAATCATTTATTGTAGTTAAATAGAAACCTTTATTAGGAGTAATATGAAGTTCTGATAATAGTTCTGCTCTGTTATCCTGTTCTTTTTTTTGTTCTTCTTTTTTAGGGAAAAGCTCTTCTACTGCCGGAATATCAAGACCTTCCGCAGTTTCTTTTCTTTTTGTTACAGGATTTGTCTTAGTTCTTGTTTTCGACAATTTTTGTATTGAAGCAGTCTGCTGCAAAGAACTTTTAAAATCAAAAGCATTGCTTTTTGATACTTCGTCAAGATGTATATCAAAGCAGCTGAATGTACTATCTGCAGGTTTAAGACTTTTCTTTATATTTACTTTGGGAATAGTAATTCTCTGTTCTTCTATAGTTCTTCTGTTATCATTAATCTGTTTTCCGTTTTCCAAAAAGCCTACGGGGAAAGATGTATAACAGCATGGCTGTCTGCTTTCTTCCACCATTTTTATAATTCTGCTTATTATATATATACAAATTCCAATTAAACAAATAATAATCAAAGAATAAAAATTCAAAAAGCCGGAAGTTCCGGAATCACTTTTTATTTTTGAAATAAGTTTTAAGGAATAATCATCATTCATTTGAACATGCAGTCTTACATAATTTGAGTCTAAATTTTCTTTTATATATGGTTTTTCTTCTATGCTAATTTTTACATTAGATTTATCTTTCTTTTTTTTATACATTATTTTTGTATTATTGCTTTCCAAAAAAGTATCAGGAACGAATATATAATAATTGCCTTTGTCTTTTTTCTGTATATATGCATTCCCGTTAAACTTAGAATCAAAAAAAAGATTGATATTATAGCCATTTTCAGAATACGGCTCAACAGCAATTCCGGAAAGTATATTTATATTATTTTGCTCTGCAAACGACTGAAAAGAAAACAGTAAATAAATAAAAAATAATGTAAATAATTTAAACAATATGCTTTTTTTCATTTTTAACTTATCTTTCAAAGGGTATTATATTCTTAACTAAACAAAATATATACAATATTAAAACATTAAAATATATTTTTTGTCACTTATAGAAATGAAAACAGTATATGAATGAAACATTACTTAATTAAACAAGAAAATATACTGCAATTTTATAAATTGACTTATTATGGAAAATGTTATTTAATTTTAATATATAAAGGCGAAGAACGGCTATATTATGGAAATAACAGAAGAACAAATAAATAAAATATTCGAATTAGCATCTATTGAAAAAAAGAAACCAAAAGAAGAAATTACTTCAAGTGATATAACAGAAGCATTAATCGAAATAGAAAGAAAAATTTATTCTTTTGCTACCGGTGTAAAAATCGATTCACTTGAAAATAAAAAAATTCTTATAGCAGATGATTTAGAGCTTTCAATATACCAGTTAAGCACCGTATTAAAAAGAATAGGCGTAACCCCGAGCGTTGCCCGCCATAAAGAAGAAGCCTTATCAGAACTGAATAAGGTGCAGTTTGACTGTGTTATTATTGATTTATTCATTCCTGATAGTTCTGATGGGATTGATTTAATTAAGGCTGCCGTAAAGAAAAGAAATGATACCGGATTTTACAGCAAAATAGTTGTCATTTCAGGTACTGATGATACTTCTTTAATTGATTACTGTTACGAACTCGGAATTGATTTTTATATCCAAAAAGACAGAAACTGGCATTCAAAACTGCTTAAATATCTGAGTACATCTTTCCAGTCAGATAAAAATATAGCTTTTACAAGGTATGTTATAGACAACAATATCGTATCATATATAGTAAAAAGATTTAATGAGCCGAAAGTATTTGATGCTATTATACAAAATATAAATTCTTCAATATATACAGGATTAAAGAATATTTTATTTGATTTAAGAGAAATTACTACTTTCGATATAGATAATGCTTATATTTTTGCTGATATATACAAAATATGCGCAGAAAACGGAGGTAAGTTCGTTCTGGTCAATCCATCCTTAAATGTAAAGGAAGCTCTTTCCAATGCATATTTGGAAGATATAATACCTTACTCTAATTCTGTTGAAGATGCAGTTGCAATAATAGCAGACCAAAAAGTTAATTCTCAATAAGATTTAATCTATATTGATGTCTTTGAGCTTCAAACTCTGTTTCAAGCCATATCTTGCAAATATCTTTAGCTAAGTATTCTCCGGTTATTCTCTGTCCCAGACATAGAACATTTGAGTTATTATGCAATCTTGAAAATTTTGCAGTAGTTGTATCAGAGCATACTACTGCACGAATCCCCTTGCTTTTATTCGCAGTTATACACATGCCGACACCCGTTCCGCATATTAATACTGCTCTTTGAGCCTTTCCTTTCATAATTAATCCGGCTGCTTCTTTTGCAATTACGGGATAATCACATGACTCTTTTGAATATGTCCCTATATCTTCTACATCATAGCCCAGTTCAACAATATATAGTTTTATTTTTTCTTTCAACTCATATCCGGCATGATCAGAACCTATGATAATTTTTTCCTTATTCATAATTTACCTCCAGAAAAATTTTATCATTATCAAAAAATAAATTAATATTTGTTACAAAATTTAAAAAAATTCTGCTAAAAATAGCATGTTTTTTCTGCTGCATTTGTTTATAAAGATAGCTAAAGGTGTGAGTTACTATGTCTCCAATTCAATCAAACAATCCTATAAACAGCGCAAATACGGGCACTCCGTTATATACATACGGAAACAATACCCAAAGTTATGCTTTGCCAAATAATCAGACAGTAAGTGTTTCTTCACCTAATACTTCGCAAATATACCAATATCCTGCAACGTCATTATATGAACCATCCAAACAGGCTGCGTCAGGAGTTAATATTTATATTTATAATCCGTCAGGAATAGGCGGTCCGAGTTCGACATCAAATGCAAATGCAACATACGCATTGCCGGGCGCAAATCAACAACAAACTGTACCTGCGGCACAAAATGTTGCCCCGCAGCAAACAATGTCAATAGCCAATACTCCGATATCTGCGGAAACACCTCAAGCAGCAGGCACTGCCGCAACAACAAATAAAACAAAAAATATTGTTGAACTAACAGATGATTATATAAAAACACTGGAAAATTATTTAAGAAGTCCGGATGCAAATATAAGGAAATCCGCAATTACGGAATTAATCAAAAGATATGAAGAAGATGAATCCAGATACGATGATCCGGCATTAACAGCTTTATTAAACATTGCCTTGCAGGATCCTGATGCGGCAAACAGAATGCAGGCAATGAGTCCGATTGCAGCCGGAAGTGCGCATGGAGACGCAAATACGGTTGAAATTTTAAAGAATTTGCAAACCTCCGATAAAGTATACGGACAAGAAGCAAAAATGGCAAACGATGCATTATTAAATGCCGTGCAAACAAAAGTAACGGTACCGGACAATTCACCGGAGCCGGAACCTCAATCACAAAATCAATAAAAAAGTAAGGTAAGAAAATGTCAAAAATACCTGCATCAGTAACAACAGCAGTAAAGAAATTTTCGGGGAAACCCATGGGAGTTATGTCAAAAGCTCTTGGTGTAGCCACGGTTGCCGCCGTCATATACGATTCTCATATTAACGGAAGAGAAAGAGCATATTCGCTGGATGAAACAGAATCTGCGGACAGATTTTATAATCAATATAAGCAATATATGACATCCGAAAAAGAAAGCGCAACAATAAGCAAGCTAAAAAAGTTATGGTTTAACTTCCAGCAGGATTTCTCATACTATCATATTGGCTCAAGGTTAAAGGGATATTTAATCGGTTTTGGAGAAACCCTGATTAAAGGACTACCGCTGGTAGCTTTATCTGCCGTAGCCTTAAAATTTAAAACCGCAGGTAAGCTTGCAGGAACACTGCTTGCCGCAAACGGAATAAAAACATTGTTATATGATGTATTCGGAATAGGAGCAAAAAAAGCAGAACGTAAATATTAGATATTTCTTTATTTTATGTTAATATATTTCTTGTAAACAATGGAAGAAATAAAGAAATATTTAAATATACTAAAAGGTGATGTCCAAGGTGGAGTTGTTTCTGCAATTGTGGCTTTTCCACAGGCTCTGGCTTTTGGAGTAGCAACAGGAATGGGCGCAAGCGCCGGAATTTGGGGTGCAATTATATTATGCTTTTTTGCAGGTATTTTCGGGTCTAAACTTCCTATGATTTCAGGCCCCACCGGTCCTGTTGCTATTATAATTGCAACTGTTTATGCCGCTTGCTCAAATGATACTAACTGCATAATGTCTATCTTTTTAATGGCATCAATAATACAAATTATCATTTCTTTTACACAGCTGCCCGCCATAGTAAAATATATTCCCTATCACGTATTATCAGGATTTATGAACGGAGTAGGAACAATACTAATTATTATGCAATTAACTCCTTTGCTGGGACTAAAATCACAATCATCACCATTTGAAAATTTAAAATATTTGTTCATTAATTTTAATAATTTAAATACCAGCGCCTTAATACTGGGATTTTTAACTTTAATAATAGTTTTTGCAATACCAAAAAGAATAAATAGAATATTCCCTGCCCAGATTTTAGCACTGCTGGTATGTACATATATATCAATAATTTTCAATTTGCAGGTGGATAGAATAGCCCAAATACAAATAAATATACCATCTTTGCATTTTCCCCTGCTAAATTCAGATATACTTATAAAAGGGCTTCCGTATGCAATGGCATTAGCCGTAATTTGTTCATCAGAAAGCATGATGACAGGTCTGGTTGCCGATTCTCTGACAAAAGAAAAAACTACTCCTAAAAAGTTACTTGCTTCTCAGGGAATCGGTAATTTTTTATGTGCATTAACAGGCTCAATGATAGGTTCTGCAGCTACAATGAGAACTGTTGCCGCCATAAGCTCCGGAGCTTTAACAAAAATTGCCGCAATTGTAAGTTCTTTTTCATTAATTCTGGCTATAGTAATATTTTCTGATTTTATGGAACAGATTCCTTTAACAGTTCTTTCCGGGATATTAATAAAAATCGGATTTGACATTATCGACATGAAAACTCTAAAAGTAATAAAATATGCTCCGAAAGATGATTTATATGTTTTATTGGTGGTGTTTTTATTAACGGTATTTTATAATTTAATATTTGCGATAGGTGCAGGAATTACACTTGCCGCATTATTATATGCAAAAAGGGTTGCAGATACTACAAGTATTGGAGTCAAAGACATTAATGATGATGAAATAAACCAATATGAAAAAGAATTAGCTGTTGATTTTAAATATTTAATCAGGGTAGTTCACATTAACGGTCAATTCTTTTTTGGAAGTGCTACACAGATAGTCTCACAATTTGAAGAATTATTAGGAACAAAATATCTTGTACTGGTTTATGAATCTGACTCTTTACTTGATGTTTCAGCAATATTCGCACTAGAAGATATAATAATAAGACTTCAATCACAAAAAATCAAAGTTTTATTAGTTATAAAAAGTAAAATTATTTTCAAACAATTAAAAGATGTTAAAATTCATTCTCAAATAGGAGAAAATAACGTATTTTATAAAGAAAAAGAAGCTGTAGAATACGCGAAAACAATGTTAAAAAAGAAATTATCAGAAAAGAAAAAAGATTTTTTGTAATTTTATATTAGTAATGTGGCTAATTATAAATTAGACAACAGGTTAATTACCTAATAGTTTTTATTGTTCTAAGATTAAAAAGGTTACAAAAATACAGGCTATTGGAAGAAATTAGAGAGGAAGGCCGGCCGTGACACAAATGATGAATAAAAAAGACGCTGTTAGTGTTGTAATTGTAGAAGATTACAAATTAACCAGAGTCGGATTAAAGTCTACATTAAATGAATATGAACACATTAATGTAGTAGGAGAAGCAGAGGATGCTATAGAAGGTATACAACTGATTGATAAGTTACAACCAGATGTAGTACTAATGGACTTGGGCCTTCCGGGAATGAACGGACTGGAAGCAACAATAAAAGTCAAGGAGAAATCAGCTAATACAAGAGTAATCATATTAACATCACATGAAAGAGGAGAAGAAGTAATTGCAGCTTTAGGGGCAGGTGCAAATGCATATTGTTTAAAAGATATAACACCGGAAACATTATCGGAAGTCATAAAAAATGTTGCAGATGGTGCATGCTGGGTAGATCCGGGAGTTTCCTCGGCAGCTTTGAACTTTTTCCCTAAGCCCGAAAATGTCGCTTTAATTCAAACAACAGAAGTTCAAGATGCAAGAGCACAATTAACCGAACGGGAACTTGAAGTATTAAGACATCTGGTAAAAGGTAAAAGTAATACAGAAATTGCAAAAGAATTAATAGTAAGTGTACATACGGCAAAAGCCCATGTCTGCAGTATTTTACAAAAACTCTGTGTAGATGACCGGGTTCAGGCGGCAGTTAAAGCAATTAAAGAAAATATTATATAATCCTGTGTATATTAAATTGAATTTTCCACATCTACACTTTTATAATTTGAAAAAGGATACAAAGTATCCTTTTTTTATGCAAAAAAATTTATTTTGAAATTTTCTATAAGCAAGGAAAACATTATGAAAATTTCAAATAAAATTATATATACTCCCGGATTTTCCGCAAAATTCAAAACTGAAGATGTACTGCGTTTTGTTACGCAATATCCTTATAAAAATAAAACCAATAATGATTATATAGTAAAAGAATTATGCGGAATAGATTTAAAATCTGATGAATTTTTATCTTCTATTACAGATGATGAATATTCCCGGATTGCAATGTTGGCTGTAATTGGAACCTGCAGTGAGAAAATTTTGCAGCAGAATAAAGATTTACAAAAAGCCGATTCCACTTTTGATGCAACGTTACACCTTAGAGAAGGAAGAAAAAAAACCGATGATTGGTTTAAAGAACAAATAAAAAAGCTCGGGGAAACAATAAACCTTGAACCCTTCACTGTTTCAACGGAAGAAATTAAAGCAGCATATAAAAATCTTATGGAATTAATTGATAAAATTTTTTGATAATATGGTAAAATATTCTTAATTTATTTTAAATGCGAATTATTGATAAAAATATTATATTAACTATACAAAATTTTATCTTGCATTAACACCTTTAAATTGAGTTTTTTTAATAAATAGATAATACCACAGGTAAATATGCCGCCTTTAATTTCGGTAATAATGAGTACATATAACAGAGAAAACATTGTAGGAAGTGCAATTGAATCAATTCTTGCACAATCTTTTTCCGACTTCGAATTTATAATCATAAACGACAATTCAACCGATAATACTTTAGAAAAACTAAAAAGCTATAACGACAAAAGAATAGTTATATTAAATAATAAAAAAAATAACGGCTGTACATTTAACTACCATAAAGCGCATAATATCGCAAAGGGAGAATATATTGCACACATAGATGATGATGATATATCGTTTCCCAAAAGGCTGGAAAAACAGTATCTATATATGGAACAATATAAAGATATAGCGCTGTCAGGCACTTTTATTGAAACCTTTGGCGAGAATATGCGTCCTTCATGGGTTTTTTATACATCACCATTAATGCTTGATTTTATAATGAATTTATACAATCCTGTATGTCATTCGTCTGTTATATACAGAAAATCTTTCTTTGATAAATATCAAATAAATTATGACATAACAAAAAAATGTGCTCAGGATTATGATTTATATAAACAAATTTTATTTAAAGGCGGGAAAATTGCCAATATAGATGAAGTCCTTGTCCAATATCGTATGCATAAAAACAGATTAACTGATATAAAAGAAACACAGGATATTCAAATATATAATGCAGACAAAACCAGAAAAGAACTTATATCAAGATTTTTCTCTGATACACAAACAGAAGAACTACTTAAACTGACATACGACTTCCCTTTTAATAATTACAAAACAGAGGATGTAGAAAAAGCATTAAATTTATTTATACAAAATGAAAAAAGCAGAAAAAAATATAAAGAAGATTTGATAGAAGAAGTTATAAATAATTTAGAAGAAGGAAGATTTAAATTTTAGAATCTTAATAACAAATACTAAAACATAGGGATTTATATAATTTTTTACAAAATAATATCAGGAATATTAATGCTGTTGGCATTTCCACAGGCTGGAGGAAATGCCGAAAAGGAGAAAGTCCGATAAGGTGTTTTGCATCATGTGATACGAAGTATCACAGCCCGAATGTGCGAGGACAAGAATTTGCTTCGCTGCCGAAAACTCTTGTCAAGCAAAAACAAGAATACGGTAAAGACTGAAAAGTTTTTACAAAAAGCAGCAGATTGCCTTATCCATAACGAAAATTCAAGACCGTTTCAGTATTTGATAAGATTGAAGTTTTCATTCTCTATTGGTTAGACCCTGAAACAAGTTCAGG
>CALUSW010000042.1 GCA_944323535.1 Candidatus Gastranaerophilales bacterium | reverse complement strand
AGTTTGTTTTAGAGAATCGCTTATTGGTTTGTCAAAATTTTCATTCATCCAATAAAACTCTACATTAATTTCAATGGACAAGCATCCTGCTTTTTTACAGTTTTTTATAAATTCTTTTGCTTCCTTTAAATTATCATTAATTCCCGGAATAATAATGTATTTAATTACAACCGAAGATTTAGGATTTTTCTTTGAAGCTTTAATATAATTTTTTAGATTTTTCCAAACTTTATCAAAACCTTTAACTCGTTTTATTTTTTCATAAGTTTGTTTTGTTCCTGCATCAACTGAAACTTTGAGTTTTGCTTCACCTGTTTCCAGTGCTTTTTTGATTGACTCGGAATATGTAATTCCTGCGCTTAGAAATTCAATAGAACCGTTTATGGAAAAAACAAAATCAATAAGCCATTGAAGTTCTCCGTTTGGATATTCAGCACATTCCCCGCCGCCTATAATAAAGTGGCATCCGTTTTTGAACAATCCTGCATCTTTTAATTGCTGCAAAACAGGTTTAACCTCATATGTTTGCTTTGAGTTAAGCTTCTTTTTTGCTTCTGTGTTTCCTCCGCCTGAAATTATACAATAGATACAATCACAGCTGCATTTTGTTCTGTTGGAAACGGATACATCAATAAATCCGGCGGTTTCATCCCAGTCTCTTTCTTCAAGAGTCGGACATTCGCGGCATTGATCCGGGAAATCCCCTCTTTTACATCTTTCTATATATTTTTTTCTGGCTTCAAGATATTTATTGATATCTATCAATTCACCATGGTAATTTTCTATAAATGTAAGTTTTTTATCAAAAGAAGCACAGCAATATGTTAAATCATCAGGATTTATAACTAAGTGATAAAGTGCCCATTCGCAACATTTAAAAATCATTTTTTCTTCCTGTAAATCTAAAAAAATATTATCATAAGTCTATCTTAAAAACAAATATTGATTTTAATTCAAATAATTTTGCAGTGTATTATATTCTTTAAATTTTTCTGCTATCTTAAAATATGTTGGAAGATTCACATTATATTTTTTTGCAAGCTCAATTACAATAAAGAAAAGAAAATCTATTTCGGAGTTTTGTCCTATTTTCATATCATTTAGAATTGAAGAATAAATATTTGCATCATCACGTTGTTTATAGAGTTCAAAGTTTTCATAATATTCCTGTAGGAAATCTTTTCTTACGTTTATATTCATAGCTTTTGCCAGAATTAAAAGTTCATTGCAAAGTTTTTCAAATGTTTCTCTTTTTTCTCCTTCAAATTCATTTGCGCATATATTATAGTATATGCAGCAGGCTTCGAACGGAGAACGTGTTATAAGTCTTTCAAACGAAAGTTCCGTAAATTGTTGTTCCGTTAAATATGAAGTATTCATACCAGCTTGAGTAAAATCATTTTTTATTTTGTTAAGAATTTTTGGATTTATATTATTGTTAATATCTGCAAAATTTAGCTCGCAATATTCTCTTTGTTGCAGATATTCTGCTTCTTGTCTGTTATACCATCTGCACTTACCTACAAAATTTGCATCCAATATATTCAAATTCTTAAATTTCTGACTGAGAGCATAACCTATACCAAAACCGTTAGATATAGAAAAAAGTATAGTGTTTTTTTTAGAGGCTTTTTTTATTAATTGTACTGTAGAAGGTATATCAGGAGTTCTGACACAAAGTATAATAACATCAGCTTTTTCATTATAAGACTGTTCTGTTTTAATCTTTATTTTATATCTTTTATCTCCTTTTACATTTGAAATGAGCCTGATACCGCCTTTCTCTTCCGCTGTTTTTATTATAGATTCATATTTCGAAATTAAAGTGACATTCTTATTTGCAGAATGAAGAAAACAGGCAAAAGCAGCACCTGTTGAACCTGCACCTATTACCAGATATTTTAATCTTTTTTCAAATAAGTTAAACATTTTACTAAAGCTAATTATAGCTTTTAAAGTGTTTTATAACAAGATATAAAAATAATGATTGATTTAACTGTAATAATTTATTTAATTGTTTAAATGTTATAATATAGTTGATATTGAATTAATTAAAAAGCAGATTTTATATAAAATGGAACAAAGAACTCTTTTTGAAAATGAAGAAAATCAGCCATTGGCTTCGCGCTTAAGACCGCAGAATCTCGATGAATTTTTCGGACAGCTGCATCTTATAGGAGAAGGCAAAATTCTGCGCCGGTTGATTGAAGAAGATAAAATTACTTCTATGATTTTCTGGGGACCGCCGGGTGTCGGCAAAACCACTCTTGCAAATATAATTGCTAACAAAACAAATTCCGTATTTATTAATTTTTCTGCTGTTACAAGCGGAATAAAAGAAATAAAAGAAGTTATGACACGTGCCGAGCAATCACGGAAAATGGGGCAAAAAACGATTGTTTTTGTTGATGAAATACATCGTTTTAATAAGGCGCAGCAGGATGCTTTCTTACCTTTTGTCGAAAAGGGAAGTATTATTTTAATAGGTGCGACAACGGAAAATCCTTCATTTGAGGTTAATGGTGCTTTGCTTTCACGCTGTAAGGTCTTTGTTTTGCAAGGTTTAACAACGGATGATATAATTTCTCTTTTAAAACGGGCTATAACCGATAAAAAAGGGTTTGGTAATCAAAAAGTAAATATTAACGATGAGCAGCTTAGAATTATTGCAAAATTTGCCAACGGTGATGCCAGAAATGCTCTTTCAACTCTTGAAATGGTTATTCTAAATGCAGATATAAATCGGGACGGGGAAATTAATGTTACGGATGAGACGTTGGAACAGTGTATATCTAAAAAATCATTATTATATGACAAAAATGGAGAGGAACATTATAATGTTATATCTGCATTACATAAATCAATGAGAAATTCTGACCCAGATGCTGCTGTATACTGGCTTGCAAGAATGCTGGAAGCCGGCGAAGATCCTTTATATGTCGCAAGGCGGATAACAAGATTTGCAAGTGAAGATGTAGGGCTGGCGGATCCTCATGCATTGAGTGTTGCAATTGCCGCATATCAAGCCTGTCATTTTATAGGGATGCCTGAATGTTCGGTCCATTTGACCCAGGCTGTTATATATATGTCGCTTGCGCCTAAATCTAATTCTTTATGTGTTGCTTATGATATGGCTAAACATGATGCTATAAAGGAAATTGCAGAGCCTGTTCCTCTTGTCATAAGAAATGCCCCTACTAAGTTAATGAAAGAATTAAACTATGGCAAGGGCTATCAATATGCTCATGATACAGAAGAAAAACTTACAAATATGCAGTGCCTTCCTGATTCTTTACTCGGCAGAGAATACTATATTCCGACAGAACAAGGTCTTGAGATAAAGTATAAAAATAAACTCGAACAAATAAAGAATTGGAAAAAATCTCATTAAATAAAATTTTATAATTGTTATTTATTATGTTCTTCTTTTATATCTTTTATCTTTTCACGAGCAGTTCTTTGTGCTTCTTTTATTTCTTTAAGTCCTTCTTTATTATCGGATGAACTTGATGAAGCAGTTGTTCTTAATGTTGAGAAGAAGTTGTTATAATTCAATGAAGCTCCTATACTGAAACTTAAAGAGTCACCGGAAAATATATCTGCTGTTTTTTCAACATCCGATAATATTTTTTTATGCCATATATCTGCATATTCTCTTGTTTCACCGTTTATAGTGAATGTTGCGCCCTGCTGCTGCATTAGTTGATTTCCCTGTCCGTCAAAGTTATCAATTAATGTTGTTTCATCAGTCGTTGACAGGTTTATCTCTGTAATACCGGCATCTTTTAACGATACTGCTTCCGATTCATATCCGTTAAGTTTTAGTTTTAATCCGAAATTTTCTTCCAGATATGCAAGGTCATTTGAATCCAGAACATTATCATCTTTTCCGTTAATTAAGTTATTTTGTTTTGCAAGTTCTTTTAATGCTTCAAAACCGTTGGCAAACCCGTCTTTTATGTTATCGCCGTCTAAATCGGTATTGTTGCCGAAGCATTCAGAGCCGTCTTCTCCGGATATTCCGTTACCGTCTTTATCGAAAACAAGTACTGCGTCGGCAGAATCATTAATTTTATCCAGAGTACCGTCTCCGTCTATATCATAATTTATAACGCTGTTTGAGGTTTTGACGCCGTCTCCGTTAATATCAAAAGATAATGGTGAACATGTTGAATAGCAGGCATTAAATTCGCTGACTGAACCGCATTCTTCCATATAAAAAACGGAAGAACCTGAACCGTCACCTGTTTTTGTAAAACTGCTTATATTACCGTTGCCGCTGGAAATTATATCATAACCGCCATTTTCGCCGTATATTCTGGCCAAAGAACTATTAGCTGCCATATCATATATATGATATAAGTTATCTGATTTCCCCTGGGCAAAGATATATCTGGGTTCTCCATTTTCCAGTTTTTCTGTTAAATCTATGTTATTATCTTCAACCAGCTGCCATTCTGCTTCGGAAACAACCGAAAGCATACTTTGCTTGAGCTCTTCTTCAGCCGCAGTCTTTTGATTATTTATTTCGCTTCTTTGACTCGATAATGCAGTCACACTGTCTTCTAATGTTGAAATTTGTGTTTGATATTGGGAAATTGTATTCGCTTTGCTTTGTAACTCAGTATTTAAAGCGGATATTTTTTCTTCTAAAGATGATTTTTCATTATATAACGTTGATAGCTTATTATAATATGTTGATAATTTTGAACTTGCAGCTTGTATTTCATCTTCGGAAGTGCTGTTTTCTATAATTTCTTTTTGCTTTTCTATTTGTTTGTTAATTTTTTCTATTTCTGAATTTTTTTCTTCAAGTTTAGCTTGTTTATCTTCGAGTTCTTTTTCTATCTCGTCATATTCTTTTTGTACTTCTTCTAATTTTTCCGTTATTTCATCAATTTGAGTCTGTTTTAATTCTATTTGTTCGTCTAAATAGCTTATTTGACTGGTATATACGGAAATATTAGATTTTAAGGCTTGTATTCTTGATAAAATACTTGATACATCTGTGCTGTCAGAATCACTGATATCTTTTAACTCTGAAGAATAATTATTAAGTGTTTCAAGTATTTCATCCGATAAAACAACTTCGTCATTCTCTCCTTCTTGGGTTATAACAGTATTATTTTCTTCTGTAGCTGCTGTTTTATTAGCTTCTTGTGTATATTCTTCAATTGACGTTTTCCCGCTTATTTGACCTATGTAACTCAAATTAAAACTCCTTTCGATACCTGTATTTATTTATATCGATAGAGATTAATTAAACTTTAGAAAAATTTTTAAATTTTTATAAAAAGTTTACAATATATTTTTAAAAATTTTTATATTATGGAACAGGGTCATATCCTCCGGGATGAAACGGATGGCATTTTAAAATTCTTTTAATACCAAGAAAGCAGCCTTTTAATATTCCGTATTTTATAATGGCCTGTTTTGTATATTCAGAGCAGGTTGGGTAAAACCTGCATACCGGAGGTTTGAATTTTGAAAAAAATTGATATATGTTTATTAGTTTTATTAATAGATTTTTTATCATAGTAATATTTTAACACTTTTTAATAGACTATTATTTCAGGTTCTTCTTCATCTTCCTCTTGATTTGGAATATATGGCATATATTGGATTAAACAATATCTTTTTCCGGAATCAATAAGCAAATATTTTATATTATTTTCTTCTATTGCCCATAAATCTTTTATTTCTACAACTACGTATGCAGTTTGATTTTCTTCCAAATATTTTTTTAGTAATGGTAAATCTTTGTTATTATAAAAGTTTACTGGTTTATCATAATAATATATAAGACTATATTTTTTTGAAGGAATAAAAGCAGCCAGTTTTACTTTTTCATGATTTGCTTTTTGGGCAAAATTAATTAAATCGTTTTCTCCTCCGTATACTGACATAAAATTAAATATACTGGGAGTAATAACAAATGATAAACATATCATAAGCAATAAATTAGATGCTAAGGCTGTTATTCTTCCTTTTAATATTACGGAAAAAATACCAATTAACGGAATTACAAAAAATATAATAACTAAAGGTATTATAAGATGGTTAAGTCCTTGAAAAATTAATGTATTTATTATGTTATGTCCGAATAATCCTATTAACGAACATATTATTAGTACTAAATTCGGAATCAATGTTGAGAAGAATATACTTTTATCGTGTTCTTTTTCTATTATGTATTCATACCAGTAATGACCGGAAATGCATGAGGCGGGGAACATTAAAAATAAAATTAAAAAAGAATATTTAGTTCCGTATAAAAGCGCAAAAATAAATGCTGTAAAAAATACAATTGTATTCATTGATAAAAATTTATCAATATTATTTAGTTTATTCCATTTTTCTTGTAATTTTTCCTGAGAATTGTCTTTTATATATGAATAAACAGAATTAAGGATATCTTTTAATTTTGTACCTAATATCCATAAGAAAGAAAAAATCCACGGCATAAAACCTAAGATAAACCAGAATATAACTGTTAAAATTTGTTTTATTCCTATATAGTTTAAGAAATTATATAAAAATAATTGTTCTTTTATGAAATAAAAGCCATGTTTATGCAGCATTATGAAATTCCAGGGACAAACAATGATAGCAAAAACTATTATTCCGGGGAATAAAAATACAGGCTTGAATATTTCTTTTACTTTTCCGGCAAATATATATATTGTAATTATGGAAACAGCAATAATTGCAGCTCCGAATAATCCGCTGCACAATACTGATAATGCACAGAAGAAATATGTACATAACCAGAATAAGAATTTCTTTTTGGTTGTTTCTTCTATAACGGAAAGATAAGAAAATAAAATTGCTATCATTGTTATATTTGTAAAAATAGAGTCTGATGTGGCAAGTCTTGAAAATATTATAGAACCTAAACAAGTTGCCATTATCAATGAAATTATAAAAGCATATGATTTTGATAAAATTCTCTTAACCGTAAAAAACAAAAATAGAATTCCGGCAAGAGATATAACCGATATCGGCAGTCTTACGGCAAATGTACTTATTTTTCCAAGTATAAGGCAGGATAAATTAGTAATCCAAAAAAACAGAGGAAAACAATCAAATGCATTTTCTTCGTTAAGTTTAATATTTATCCAGTCACTGTAATTCAGCATATCTTTTGCAATTGAAACATATTTTGTTTCATCGGTATCTATAAAAGGATAATTTTCTATATTTATGCAATATAAAAGAAAACAAATTATCAAAAGTATGAATGCGAGTATAAATTCATAATGTTTCTTTAAATAATTCATTTTCTTTTACCTTCTTGACCAATCTTAACGCTGTTTTTTGCAATAAGACTGCTTTATTATATTATTTATGCTTTACTGATATATTGTTTTATTTCGGAATCGGTATTCAGTTCAGTTGTACAAACAAGAATTTGGTTTTGACTTAATTTTAGTCCTGCAAGGATTTTATGTCCTTTCATCTTTTTAATAAATTCATCGGCATTATTAACCTCTAAAACGAATTCATTAAAGAAGTCAGTATTTAAAATCTTGAACCCTTTATTTTTTAGTCCTGCTGCAAGTGTATTGGCATTTTTAGCACTCAAATAGGCAGCTTGTTTTATACCGTTTCTGCCTAGAAGAGCCAGATAAACAACTGAATTTAAAATTGCAAGTCCCTGATTTGAGCATATATTGCTGGTGGCTTTTTCCCTTCTTATGTGCTGTTCTCTTGCTTGAAGAGTAAGCGTAAATGCCTGATTTCCTTTAGAATCAAGTGCCCTTCCAACGATTCTGCCGGGAAGCTGCCTTTTATATTTATCACATGTAGCAATAAAGCCTGCATAAGGCCCGCCAAAAGAAAGGGAATTGCCAAAAGACTGGACATCTCCCGTAACTATGTCAGCATGATATTGAGACGGTTTCTTTAAAACTGAACTGCTCATCATTTCTTGTGCAATGATAAGAAGAGTTTTTTGGTCTTTTTGCAAAGTTTCCAGAATGCCGGTATCTTCAATGGTTCCGTAAAAATTGGGATTTTGAATTATGAATCCTGCATATTCTCCAGATAGTATTTTGTTTTTTATAGAAGCTAAATCTGTTTTAAAGTTTGTTTGTTGTATTTCTTCAATAAAAATGCCGCCGGCATGCGCATAGGTTTTAATAACTTCAATATATTGAGGATTTAAACAGCTGCTGACAAGTATTTTATTCCGTCCCGTTATTCGGACTGACATAAGCATAGCTTCGGCACATGCATTTCCTGCATCATAAACCGAAGCATTACATACATCCATTCCGGTTAAATCACAAATCATTGATTGAAATTCATATATAACCTGCAGTGTACCTTGCGAAATTTCAGGCTGATACGGTGTGTATGCCGTATTAAATTCAAATCTTGATGAAATTTGGGAAACGGCAGAGGGAATAAATCTTTTATAAGCTCCGGCTCCTATAAAACATGCGTAATCAGTTTTATTTTGTTTTGCAATAGATTTTATTTCTTTTTGCAGTTCCATTTCGCTCAAAGCTTCAGGCATATCAAAGTTATTTATTAATGCCTTTTTATCTATTTCCGAGAATAACCCGTCAATATTTTTTTCACCAATGGTTTTGAGCATTTCATCCGTAACGTTATCGGGATTTGATTTAAAATTATTCATTTTATTCAACTTCTTCTTTATATGTATCGTAATCAATTAAATCTTTGTTATCTTCATCAAATGTATTAGACGAAACTTTTATAAGCCATGCGTCTTCAAATGAAGATTCATTTAACAATTCAGGTTTTTCTATTAATTCTTCATTTATTGCTGTGACTGTGCCGGAAATTGGCATATAGATTTCTGATGCGGCTTTTACGGATTCTATGGTGCCGAATATTTCTCCTTTTGTATAAGAAGTTCCAATTTCGGGAAGTTCAACAAATACAATATCTCCAAGCTGTTCTATTGCATAATCCGTTAAGCCTATATTATAATTTCCGTTTTCTTCATAAACATATTCATGTGATTTACTGCATAAAATGTTTTCGTGAACAGTCATTTATTTTACTCCTTTTACCTAATTACCTTTATTATGTTTTTTTATAAAATTTTTACTTGTAATAACGGCATTAAATAATCTGCCGCGTATCATTATTTGAATTGTATCATTAATATTTAATTTTTTATCAATATAGCCTAAACCTATATTGCAGCCAATTGACGGAGCAACACATCCGCTTGTAACATAACCTGATTTTTCATTATTGATATATATGTCGTATCCGTGTCTTGCTATTGCTCTATCCTGCATTTTAAAACCAATAAGTTTTTTAGGAGCTCCATTTTGAAGTTGATTAAAGATAACATCTTTCCCTATATAGTTTTCGGTTTTGTTTTTATCCAAAGACCAGACAAGACCGGCTTCAACCGGAGTCGTATTCTCATCAAGTTCATTTCCGTAAAGGCTCATTGCAGCTTCAAGTCTTAATGTATCTCTTGCCCCGAGTCCTACAGGCATTATATTAAACGGTTTCCCCTTTTCGAGAAGCAAATTCCATAATTCTTCCGCTTTTTCGTTTTTTACTATAATTTCAAAACCGTCTTCTCCCGTATATCCGGTTCTTGAAATTAAAATATTATCATTCAAAAGTTTTATTTCTTTTATATACATTGTATGAGGCTGATATTCTTTTTTAATACCGGCTGCTTCAAGAATATCTGCTGCTTTAGGACCTTGCAGGGCAAGCATTGAATAGATATCTGATTTATTCTCAACATTTACATTGAAATTATTTATATTTTTTATCATCCAGTTATAATCATCATTTATACGGGAGGCATTAACTATCAGGAGATAATGATTATCTTCTAATTTATATATAAATAAATCATCGATAATTCCTCCGTTTTGATTTGTAAATTGACAATAAATTGCTTTTTTATCAATAAGTTTTTCTATATTTTGAGGCACTAACATTTGCAGATATTTTAATGAATCTTCACCTGAAACAAATATTTCTCCCATGTGGGAAACATCGAATAAACCTGCGTTATTTCTTACATTATTATGCTCTTCAATAATTCCTTTATACTGAACAGGCATTTCCCAGCCTGCAAAATCAACCATTTTTGCTCCGGCTTTTATGTGAGCATTGTATAAAGATGTTTTTGCCATTAATGCCTCTTTTCTTGTTATTTATTGCAGATTACCCGTGACGCATGTATTCCTGACGCACTGGCCTGTATAAGTCCTCTTGTTACTCCGGCGCCGTCGCCTATTGCATAAAGATTTTTTACTCCTTCGGTTTCCAAATCTTTTGTTAATTTGACTCTGCCGGAGTAGAATTTAACTTCTATACCATATAACAGAGTATATCTTGAAGCAGTTCCGGGTGCTATTTTATCTAAGGCATAAAGCATTTCTATAATAGCAGTCATTTGTCTGTAGGGGAGTACAAGGCTTAAGTCCCCCGGGGTAGCGCATGAAAGCGTAGGTGTTATTATACTGCTTTTTATTCTTTCAGGAGTAGAACGGCGTCCGTCCAATAAATCTCCGAATCGTTGAACAAGAACTCCTCCGGCAAGCATATTTGCAAGTCTTGCAACATGCTGCCCGTAGGCTATAGGTTCTTTAAACGGTTCTGTAAATTTTTCCGATACCAACAGTGCAAAATTTGTATTAGCTGTTCTGTAATTAGCATAGCTGTGTCCGTTAACTGTAGAAATGCCGGAGTAATTCTCTGCTACAACCTCTCCGTACGGGTTCATACAGAAGGTTCTTACTTCATCACCAAATGTTGGAGAATGATATATCAGCTTAGATTCATATAATTTTTCCGTTATGGGTTCAAATACGGGGGCGGGAAGTTCTACTCTTACCCCTACATCGACTGCATTATTAACCATACCGATTTTATTTTTATCAAATTCATGAGTCAGCCAGTCGGCGCCTTCTCTGCCCGGTGCTATAATTATGTGTTCTGCCAGTATTTTTTGATTATCTTGTGTGATAAAACCCTTAACCTGTTCATTTTCAACTATTAATTTATCTGCAATAGTATCATATAAAATTGTTATTCTTTTATCTAAATAGTCTTGCATATTTTTAAGAACATTCAGGCTTCTTTCCGTTCCGAGGTGCCTTACGGGAGAATGTACAAGTTTTAATTCCGCTAAAGTAGCGGCTCTTTCAATATCAGCAAATGCTTCTTTGTCTAAACCGAAAACCTCATCTGTTGCACCGAATTTTAAATATGTATCATCAGTATATTTAATAAGTTCTTCAACATCTTTTCTCGGCATATAATCAAGCAAATGTCCGCCGACATCCGGAGTTAGCGTTAATTTTCCGTCAGAAAATGCACCTGCACCGCCCCATCCGCATAACAAACCGCATTTTTTGCAGTTAGGGCATTTTGCATAGCCCTCTCTTAAAAGGCATTTCCTTTTTTCTATCTGAACCCCTTTTTCTACAAGAATTACTTTCCATTCCGGTTTGAGTTTCATTATCTCAAGCGCCGCAAATATTCCGGCAGGACCTCCGCCAACAATAGCTACATTATACATTTTAATCTCCACTGCATTATATTAAATTGTTATCAAAAAATAACATGTAGATTGTATCTTAAATCCTTTTTGTTTTAAACAAAACGTAAAAAACAATTTACTTTACTCAATCAATTTTTTGTATAATCGTAATATGAATATAAGAATTATTGCCGTAGGTAAAATTAAAGAACAATATTTAAAAGATGCATTAAAAGAATATGAAAAGCGTCTTATTTCTTTTTGTAATTTATCTGTTATTGAAATTTTCCCTGAACAAATATTAGATGAGTCCTTATATGAAAAATATAAAGAAGCGGAAGCTGATAAAATATTGCAGGTATTAAAACCAAATTCATATATAATAACACTTGAAATACAAGGGAAAAAGTTTTCTTCGGAATCTTTTGCGAAAAAAATACAGGAAATAACAAATGACGGGGTAAATGATATTACATTTGTAATCGGCGGTGCAAACGGGCTGCACTCAAAAATTTCCCGGGCTGCCGGTTTAAAATTAAGTTTTTCGGATATGACTTTTACACATCAAATGATTAGGCTTCTGCTTATTGAACAAATATATAGAGCATTTAAAATCAATTCTAATGAACCGTATCATCGTTAATATTCTTTTATATATTTTGCTGCACAATCGTAGTTGTAATTTACCCCTTTATTTTTGCAGTTAACGGAATTATTATCTGCACCTCCGGGGACAAGTCCGTTTTTTGTTAAAACAAAAGCAAAAACATCGCGTCCCAGTGTATTGGGAGCTTTATCTCCGTTTACATCAACAATAACAGAAAGCGGAGACTCAAGTAAATTATTGCTGACACCGAAATATGTAATTGTATCTGCCTGGCTCCAATAGTCAAGACAAACATTTGTTCCGTCATTTAAAGTAAAAGTGACTATTTCATTACCTATTCCTTTCTCAGACGCGCTTTCTGCAGTTTCTCTGTTATATGCTTTTGTTATTTCTTTAGACCAGCAGCCTTCTTCATTCTTGCATTCTCTTATTACATAAAGATATTTTTTTATATATTTATAATTCTTGTATATTTCTTCAACATCACTGTCAACATGCGACCAATCTTCAAAATCATTATATTCAAAGTTTCTTGCAAGTAAAAAAGCATTGCTTAGTATGGAATAGTTCTTTTTCATAGCAGAAACAAACATTCTGTCATTATATGTATTTATTAAGGAAGGCACCGTAATAGCTGCTATGACACCCAGAACTGTCATAGCAATAAGAACTTCAGATAATGTAAAGGCTTTTTTTACTGACATGGAATTAAACATATAATTGTTAAAAGTACTGTAATTATATCAAATGTACTAATTAAAGTGAAATTGTAAAGAAAAGTAACAAATATGTCTAAAAGATATATCGAAAAGATTTAATATATGCTAATATTAAAATATGATTTGAACTGAGACTTGAGTAGCTGTTTTAACTCTGTATGTTTTACTGGTTATAGAGTAAAAACTAAAAGCGAAATGGTGACCGGATTCGCAAAGTCAAGAGGAGGAGTGTGTGATTTTTTGCTGCGGTGCGTACCACAGGGCGGATGAAACATTGCTGCTGCCGCCTGATTTCAGGTATAAAAACAAAAAACTGGAAATATTAACCTGCCCAAACTGCGGATGCGTTAAAGCTGAGTTAACAAGGTTTAATATAGAAAAACAAAAGGATGAAATATATAAACCAAAAAGAAAAAAGGCAAAAAAGTTTATAGAAGAAATAAAAAAAGGAAATTGGAAAATCTTTAAAGAGAAATACGGAACACGCGGAAATGCCGGTTTTGTATACGGAATAAACATAGAATCTAAGACTGGAGAAATTCTTCAATATTCCGTTGATTTTAACGGCACTAAGAAATTGGTTAAGACTATTAATGCTAAATGACGGGACCGGTGCAAAAGAGCACCGGTTATTTTTTAAGGATGGATTTTTTTATGACCGGAAAGAAAAAGAAAAAAGATGACAATTTTAACTATTCAAAGACCGAATCTTTTGAAAATCTTGAAACTGTCCAAAAGATGGCGCTTAGTAAAAAGGGCAAAGATGACGAAATTAATCCGGACATTTCAATTTTTCTTAAGGCTGAAGAGTTAAAAGGAAAATTATGCGGATTATATTCAGAGAAAGAAAAAACTTCTTCTCATATAAATATTATGGGAAGTGTGAAAATTGACGGAAAAGATTTAAAAATTAATGTAGGAGAGACCCCGGATGCGCAACAGCAGGATAATTGAGCTGCCGGAGATTTTAAATATACCGGATAAACTTATTCCCGTAATAACAAATATAAATAAATTTAATTACTTTTTAATAGAAGGAGGAAGGGGTGGTGGCAAGTCCCAAAGTATAGCAAGAATAATTCTCTGGATATCCGAACAACGGAAAGTAAGGGTTTGCTGCGGAAGAGAAACTCAAGCAACTATTTCGGACAGTGTTTATAAAATATTTAACGATTTAATAAATGATTATAGTTTAAACTTTACGATAAAATCCAATAAAATAATTCATAATAACAGTGGCTCAAGTATCATATTTAAAGGGTTTCGCGAGCAGGGAAGAGTTAACATCAAGGGGTTGGAGGGTGTTGACATCTTATGGATAGATGAGGCGCAGGCTATAACAAAATCAACTCTGGATGTTATTATTCCCACGATAAGAAAAAAGAATTCCATTGTAATTTTTACGATGAATCGTTTGATGCGTAAAGACCCCGTATATTCCGAGTTCGTTTCCAGAGATGATTGTCTGCATATAAAAATAAATTACTACGATAATAAACATTGTCCGCAAAAACTTATTGATGAGGCAAAAAGATGTAAAGAAAGAAATATACTGGATTATGAATATATATGGGAGGGTAATCCGCTTGATAGTGCAAGTGATTTTTTGTTTTCCGCAATTAAGCTTGACAGGGCAAAGAATATTGTATTTAAAGAAGAAAACTACCGTAAGATAAAATGTATGTCTGTAGACCTTGCCGGCAATGGCGGAGACTTGTGTGTTGCAAGTCTAATAGAGTCAAAAAGCTCAACACAGTGGTCGCTTGAAAGGCAGGAACACTGGAGTGAACCGGATACAGATATTACAAAAGGGAAAATTATAAATCTTTATTCTATGTGGAAACCCGAACTCTTGATTTTGGATGCTGACGGACTCGGGTATTCCATATATGTAAGTATAAAGAATGTAATATCAAATGCAATAAAATTTAACGGGGCAGCGTCAAGTAATCGTCCGAATGCTTTAAACAGACGTGCGGACGGATATCTTACATTGAAGGATTTTATAGATAATGAGTGGTTAAAAATTTCTTCTGATATTACTGTTTCTCAATTGGAATATATTAAAAAATCTTATAAACCAAACGGACAGATTTTTATCCAGCCTAAAAAAGAAATGAAATCGGAACATGGTGAAAGCCCTGATTTCGCAGATAGTTTAATGATGGGGATATATGCAATTAATTATTATTCATATCTGATTGATGAAAGAGAAGAAACAGTAATAATTGATTCAAATTTTGACCCGTATGCATAACATTAGAGGGATTATGGCAGTATATAATAACGAAGATGAAAATTTTGAAAAAGCTTTTAAATATATTTTAAAAGCAGAAGGCGGTTACATCTGCCATAAAAATGACAGGGGCGGTGCAACAAATCTGGGTATTACTCAAAATACTTATAATACATTCAGACAGCGAAAAAAGCTTGCACCGCACTCTGTTTCCCTGCTTACAAAAGATGAAGCAAAACAAATTTATTATGAAAATTACTGGTGTTTGTCCGGCGCAGACAGGATTTCTGATTTTGCCGCTGCTCTTGTTCTTTTTGA
>CALUSW010000041.1 GCA_944323535.1 Candidatus Gastranaerophilales bacterium | reverse complement strand
AGTTCAGCATGACAGGTAAATCTTTGATGTCACCCTGAATTTACAGCTCCTCTTGTTGCCGACTATAAGGAGGCTTACAAGGGAGGGTACTCGAAGAGTATTTCAGGGGCTTACCAATTGGAAATGAAATTTTCAAGCTGGAAAGATGCTGAACCAAGTTCGGGATGACAGGTTAATTTCAGATATCTCCCTGAATTTAGTTCAGGGTCTTACCGACTGGAGATAATAGTTTCAAGCTGCTTAAATTATATTTTTCATAAAAGCAGGCTCACTCAAAATTTTTAAGATCCTGAAACCGTCTTGAATTTTCCTTTCGGCTCAGGCAATCCGTTGCATTTCGTAAAAACTTTTCAGTTTTTACTTCATTTCACCTGCCTCTCGCCCTTTCAGCATTCCGCTTCGCTACAGCTTACGGAAAATCCGCAGTTCAGGATGACAAAAATTTTGGTTCGCTTTGTAAAATAATTTCAGCATGACAGGTTAGATTTTTAATGTCATGCTTAATTTATTTCTGCATCTTGCCTGTTTGGCGTGCTATAATTAGTCTATGAACAAAACTTATGCCGTCTATATAATGACCAATTATTCTCAATCCTCTTTTTATATTGGAGTTACAGGTAATTTACAAAAAAGAGTCTGGGAACATAAAAATAAAGTGGTTGAAGGTTTTACTAAAAAATATAATGTTGATAAATTAGTATACTATGAATTTACCGACTCTGTTGACGCAGCACTAAACCGCGAAAAACAATTAAAACGCTGGCATAGAGAATGGAAGATAAATTTGATTAAAGAAATAAATCCGGAATTTAAAGATTTATCACCAAATTTGGAATGAATGTTGTCATTCTGAATTTATTCCCAATATCGTTTAATTTATCACCCTGAATACTAAATTTCTATTTGCCCCGTAAAAGAATACTCCGCACCGCCTGACATATAAATATCATGCTGCGTATCTGTTTTAGAGCCGTTCCACTCAATATACAAACTTCCGCCCGGTAAATTGACTTTAACATTGCCGTCGCATAACCCGTTTAATATAGCAGCCGCCACGCTTGCACACGCGCCGGTTCCGCAAGCAAGAGTTATAGCGCAGCCCCTTTCCCAAACATCAAGATTAATCTCGTTTCTCGATAGGATTTTTACAAATTCAACATTTGTTTTTTCGGGGAAAAGATAGTTGTTTTCAATCTCTCTGCCGTATTTCAAAGCAAGTGCTTTTGTATCTTCATTCGTAATAATTATACAGTGCGGATTCCCCATACTTACGGCATTAGCTGTAAATGTTCTATCCGATACTTTTACTTCGAAATTCAGGTTATTTTCTGTATTAACCGGAATTTTTTCAGGGGTTAAAATCGGTTTTGACATATTTACCCTTACTCTGCCGTCTTCAAGGATTTCAGGAATTATAACTCCGGCTTTTGTTTCTACCGAAAATTCTTTTTTATTAACCAGCCCTTTATCATAAACATATTTTGCAAAACATCTTATACCGTTGCCGCACATCTGGGCAACAGAACCATCCGAATTATAAAATATCCACCCGATATCCGTGTTTTTTGTATTCGGGTTTACAATTATTAAACCGTCCGCACCTATGGAGAAATGTCTGTCACATAATTTTACCGCTAACTCATCAGCCGTTTTTTGAGTATGCAAATATTCCTCATAATCAAGAATTATAAAGTCGTTGCCAAGTCCTTGCATTTTAGTAAAATTAATCATTGTCATTATTTCTTCTCCAGAATCTTTTCTTTTTCTTTTTCTTTTCTTTATATTTTAACTCGGGTTTATAATTTTGGGGAGTTTTAATTGCATATTCTTTTGAATCATATGTTTTATTAAAAATTCTTGTCATTAATGCATCAATATACACATCATCAAGATGTGCATAGTCAAAAATAACCGTACCTCTTGTTTTAAATTCACGTGTTTTATGAATTTGCATAAGTAAATCTTCAAACGGACCGCCCATAAATGTAACAAACAATCCGGGATAAATTTTTGTCGCCGGAGCCGTATTTTTTGTTACGTCTTTTAATAATAATGTAGCCGTATTTTTATCTCCCGTAAGTATTAAAGGCGTAAAACCATCTACATAATTATTTAAAGACCAGACTTTCCAGTTCTGCATTTTTGTTGCTATACATTTTTTCAAATCGGGAAATATAACTGCCGTAAGCATTACATCAGAATTTTTTGTCATTTTCCTGACTTCTTTTACAAACTCGGATATTTGATTTTGTCTGTATAATGACCATAATTCCCAGTCGCCTGTTCCGTATTTTATATCTATCGGATCAATACCGTACAAATTTTTAAATTCATTTCTGGCACTATAAGTATAGCCCCAATTCGTCTGGGCATAATTTGAATAAGAAGGCTCTACCGTTTGCGGATATCTTATATAGTCGAGATTTATTCCGTCAGGATTATAATTATCAATAATTTCCTTTAAAATACCAAGTAAATATGTTTGAACCTGTATATTCGACGGATCAAGGAAGTATCCGTTATGTTCGGATAGCGAAAATACAGGCTCTTCCGAATCATAATTCATCAGCCTTTTATTAGACCATAGAGGATAAACTTTTAACACATGATTTTCAACAGCCTGCGGATTATCATTTCCCACATAGAAAGTTTCAAACCATATATGAAGTTTCATTCCATGTTTATGTGCTTCACTAATCCAGATTTTTAAAGGATCAAATCCTTTAAATTCTTCCCGCTGCCATATAACCCCGCATTCTTTCATATATTTACTCGGGTAGATTGTTTTTCCATGGAAATACGTTTCAAGAAAAATATCTGTTATTCCGGCTTTATGTAATTTTTCAACCGTCTTTTCTATTCCTGCACTGTTTGTTTCAACAGGACGAACCCATATTCCTTTCATTTCATTAGCATAGTACGGAATTGCATTTTTTATGGCATTATCAAGATATTCCATTGCTTCGTTTATATAACTTTGTGTTTTTTCAGGTTTTTTTTCTGCTTTTCGCATTGAGTCTTTGGAGGATTCAAGGAATTCCATCGCTTTTTTATCGTTATATAAAATATCAATCTGCCTGTAATATTCAATAAGACTGCTGACTTCTTTTGCTTTTTCTTTTGCTGCAAAAACCAGACTTTCGGGAGTCAAAAATACTTTTATTGAATTATTTGAATAGTCCACATACACTTTAGAACCGATTTGTATATTTTTTAATATCCAGTTTTTAGCACTGCCGTGTCCGGAAATAACAAAACCGTTCTTCGGAATAACAGAATCCGCTCCGTTTAACCTTACAACCATATTGTTTTCTACAACAGCCTCAGTACCGTATTCATTTGTACCGGTCCTTAATCCGTAAGAAGGAGTATAAATAACTAACTGATTGGGACCCCGCAGCCCGGGATAATATGATAATACCGATGCTTGTTTTTTAGGATCGATTGCATCGACAAATTTTTGACTCTCCTGATATATTATTCCCTGCGGTATAAGAGGAGCATAAGAAACAGGATTTAACGTATAATTTAAAACTTTTTCATTTATATCTATTTTTTTTACAGCGGTTTCTCCTAGCTCCGAAATAGTATTGTTTTCATTTTTTTGCAGTGTAGATTTTTGCATTACCTGCGGTTTCGTATCAAATTTTAAATCATCTCTGATAAAACTCGATGAAGTTTCAGCCGCAAAGGTTTGAATATGCGCCAGAACAATAAATGAAAACAATATCCCGAAAAACTTTTTCATACATACTATGATATTAAAAAACACTCTATTTGTTAATAACTTTATATAAAGATTTTATGAAATTACATAATTAAAAAAATGTTAAATATAAAAGGTTTTGATATTTTTTATATTATCATTTAAATAAGGAGATTTATAAAATGGAATATAAAGATTATTATAAAATACTGGGTGTTGAAAGAGATGCCACGGAAGCTAAAATAAAATCAGCATACAGAAAACTTGCAAGACAGTATCATCCTGATGTAAACAAGTCTCCTGATGCGGTTAACAAATTTAAAGATATAAATGAAGCATATGAAGTCTTATCCGATAAAGAAAAGAAAAACAGATATGACAGCTTAGGTGCAAACTGGCAGCAGGGCGCTAATTTTACCCCGCCTCCGGGTTTTGAAGGATTTAATTTTAATCAGGGCGGATATAGTCAGAGTTTCTCAAATATGGGAGATTTCTCAGACTTCTTTAGCTCTATTTTCGGCGATTTAATGGGCGGTGCTTCGCAAAGAACGCAGAGAACATCAAGAAGAACATCTTCTCAGGGATTTTCATATGATGATATACTGAATAACTTCGGAACAACTGCTTCCACCGGAAGAAAAAAACGCACACAACCCGAAGAAGAACCGGTAAATCTTGACGTAACACAGGAGTTGAATCTTACGGCAAAAGATTTAATGAGTGAAAAACCGGTCAGCGTAAAAATGAATACCGTTGAAAAATGTATGAAATGCTCGGGTGCGGGCTCTTCTTGCACAGAGTGCGGCGGCACAGGTATTGTAAGCAAGTCAAGACATCTTACCGTTAAAATTCCGAAAGGAGTTAAGGAAGGGCAGAAAATAAGACTTAAAGGAGAAGGAAAAACCGATTCCTACGGCCGTAAAGGTGATTTATATTTTATTATTAAATTTAAAGATAATGAATATACAATTGACGGAGAAAACGTAACAAAAAATGTTGAAATTACTCCGGCAGAAGCAGTACTTGGAACTAAAAAAGATATTTCTACCCTGCATGGAATTATTGGTATAAAAATTCCGCCGGAAACACGCAGCGGGAAAATATTACGGTTAAAAGACCTCGGTCTTCCTAAAAAAACAGGTGGCTACGGTAATTTAAACATTAAAATAATAATTAATATTCCTGCTTCAATATCAGAAAAACAAAAAGAATTATATAAAAAACTTTTAGAGCTTGAATAAAAAAAAGACAGTCTTAAAAGACTGTCTTTTTTATACCGTTAAATACCGAGTGCAGCTCTGTTACTTTTTGATATCATATCCATTGCGCTCAATATTGAAGACTCACCGGAATACATATTTTTAAACTGTCTTTTTAATATGTCAAGTTCCGATTGAAATACATTTAAATTGGAATTGTAAGAATTTTCTTCAAATTCATCAAGTTTTTGGGATATTTTATCAAAGATATCTTCTATATTTTCACTTTTATTTACATTTATACCTATTTTTCTTGCAAGATTTTTAATATCATTATACAGATTTTCTTCTGCAGTGGTATCTTTTTTATCCGATTCTTCATCATTCGAAGATTTCTTTTCTTTTTCAGCCTCTTCTATAAGCTTTTTTGCTTCCGTTTCCGACGAAACGGATTCGATATCAATACCGAGAGAAAGAAGTTTTCCTATTGTTTCTTCCGAAAGATTGGCGCCTTTTGTCGACGTTGATGCATTTGAAGCCAGAATACTTGTTATTGCACTGATTGAAGGCATATTTATCATCTCCTCATGTATAATTTAATGTTTTTTTGTCAAAAATCATTTTTCCTATACATCGGAATAAACAAAAAAAACTTTAGTTTTTTTTACAAAATTTAACAATTTATATTTTATAGACAATATTTTTTTTATTTTTTTTTCTATTATGTATAAAATAATGAAAAGCAAGGTAAAAAAATGGCAGTTCAAAGGGTTTTTAACAGTGTAAATATAGTAAACAACAGATATAACTGCCGTTCTGCTGCTCCAAATTTACCAAAATTCAACACTGCTCCTGATAAATTATCTTTAAATGAAATTGACAGCTCTGTTCTCAGGGCAAATTACGCGCCGGTTTCCTTTAAAGGTAATGCTCCTCAAATAAAACAGGCATATATATTAACCAGTGAAGAAGATCTGCCATTGTTAATAACCAGAAAAAATGATTCTTACGTAGTTGATTTTGATTCTCAGACAGAAATAATATACGGTAAAGATGCCGTTAAATATCTTGAAAGAAATAAAGAACACGAATATGATACCCAGGTTATTTTACCTAAAAAAGCAGAAGGTATTCTTCATCTTGAAGGCAGAGAAATTCCTCTTCCGGAAAATTCCGCTGTTTTGATTAATGAAGGCTCAAAAGCAAAAATCGATATTACAAAAGGTTATCCAATGGTTATAGTTTCTAAAAAGGATTATGACTGGTATGAAAGATACGGAAGAAATGCACAGGATATCAATATAAAAAATAAATTTTTGGAATTAATGTATTATAATTCCCATTTATATAACGGAGAATTTACACCTAATGTTCTGCTTCCGGAAAAAATGCGTGATGAAGAATTTTTAAAAGGAATATCTATAGATAAGTGGGCGTCAAGAAATAATCTTGTATATGATATTTATGCAAAAAAAGATATGCTGGAAGCTGAGGACAAAGAAGAAATAGAATTTATTAAGTCTTTACTGGATAAGTTATATGAAAAAGGTATTATAAAATCAAAAGATGACGGATATGTCAGATTCGTTCGTATGTTTAGAGATGATTTTCAGGAAAAATATCTCAGATATAACGGATTTAGTGAAAAAGAAATAAGATTATTAATGCCAATCAGCCGCCAGAGCAGACAGGTAAGTATTGATTCAAAATTTTCCATAAAGAATTCAACAGAAGGTCTTGATAGTACAACAATAGAAAAAATGAAAAAATGCGGCATTCTTCTTGACAGCAAAAAACAAACAGACAGATATATTTTTTGGCGTGAATGCTTCGGAAACGAACAATCATTAAGAAACAGATTAAATCAAAAAGGATTTTCTCCTGAAGAGCAATCCGCAATTGTTAGAAAATGGAGAGATTCTAACAATACAGGATTTGACATAAGCGGATTAAAGTTTTTAAACAATGATATAGCCGTTTATAATTTGAACGATAAATTAAACAACTGGACGCATGAAAAAACAAATTGGGTCACAAACTCAACCGCAATTGCATCTTCGGACGGGAAAACTCCTTTTATCGGGGTTTCAATGGTTCAAACAGACAAAGAAGACCCAATATCAATGAGTGAAATAAGAAAAGAAGAAAAATTACATATGCATCCTAATTTAGAGGAAAAAAGGCAGACTGAAATTTATATGGTTACAAGCGGTGCAGCGGCATTGAATATTGTCAGAAACGGAAAAAGTCAGGTTAAAATATTAAAAGAAGGAGACCTTGCCGTCGTAGGTCCAGGGGTTGCCCATTGCATAAATTCCATAATCGGAGAATATGAACATATTGTTGCTCAAGTACCTTCAGCTTTTCAATATGGTTTTGGATTTAAAGCCATAGTTACCCCGCCTGATGACTATGATACGGACTTATTACAAAAAGAAGCATTTGATGCTTTAATTGAAGCAAAAAATTCAATATAATTTTACAATTGTTATTAATACTATGTAATTATTTTTATTTTTTATATAATAATTGAGGGATTTCTTAAATGGATTAAATATTGATGTTTTTTGTTATAAATAAACTAAAAAAATTATTCTGCAGCCTTACAGGAAGAGCTTTTGGTAAATATAATACGCCGGCTCATACAATAACAGAGAAAGTATATTCACCAAAAGTTTCCGTTATTGTTCCCGTATATAATGCTGAAAACTATGTTGAAAGATGTATGCATTATTTGTTAATGCAAACTTTAAAAGAAATCGAAATTATAGTTATAAATGACGGTTCAACTGATAATTCAATGCTTCCGGTCAAAAAACTCGCAGAATTAGACAGCAGAATAAAAATAATCGAGCAGGAAAACCATTTGCAGGGTCATGCCAGAAACAGGGGAATAGAAATAGCACAGGGCGAGTATATCGGTTTTTGTGATGCGGATGACTATGTAGATTACGCATATTATGAAGAATTATATAATGCAGCAAAAAGGAATGACGCTGATATTGCTTTGGCTGAAAATGTACGGGTCAGCAAGACAAAATATAAACGCAGGCTGCATATAGAAAGTGAAGAATGCTTTAGTGATATCCTCGGCAAACTTAATGTATGCAATCAGCACAAAAATGAGTGTCCCACCAATAAAATTTACAGAAAAAATTTATTAACGGATAATAATATTTTCTTTGCAGAAGGTGTTTACTGTGAAGATAAATTATTTTCTTTAAAAGCAGTGTATTATGCAAATAAAATTGTCACTGTTCCGTTTGTTCATTATTTTTACTGGGAAAATCCAAACTCTACGGTAAATGCAATAAAAACAAAAAAACATATTGAAGATAAGAAAAATGCAAGAAAATCCGTATTGGAATTTGCAAAAGAAAAACAAATTCCTGTTGAAAATTGGTATTTTAAAGCAGAAAAAGAAAGAATTAAATTCTGCGGAATTACACTATTCGTTATAATGGAGAGCACAAAATCCGAAAAAGGATATTTATTTGGATTAATTCCCGTATTTGAAAAAAACGCGGAGGCTTGTTGTGATTGATAATATTTTAACTGTCTTATTATCAACATATAATCATATAGATACATTTAAACAGGCAATAGAAAGCGTTTTATCCCAGAAAACCAATTTTGATTTTGAAATATGGGTTTTAGATGATGCTTCTAATGACGGAACCACGGATATAGTAAAAGAATATGCAAAAAAATATCCTAAAAAGATAATTCCTTTTATACAAGAAAAAAATACGAAAGGAAGAACCACTTTAGAAAAAATAAAAGATATAAGAACAAAATATTATACAATATTAGAAACGGATGATTACTGGTGTGATGACAATAAACTCCAGATGCAGATTGATATATTGGAGAAAAATCCGGATTGCTCAATGTGTGCTCATAATACAATAAGGAACTATGTAGAACAGAAAAAACAGGAAAAATATCTTGATTCTCCGGAGAAAAAATATACACTTCCCGGAAAAAAACTTACACACAAATATTATATTGAACCGCATACTTCTTCAAGAATTTACAGAACCTCCTGTATAGACTGGAATGAAGTCGAAAATACAAACATTATCGTATATGATGTTCCGAGTGCTTTTTATTTTCTCACAAAAGGTAATTTATATTATATAGATAAAGTTATGTCCGTATATAATTATACCGGCTGCGGTATTTTTTCTTCTTCTACTTCATATCAAAACCGCTACAAAGCCGCATATGGAATTTACATTTTAAACAGACAATTAAAATACAAATATAATTATCTGCTTGCAAGATTTTTTTCAACAAGGTTGAATCTTAACTTTATATTGAGCTATAAGCTTAAATCCTGCAAAGATACAAAAAAATTAGAAGCACTATACAGTAAAATTCTTACGAAATTTAAAGAAGGAAACCTAAAAATTATTGATAAAAAACCTATTTTGAGTTATAAAATTCCTATTTCAACAAATAAAAAATTATGCGTTGAAATTAGCAGGGAGAAAGAACTATGCTGACTAATACAAAGGAAAAAATCTTTGTAACGAAGTCATATATGCCTCCATTGGAAGAATATATGCAATATGTAAACCGCGTATTTGAAAACGCGCAGCTTACAAATAACGGACCTCTTGTTAGAGAACTTGAAGAAAAATTAATAGAGTTTCTGGGAATAGAAAATATCCAATACGTTACAAACGGTACTATTGCTTTACAGCTTGCATTGAGGGCTTTAGATATAGAAGACGGCGAAGTTATAACCACACCTTTTTCTTATGTTGCAACAACATCGGCAATATTATGGGAAAAACTAACCCCTGTATATGTTGATATAGAACCTGATAACTTTACAATCGACCCAAAGAAAATTGAAGAGAAAATAACAGACAGAACAAGGGCTATAATGCCGGTTCATGTTTTCGGCTATGCCTGTGATGTTGATACTATCCAAAAAATTGCGGATAAATATCATTTAAAAGTTATTTATGATTCCGCTCATGCCTTCGCATCAGTATATAAACACAGACCGCTTGTAACTTACGGCGATATTTCCACATTAAGTTTCCACGCAACAAAATTATTTCATACAGTAGAAGGCGGTGCCTGCATAATTAAAGATGAAATAGTAAAAAAAGAACTTGATTTATTAAAAAGATTCGGTCATAACGGAGATGAACATTTTTGCATGGGCATCAATGCAAAACAATCGGAAATGCATGCGGCAATGGGGCTTGCAATATTTCCACATCTTTATGAAATAATAGATAAAAGAAGAATAATATGCCAATTATATGACTCTTTACTGGAAGGCTGTGTAAAACTTCCAAAAAAACAGGAAGGACTTGAATATAATTATGCATATTATCCTGTTGTATTTAAATCGGAAAAAGAACTATTAAGAGTGTTTGAGGCATTAAAAAAGGAAGAAATATATCCCAGAAGATATTTCTACCCGAGTTTAAATAAACTGCCCTATCTGCTGGACTACCAGCCTTGTCCGATATCAGAAGACATTGCAGACAGAATAGCATGCCTGCCGTTATATCCGGCGCTGGATTTGAGTATTGTGGAAAAAATAGCAAAAATTATAAAGACCACAGTTGATAACTAAAAAGCATAAATAATGCTGCCGTATTTATTTTCATATATTACATTTCATAATTGTAATTAATAAAATAATGCAGATAATTTTGTTGTCTTTAAACTGTCTTATCAATATAATCATATAAAGCAAAATTATTTACATAAAATATACAAAAACTTTTAATTTTGTAAAGTTTTTGCATAAAACATGCAAAAACTATCAAAAATAAATCCAAATATGCTATACTTAATAAAAAAGGAGTCCTTATGATTAATCGCCCTGTTTACTTAAATCAATTAACAGCATTTAAGGATACAGAGTTAATAAAAGTTATTACAGGAATCAGACGATGTGGTAAATCCAGCTTACTGGCTTTATATTCTGAATATCTAAGAGCTCAAAATATAAAAGAAGAAAACATCATACAGATAAATTTTGAAGATTTAAAATATGATAATTTAACTTATAAAGACTTAAACGACATTGCGGTCGAAAAATTAAACAAAACAGAAGATAAAGTATACCTGTTATTTGATGAAATACAAAAAATAGAAAAGTGGGAACTTGCTATAAATTCAATAAGATTAAACAAAAAAGCAGATATTTATATAACCGGTTCTAATGCCTACTTATTATCTTCACAATTGGCAACTTATTTGTCCGGACGATATATTGAGATTAAGATGCAGCCGCTATCATTCGGAGAATTTCTGGATTTTTATAAATTTGATACTAATATATCAAAAGAAGAAAAATTTAACGCATATCTAAAATTTGGAGGTATGCCGGGACTAACAATATTCAATTTTAATGAACAGATGATAAATCAAACATTAGAAGGCATTTTTGCAACTGTTATAACTAAAGATATTATTGATATGGCAAAAATAAAGGATACTGCACTTTTAAAGAAAATTATCAAATTTTTGGCAGACAATATAGGAAACAATGTATCTTTAAATAAAATTAAAAATACATTGATTTCGCAAAACAATATATCTAAATCAATGCGTCCTGAAATTATAGACAATTACATTCTGGCACTTGAAAATGCTTTTATATTTTATGGTGTAAACAGATATGACATCAAGGGTAAAGAGTATTTAAAAACTCAAGGCAAATATTATATTGTTGACTTGGGCTTGAGAAATCATTTATTAGGTTTTAAAAACAGAGACAGAGGACATATCCTTGAAAACGTTGTCTATATGGAATTATTAAAACGCGGTTATAATGTTTCTATTGGGAAAATTCAGGATAAAGAAGTTGATTTTATTGCGACAAAAGCTGATAAAAAAATATATATTCAAGTTACGGAATCTATTATGCAAGAGAATACAAGGGATAGAGAACTACAGCCGTTAAAACGTATAAATGATAACTATGAAAAAATATTATTAACTACAGATAATTTATTTACAAATACAGATGATGAAGGTATTAAAATAATTAATTTGATAGATTGGTTACTAAAAATATAATTTTTTTGTATGATTATGTTAGAATTGAAAAATAGAGATAAGAAGAGGGTTTAAATTGAAAATAGGAATAATGCAGCCGTATTTTTTCCCTTATATAGGCTACTGGCAATTAATAAATGCCGTAGATGTTTTTGTTCTTTATGATGATGTTAATTTTATAAAAAAAGGGTGGATTAACAGAAATAATATCTTATTAAATAAAAGTGAGCATTTAATAACTATACCGCTATTAAATGTTTCTCAAAATAAACATATAAATGAATGTATGGTTTCAGAGGATTATAAATCAATTGACAACATTATTAAAACAATAAATCTGGCATATAAAAAAGCTCCTTATTATAATTTAGTTTTTCCATATATTGAAGAAATAATAAAAACAAAAGGCAGTATTTCCGATTTGGTATTAAAATCCGTATTATGGATAAAAGAGTATCTGGGACTTAATACAGAAATTATTTTATCTTCTTCTATTGACAAAAATAATGAATTAAAGGGCCAAGATAAAATAATAGAAATTGTAAAAAAATTAAACGGTAATCACTATATTAACGCAATTGGGGGACAAGAGTTATATAATAAAGAAATTTTTAATAATAATGGAATTAAACTAAATTTTATAAAAACGGGAGAAATTAAATACAAACAATTTAATAATGAATTTGTTCCGAATTTATCAATAATAGATGTTTTAATGTTTAATTCACCCTCAGAAGTTAAAGAAATGCTTAATAATTATTCTTTAATATAGATTATAGGTTATATTTAATTTATAATAACTTGGTATGAATAAGTTAACACGAGAAATCGGCGGATATTTTGAGTTAGAACTCAATCAACAGCAATGTAATAATTTTGGCAGTGCAGTCATGCTCAATTCCGCAAGAAATTGTCTCAGATATATAATAAAAGCTTATAATATAAATGAAATATATCTGCCTTTTTACACTTGTCCCGTAGTCTGGCAATCAGTGCAAAAAGAAAATTGCAAAATCAAATTTTATCATATTGATGAAAATTTTTATCCTGTTCAAAATTTTCCCGAAAATGCATATATTCTTTATACAAATTATTTTGGCATTAATGCAAAAAATGTAAAAAAACTGGCGGCTATATACAAAAACTTAATAATAGATAATGCACAGGCATTTTATATGCCAAAATACGGAATAGCTTCCTTTAATTCTATCAGAAAGTTTTTTGGTGTTCCTGACGGGGCCTTTTTATACTGTGACAAAAAGTTAGATACCATGTTTGAGCAGGATATATCATATCAAAGATTTTCACATCTTTTAAAAAGAATAGATGTCAATGCACAATTTGGCTATGACGATTTTTGCCGTAATGAAGATTCTTTTGAAGGTGAAAACATAAAAATCATGTCCAAATTGACACAAGCAGTAATCTCATCTATTGATACGGAAATTGTAAGACAAAAAAGAATAGAAAATTTTAATACATTAGATTCATTTTTGAAGAGAACAAACAAGCTTAATTTTGAATTAGATAAAGATGATGTACCGATGAGTTATCCTTATATGATTGATAATGCAGCTTTTTTAAGAAATAAACTTATAGAAAACAAAATTTATATACCAATATATTGGAATAATCTTGAAGAAGAATCAGTTGAATATAATTTAAGAAATAATATAATTCATATTCCATTGGATCAAAGGTATAAAAATGATGATATGAACAGGATTTTGGAGGTTATAAATGGCTAAAATCAATGTCCTGATTTTTCCGGCAGGGGAAATTAATTCAATTGAATTGCATGATGCACTATCAACATGTGTTAATATTAAATTATACGGGGCTTCTTCGATAGACAGACATGGAGAATATATTTTCAAAAATTATATTTCTAACGTTCCATTAATTTCAGACCCTGCCTTTTTTGAGGAATTCAACAAAATTATAACGGATAATAAAATAGATATAGTTTTCCCTACACATGATACCGTTGCGGAATTTTTTGCGAAAAATCATGAAAAAATACATGCAAAGCTTATATGCGCAGATAACAGCACTTCTGAAATTTGTCGTGATAAGAAAAAAACATTTGAACTTTTCAAAGACGAGGAATTTTGTCCTATAATTTATAAAGATTTTGACAAATTACCGGTTTTTATAAAGCCTCGCAGAGGACAAGGAAGTGTAGGTGCATTTCTGATTAAAAATAATAGTGATATTCCTCAAAACATAAATACGGAAGAATATGTTATTTGTGAATATTTGCCCGGAGAAGAATATACGGTTGATTGTTTAACAGACAAAAACGGAAATTTAGCAGCCATTCTTCCAAGATCACGAAATAGGCTGCTTGCAGGTATTTGTGTATCAGGACAAAATGAAACATTAACTGATGAAATAAAGTTAATTGCGCAAACAATAAATAATAAACTAAAATTTTGCGGTTTATGGTTTTTCCAGATAAAAAAAGATGTAAATAATAAATTTAAACTTCTTGAAATTTCTACCAGATGTGCAGGTACAATGTGTCTTTCCCGGGCAATAGGCGTTAATTTGCCGCTTTTAAGTATTTATACGATTATGGGATATGACATAAAGGTTTTTATAAATCCATATAATATTAAAATGGACAGGACTCTTATTTCCCGATATAAGATTGATTATGACTATAAAACCGTATATTTTGATTTTGATGATACTTTGATTATTAATGAAAAAGTTCATCTGCCTGCAATCTGCTTTTTATATCAATGCAGGAATAAAGGGAAGAAAGTCATTCTGCTTACAAAACATGAAAAAGAAATTTACGAGAGTTTAAAACAATATTGTATAGACAAAAACTTATTTAATGAGATAATTCATATAAAGCCTGAGAACAGAAAATCGGATTTTATAAATCCTGATAAAGCAATATTTGTTGATAATGCTTATAAGGAAAGATATGAGGTGTATAAAACATTTAAAATACCGGTTTTTGATGTAGACGGACTAGAAGTATTAGCTGATTGGCGAATATAAGAGGAAATATTTATATGAACAATATTTGTACTGTTATTTTAATAACATATAATCATGTGAAGTATATAGAAAAAGCTATAGAATCTGTATTAATGCAAAAGACCAAATACAATTATATTCTTCATATCTTTGATGATGCTTCAACAGACGGAACTTCAGATATAGTACGAAAATATGCTAAAAAATATCCCGATAAAATTATTCCTTTTATTTCTGAAAAGAACCAAGGTGCACAAACAAATTTTTGGAATGCATATAAATCAGTGAAAACAAAATACTGTGCTTTAATCGAATGTGACGATTATTGGTGTGATGAAAATAAATTGGAATTACAGATAGAAGCACTGGAAGAACATCCGGAATGCAGCTTTTGTGCTTGTCAGACCATTATAAAAAATGTTGGTGATGAATACAGAACAAATGAAGATCATACATTTATGGTTACAAATAATATGATTCAAGTACAAAGAATTATTCCCAAGGAAAATTTATTTGATATTCAAGACGGCTATATGAATCATATAGGTTCCAGATTAATAAGAACAAAAGTTATCGATTTTAATGCCATAAAAAATAAAGAGATATTTCTTTATGACAACTGCCAGTTTTATTATTTATTGTTAAAAGGCTCTATGTATTACATTAATAAAGCAATGCACTGTTATGTTCAAACAGGTAAAGGTGCTTTTTCGGGTGCGGCATTGTCAAAAAGAATGCAGACACATATAAAAAATTTAATTGTTTTTAATGAAGAAACAAATCTTGTTATATCAGATCTTGTGTTCAAAGACATAAGAAATTTCTTGAACTATTATTCTTACATACAAAGACTTTTAATTATAAAAGAGAGAGGGGCGGCAGAAGTACAAAAAGAAGAAATACAAGTAAACTCATTAGATTTATTTGTTGCGAAATGCCAGAAAATAAAAAGATATATTTTACCTAGATTTGTAATAGATATAATAGATATACCGTTTAATTTAATTAAATTAATAGGCAGAAAAATAAGAAAATAAAGGAGAAAAAATGAAGTATTGT
>CALUSW010000040.1 GCA_944323535.1 Candidatus Gastranaerophilales bacterium | reverse complement strand
GGGAAGATAGTTGTGGAATTAACAAAAAAGAGAATTATAATATTTTTAAATATAGTTGTATTTTGCATTCTTTTTTATATAGTTTATTCTTTTCAAAAATATTTTTATTTAGTTTATCATGATTACCTTATTCCATATATGGTAACAGGAATTGGACCTGATTTCAGCAGAATTCCGGCTTCATTTCTTTACAGGTTAACAAAAATTATATTGCCTGATATATTATCAATTCATTCACAGGATTTTGTAACCAGTGTAGAAGCTGTAATAAAATCAATTTCTTTTATGTCTATTTGTGTTGTTTTTTGTTCAGGTTTTTTTGCGAATGCAAAAGAGAAATTTAAGATATTTAATATTGAAAATTTAATTGTCCTGCCGCTTTCTTTTTTGTTATTGGCAACACCAATTTCTCTTCCTTACTGTCATAATATGTACTTTGGAAGAATGGAAGAAAGTGTTGTGTTTTTTGAATATTTCTTTTGTTTTTTGTTTTATTTCGCTTTTTTCATTCTCTTCTTATATATAAATTTCAAAGATAATAAAATTAATATATTAATTAAAACCATTATAGTTTTAAATTCTTTTTTGCTTGGTTTTTGGGTTGAGTTATTTAATGTTTCAACGTTATTCTCTATAATGATATTTACAATCATTCTTTATATATATGATAAAAAATTATTACAAAATAAAAACTTATTCTTGTTAATAGTTCCTTTTTTTCTTGGTATTAGTTGTTTCTATATATTTTCAGGATATAGTTCCGGAACAAAACTTGTAGGTTATTCATACGATTGGGGCGATTTATTTTATAATATTAAATCTTATCTATTTGATTTTATCAAATATTATATCAAATACATGTTTTTGAATAATATAGTATTCTACATAGTAATTTCTATATTGACATATTGTTTATGGAAACGAAGATATAATAACGGAAGAACAATAAATATAGTATTAATAACATGTTATTCAATCTTAATCGGTTATTTAATAATGAATTTATCTTTAATAATATACAGAGAAGCACCCGGAACGGGATATTCCGGATTTTTGCTGCAAAGAGAGATGTATCAGATTTTATATTTGAATGTTTTGGAATTTGTAATTTTAATTTTATTAGGAGCTTTTTATTATGAATATCAAAACCAAAGAAAGAAGATTCTTTTTGTATTGGCAATAGGGATTGTTTTATTGTTATCTGTTTTTATTCCTAATAATAATGCTATACAAAAAGAAAAAATTGAAACAAAAGAAGTTGTTTATGATATTGAAAAAAGAGTGATGGTTTTTGGTCTCTTTGGTGAAATAACACTTTTACCTGAAAGTTATCTTAAACAGGAAAAAATATATAACAGGGAAGTTTTCATGTTTAATAATAAGTATAAGTTTGAAACTAAATACAATATTGATAAATATGCAGTCTTTATGAAAAACAGATATTTTAGCGATTTTTATTTATTGAATTGTGATTATTTTGAACATGAATACGGCAAAAAGTTTGCAGGTGTAATTTTTGTTGATGACAAGATAGCTGATATGGAATTGGAAAAAAGATTGCAGCTTTTGAATTTCAAAAAAGAAACCGAGAAAGATATATTAGAAAATGATATTTCTTTTGCTTCTTTAGACAAATATATTAATTATGAACTTACTTTTGATAACATAAAAAAATTAAAGGTTAATAAAAAGAATAAAGATGTAATTTTAAAAGCTACAGCTTATATAAATTACAGAGACGGCAAATATAAAAATGCATTAGTTTTATATCAAAAATATCTGAAGATAGATCCTAATGATATTGATGCTTTAATCAATGTTGCGGATATATATTTAAGGGCAAAAAATATTTCAAAAGCTGAGAAAATATATTTAAAATTGCATAATTTGGATACTAAAAATCTTTCGTTTTTGTATGAATTATTAAGAATATATTATAATAAAAAAGATTATAAAAAAGCATTAAAAATATGTGACAAAATGATAGCACTGCAAAACGATATGTATAATTTGCATTGGAATAAAGCAGCTGTATATTTTTCAATGGGAAATAGAAAAGAAGCAAATAAAATAATTCATTTTATTGAAGAACAAGATGTTAATAAGATAAAGGAGATATTAAATTTAAATAATGTTGCATCTTTGGAAGAATTAAATAAAAAGAAAATATTTCCTCTCGCAGCACCTGTGTTTTAAAAACTATAAAAAGCGTTTAATTTTAAACGCTTTTCATAGTTTTGCAAATTCTTTATCATTTTTCTTTAGTCTGTTATTTGCGGCGGTAATAAGTCCTGTAAATAGCGGATGCGGTTTTTCCGGTCTTGATTTAAACTCCGGATGAAACTGGCATGCAACAAACCAATCATTCCGGGGAAGCTCTATCATTTCGCACAGCATTCCGTCAGGCGACAGTCCTGAAAATACCAAACCGGCATCGGCTATTTGTTTTCTGTATTCATTATTTACTTCATATCTATGACGGTGGCGCTCAAATATAACATCTGTACCGTAAGCTGCTTCAGCTTTTGTCCCTTTTTGAATGCGGCATTCAAACTTGCCCAATCTCATAGTGCCGCCATATCCTTCAACATGTTTTTGTTCCGTCATTAAATCTATTACCGGATAAGGGGTATTTTCATTAAATTCCATAGAATTTGCATTCTTCAGTCCGACCACATTTCTTGCATATTCAATTACAGCGCATTGCATGCCAAGACAAAGGCCTAAAAACGGAAGATTATTTTCTCTTGCATATCTTATAACATTCAATTTGCCTTCAATACCTCTTATTCCAAAACCGCCCGGTACTACCAGTCCATCAACATCTGATAACGCTTCTTTCGCTTTTTCATAGTCAATACAATCTTCTGAGTTTATCCATTTAATATCAATCTGGGCATTATTTTGATATCCGGCATGTTTTAAAGACTCAACAACGGATATATAAGCATCGGATAATTTTGTATATTTTCCAGCTATAGCTATCTTTATAGTTTTTTCAGGATTCTTTATTTTATAAACAAGATTTTTCCAGGATTCTAAATCAGGTTTTACATCCTGCATAAATAATCTTTGAAGAACAACAGAAGCCATATTCTGCTCTTCTAATGCCAGAGGAACTTCATAAATACTTTTCATATCTCTGCATTCAATAACGGCATCTTTAGGCACCGAGCAAAACAGAGCAAGTTTTTCTTTCTCTTTTTTTGGTATGGGTTTTGCTGTTCTGCAAACAAGTATTTCAGGCTGTATTCCGTAGCTTCTTAAATTTGTAACACTATGCTGTGAAGGTTTTGTTTTTAATTCCCCTGATGTAGGAAGGTAAGGAAGCAGTGTTACATGTATTGAAAGACTGTTGCCAAAACCTGCTTCGGAACGGAACTGTCTTATTGCCTCTATAAACGGCAAACTTTCAATGTCTCCGATTGTTCCTCCGATTTCAGCAATAATAAAATCCGGCTTAAACTGCTGTGTAGCTTTTTTAATTCTGGACTTTATTTCATTTGTTATGTGAGGAATTGTCTGAACGGTAGCACCAAGGTAATCTCCGTGTCTTTCTTTATTAATTACGGTTTGATAAATGCTGCCAGATGTTACATTATTTATCCTTCCAAGGTTTGTATCGGTAAATCTTTCATAATGACCCAGATCTAAATCCGTTTCGGCTCCGTCATCGGTAACAAAAACTTCTCCATGCTGAAAAGGACTCATTGTCCCGGGATCTACATTTATATAAGGATCAAACTTTTGAATTACAACGCTAAACCCCCGCGCTTTAAGCAGTCTGCCTAAAGATGCCGCTACAATACCTTTGCCGAGTGACGAAACAACACCGCCTGTCACAAATATATATTTAGTTGTCATAATTCCTCTGTTTCTTAATTTATTTTGGGTACTCTAAAAAATCCGTTTTCTTCAAACGGTGCATTTTGCATTAATTCTTCTTTTGTTTCTTCATATTTTACAATATCTTCACGCATTACATTATATACGGGAATTGCATGAGGCATCGGCTCAATACCGGTTGTATCAATTTCATTCATCTGTTCAACATACTGCAAAATTTCACCCAGCTGTTTTGAATATTTATTTACTTCTTCTTCTGTTAACTCAAGTCTTGCCAGTCTGGCAACATGTTTTACTTCCTGCGTTCCTATCATATTTTCCTCCGGAGTATTATATAAAATTCTAGCATAAGAACGGGTTTTTTTCATGTTTATATTTTTTTATTAACTTATTTTGATATGCATGTTAATATTTTTTTATTGAGAAGGAAATTTATATGGATAATTTGAAAAATAAATTTTATAAACTTCTGTTATCCTTTTTTATTATATCTTTTATAATCTTTATCTTTTTTTATTATAAATATTCTATGGGTTTATTTTTTGATATACCCGCAATGTTTTTAGGTTGTATATCGGGACTGGATGATAATAAAATTCAATTTCTTGTATTTAATCAAAATAGAGTTCGTTTTTTTAATGATTTTTTGGTTGCAATTCCTTTGAATTTTTGGATTAATTTTATACGACCTGATAAAATTTTAAGTTTATTAAAAATTTATTCCGTTTCATATTTTATAGTACAGATTTTTGCTTTAGCTGTTAACTGTTTTATAGCAAGAAGGACAAAAAGATTTGATATATTGATAATGTGTTTTGCATTTTATGCAATTTTTTGTATTCCTAATGCCATATGGGCAGTCAGAGAAGTTCATATATCGGTTTTATTTTATTTTGCTTTGTTATCTTATTTTTTATCAGAAACAAAATTGCAATATAAAGATATAATACCGGTTCTGCTTCTGATAATTTATATGTTTGAATCTTTTGAAACCACAATTATATACGGTTCTGTTTTATTTATATTTTCACTGCTTTATACAAAAAAAGAAAGAGAAGAAAAAAATCCCTGGTTTAAAGTATTAATAGGTTTTGGTTCTTTACTTTCTGTAATATATATACCTTTAAAAATGGTTTATTTTTATATTAAAGGGTCTTTAAGTTTTTCAAGCGGAGCTTCAGAATGGTTAATCGGCTCTAAGATAGCATTAGATTGTATGTCTCGCTCTAATCTTATTATCCCTTTATTCGCAGTTATATGTTTTATTTTTATTGTGTTTTACAGAAAAAATTCTTTTATTAAAAGTTTAATTTTATGGTCTGTGTATCTTTGTTCACTGTTATTTGTTCTTAATAAACAAACGGGATTTATATCTGATCCTCCAGTAGAAATACAAAATTATAGTATTGTCTTCTGGTTTATGTTTCCTGTCATATTGATAATATTGTTAATTGATTATTTTAAAATTGATGTAAACAAGATTAATCCGTTTTTTTACCGTAATTTGTTTATACTTGCCTGTCTGACCGGAATTATCAACTTAGGCTGGCAGATAAACTCTGCTTATTCTTTCGGAAAATATACTGATTATCTTAAAACTTTGATAAAAAATTCAACTGAAACTATTGTTTATATTCCAAAAAAAGATTTGGAAAAATATAAATATCTCAGATATAATACCTGTTTTGGAGTAACACATAAAGCTTTATTGTTATCTGATGATTATATTGTCAATAAAGTTATATTTCCTGCAGAATATTATAATGATTATTCGGAATTTTGTTTTGATAGCGCGGATTATACGTATTATAACAAAAAAGAAGATATATTATATTTGCAGACAACTCCGATACATATAAAAACAAAGTATTGGGATATAAGTCCTATTGCCGGCGAATTTGAGAAAAGAAATCTTATTAAAAACTAATATTGTATATTTTTGGATTTGTTTGTTTCAATATATGAGCTGATTTGTGATTTTATATTTTGTTCATCAAAATTACAGGTTTTATCATAAGTTCTGTTTTTATCAGCATACAGTGCTGAATCATATAATGCATATTCTATATTGTTAGTTTTTGCAAAATTTTCTATATAATCCATTATTATATATATGTGAGGAGAAATGTTGTTAATATTCCTGTTCGCATAAGTATATTCGATGTCAACAATAATACTTTTGATATCGTATTCTTTTATTTTTTGCAGAAATTCTGTTATTTGCTCATATGAATCATTTATTCCGGGAATTATAATATATTTAACTTTTACATTTGCAGAAGTTTCATTGTTTAATTTTTTTCTGTAGTGTTTTATATTTTCCCAAACTTTATTCGATTTATCCGTGCGTTTAATTTTTTTATAAGTCTCTCTATCAGCAGAGTCAGGAGAAATAACTACGGTTACCGCGCCTTTTTTCAGACCGTCTCTTATTGCACGGCTGAATAATATTCCCGATGAATGAATTCTTATCTTAGAACCTTGTTTTATAAAAATTTTCAGCAGTTCTTCAAATTCTTTTAATACTGTCGGCTCGCCGCCTTGAAAAGTAATTTCTCCGTTATTTTTAAATTTCCCTGATTTAATAAGTTCTTTAATCGGTTTTAGTATATTATTTTGAGTTTTCGGTTTATTTTTTCGGACTCCGCAATAAATGCAGTCAGAATTGCACTGATTCCAATGATCAAAATTTATGAAAGAAATATAATCATCATCATCCCAGTTTTCTTCTCTTAAATTGTAGCATCCTTCACATGCGGATAATGTCTTCCCTTGCTGTAATAAGCGCTGCCGTTTCTTTATTCTAAATAATTCATCCCAGTTTATTGTATTATTTCCGTAATAAGGCAGAATCATAAGCTGTCCTTTATCAAATTCTCTTGAAAGACAGCAGGCTTTAATTGAATTTATATCAATTGAAATACCATGTTCTATTAAATGACAGCTTTTATAAATCATAAAATCTCCTGAAAAAATTTTATCATGATTTATAGAATATGTCTGTTAAAAAGAAAGAAATTTTTAGTATGTCCGAACAAAATTTCACAATAAGCCGGCGGCGTGAGTGAAATTTTGAGAGCGACGTATTGAAAAGCGGATTGCGAGCAGAGGGTGAAGCCGGGTCGGCTTGCGAGGAGCAAGACGAGCAGGGCGAAAACCCGTTTAATGCGAGCAACCAAGCAGGTGAGTATTAAAGTGGAAATGTTGAATTTTCACTTTAATACGACACTAGATTATATTGCAGTCCGAATATAATAAACAGCAAAAAAATTTATTTTAGGGTTTAGTTCTAACGGAAAGAGAGATAAAATGAAAATACAATCAGTAAATCAAATGCATAGTTTCGGGAAAATACCGGTGATGACTTGTGAAATAAAACAGAAAGATATAAATCAGAAAAAAAGGTCTACTCTTTGGAAAATGGATCCTAAAAATTCTCAGGATGAAACAGAAATAAGATACAGTAAGCATGCAAAAAGTATTTATAGTGATTTTTCTAATGACAGAACAAAAATACATCCTTACCATGAATATTTTTTGTTAAAGGATAATGAAACTAATGAAGTTATTGCAGCAGCAATGACCTCACATCATTACAGAACAGGGAATATTAAATTTCCGGGATATACAACGTTAGTGGAGGAACTTGAGAACAATAAAAAATACCTTAATCCTTCTGAAGCCGTAATGGCGTATATTGTAAGTAAAGCATTTGACAGATTTGATGACTCTGTATCAACTGCTTTTTATAATGATGAGCCTTCAAGTCTTAAAAACATAATGTTTTCACAAACAGACAACGGCGATTGGATAATGCCGGAAAAAAGATATATGGATTTTATTGACAGGGCACAAAAAAGATACAGTATAGATTTTATTGTATAGTTTATATAATAGTTTGCCGCAGTCAGTCTTTTGCTTTATTGACATATTGAAATAGTTCTAAAAAAGTATTAATATCGAACTTTATTTGGATAATCCGGCATAAAAATTTTTAAAAATTAATATATAAAAGAATTTCAGATATTTTTTTTAGATTTTTTTATGTATAATATTATAAAAGGTTAGAGCAGAGGGAATATATGGCGTCCGAAACAGCTGTTGATAAGAAGTTTTCATTTTCTTTTAAGAAAAATAATATTGATGAAATGTTTCACAATTTGACGGAAAATCCTGTCGGATGCGAAAAAAAAGATTTCAGACTGATGTTAAGCACTATATATCAGCTTGTTGAAGATGAATTTGCTGCTACCTTTCAGAATTCGAGCCACGTAATAAAAAATACTTATTTCTATATCATAAAAGAAGGTAAAAAATTAGAAGTATTCGTTACTCCTACAAATAATTTTGATTTTTATTTAAAATCAAAAGGCTCCTTATACAGATTTTCTTCTTCTTCATATGAAATAGAAGAAAACGGCAAAAGAGTTGATAAAATCGGTTATAAAATTCCTCTTGATATTATCTGGGAATATTTCTCCGGATTTGACAGTGTAATAGATAATGCCAATATTACCGAGTCTTTTAAAATATTAAATATAACTACGCAGTTTGTTAAAAAAGTTGCGGAAAAATTGTATTTTCTTCCTAAAGTTAATATATCTGATAATTTATTTCATATAACCTATGAAATGTTTGCAATAAATGATTTATTGCAGGATTCTTTAAACGAAGTATACAGTATGGATTTCTCTAAAATATCAGATATAAAAAATATAGCAGATATTTTAATTGAAGATTACTTAAATTATGTAATTTTTAAATTTTTAAGATTTAAAGCATATAAATTTAAAGATATAGTTTCTTCCGTATATTTTATCAAGCAGCAGAATAATAAAAGATATTTACGTTCGCTTGATCTGGCCGGGGCAATTAACGAATGGCTGGATGAAATATATATAGGTAAATATCCTGTAAGTCCGCAGCTTGATATAGAAAAGATAGAAGAAGATAAGTTTGTGTTAACAATTTCCGTTAAAGCAAACGATACTAAAATAAATGAGAAAGAACCGCCTAAAAAACTGCTCGAAATATATAATGAAGGAACATACTGGGGATATCAAAATACTTATCTTGTCAGTATAGTTGAGAAACAGTTAAATTATGCATTAAGATATTATAAAGAGCTGGAAACGTTGTTTGAAGATGAAGAAAATCTAAGAATGTTCTTATCTTTGAATGATGTTTATAAGCTAATGATACATACGGCGTACTATCTGAATAAAGCAGGTATAAATATAAACTTCCCGCCCAATTTCGGAAATATTATAGTTCCAAGAGCATCAATAAACGCAAGAATAAAAGCTTCAAGAGAGCAGGAGGTTGCGGATATTCTTAACGGAAAAGGCGGTAATATAAGCCTTTCAAATATTTTTGATTTTTCTTTCCGCGTCTCTATAGGGGATGAGCAAATTTCTGTTGATGAATTTGAGAAACTGATAAAAGATGCAAACGGAATTATTGAATTTAAAAATAAATATATACTTATAGATCAAAATGAAGCACAATCAATTATTAATAAATTAAAAAATCCTAAAATCGATAAAATAACAAGAATGGAAATGCTTCATGCCGCATTTTCCGGTCATTTAAACGATTATGAATTTGATTATGATGCAGCTTTTGCAAATATAGTAAAAGATATAGGTAAAACCGTAGAAATAACCGTACCCGAAACTTTGCATGGGGAATTAAGACCATATCAAATCGGCGGATTAAAATGGCTTTATACAAACACGGTTAAGGGTTTTGGCTCGTGTATCGCCGATGATATGGGGCTGGGTAAAACTATACAGGTAATAAGTCTGATTTTAAAACTAAAAGAAGAGGGTAAATTAAAAGCTCCCGTTATTGTTATATGTCCTACAACATTGATGGGAAACTGGATGAAAGAGCTTAATATGTTTGCTCCGTCTCTAAAAGCAAGTGCATATCACGGTCCCGAAAGAACTCTCGATTTAAAAGCGGATGTACTTATTACTACTTTTGCAATTCTGCGTATTGATATAGAGGAAATTAAAAAGATAACCTGGGGAATGGTTGTTGTTGATGAAGCGCAGAACATAAAAAATCCCGATACATCCCAAACGGCAGCCGTTAAATCTTTAAAATCGGAAATAAAAATTGCAATGACGGGTACTCCTGTTGAAAATAAATTAACTGAATTATGGAGTATATTTGATTTTATTAATAAAGGATATCTCGGTTCAATAAGAGATTTCCAGAAATGCTATGCAATACCGATAGAAAGATTTAAACAGTATGAGCAGGCGGATAAATTAAAGCTCTCTATTTCTCCGTTTGTTTTAAGACGTTTAAAAACCGATAAAACTATTATAAATGACCTGCCTGAAAAAATGGTGCTTGACGAGTACTGCTATCTTACAAAAATGCAGGCAGCTTTATACGAAAAAACACTTAATACATTAATGAATGATATTTCTTCTCAAAAAGGAATAAACAGACGAGGAATAATATTCAAACTTATTACGGCTTTAAAACAAATTTGTAATCATCCGTTCCAGTACTTAAAATATGGAGAGATGACAAAGGATGTTTCCGGAAAAACCGAAAAGTTTATTTCCCTTCTCTCTCAAATTCTTGAAAATAATGAAAAAGTTATTGCATTTACCCAGTATAAAGAAATGGGGAATATTCTTTCAACTATAATCCAAAATGAATTAAATGTATCTCCTTTATTCTTCCATGGGTCTTTAAATACTATGCAGAGACAGAATATGCTGCATGAATTTGAAACAAACCCTGAACAAAAGATAATGTTATTGTCGCTAAAAGCGGGAGGAACAGGACTCAATCTGACCTCTGCCACAAATGTAATTCATTATGATTTATGGTGGAATCCTGCCGTTGAAGAACAGGCGACCGACAGAAGCTACAGAATAGGGCAGGATAAAAATGTAATGGTGCACAGGCTGGTTACAATAGGTACATTTGAAGAAAAAATTGATGAAATGATAAAGCAGAAAAAAGAACTTGTAAACCTCGCTGTATTTGAAGGTGAAAAAGTCATAACCGAGCTTTCAGATGAGGAAATTTATAAAATTTTCAGTTTGGGAAATTAAGTTATTAAATTATTGTATACAATACATAACTAGCATTAGAATTTTCTATATATAATCTGTATACAATAAATTTTGTTTACAATATAATCATGTTGACCGGTTAGGGTTAGCGTATGAAAAGTTAAACAAATTTAAGTATAAAACAGGAGGTCAGATGAATAACATTCAAATTACACATGAAGTGGAAAATCAATGCTGTGTAAAAAGAGGGGTAAAAGGCATACCCGCTCCTATACCTCAGGAAGGTGAATGGACAAAATGCAAAGAGATTAAAGATATTTCAGGTTTGACACATGGCTGCGGATGCTGTGCTCCCCAGCAGGGTACATGTAAATTGACTTTAAACGTTAAAAATGGTGTAATACAAGAAGCTTTAGTTGAAACATTAGGTTGTTCGGGTATGACGCATTCTGCGGCTATGGCCGGAGAAATCCTTCCGGGTAAAACCATTCTTGAAGCTTTAAACACAGACCTTGTATGTGACGCTATTAATGTTGCAATGAGAGAATTATTCTTGCAAATAGTATACGGCAGAACCCAAACGGCATTTTCAGAAGGCGGATTACCTATCGGAGCCGGATTGGAAGATTTAGGAAAAGGTCTGCGCTCTCAGGTAGGAACTATCCACTCCACAAAACAAAAAGGTGTAAGATATCTTGAACTTGCAGAAGGTTATATTTTAGAACTTGGTCTTGATAAAAATGATGAAGTTATCGGATATAAATTCGTAAACCTCGGTAAAGTCATGGATGCAATAAAAGCGGGAAAAGATCCTAAAGAAGCATACGAAAAAAATATCGGAACTTATGGAAGATTCCAGGATGCTGTTAAGACAATTGATCCTAGAAAACAATAAGAGTGTAGCTAATTAAAATAAGGGAAATAAACTATGGCAAAATTTGAAGGACAGGACAGACGTGAAAAATCCTTAGCTAAAGTTCTTGCACAATATGGTTTTAAATCATTGGATGAAGCTAATGAGTTATGTTTGTCAAAAGGTATAAATGTAGATGAAATTGTAAAAGGAATTCAACCTATAGCATTTGATAATGCTTCTTGGGCATATACTTTAGGTTGCGCTATTGCAATAAAAAAAGGTATAAAAAATGCAGCAGATGCAGCGGAAGCAATCGGAGAAGGATTGCAGGCATTTGCGGTACCCGGTTCTGTCGGTGATACAAGAAAAGTAGGACTCGGTCACGGCAATCTTGGCGCAATGCTTTTAAGAGAAGAAACAAAATGCTTCTGCTTCTTAGCCGGTCATGAATCTTTCGCAGCCGCAGAAGGTGCTATCGGTATTGCAAGAAATGCCAATAAAGTAAGAAAAGAACCTTTAAGAGTAATATTAAACGGTTTAGGAAAAGATGCCGCTTATATTATTTCAAGAATAAACGGTTTTACTCATGTTGAAACCGATTATGATTATAAAACAGGTGAGTTAAAAGTAGTAAAAGAAACTCCGTTCTCAGACGGCGAAAGAGCAAAAGTTAAATGCTACGGCGCAGATGATGTATCTGAAGGTGTTGCTATAATGATAAAAGAAGGTGTTGATGTTTCTATTACAGGTAATTCAACCAACCCGACAAGATTTCAGCATCCTGTTGCCGGCACATACAAGAAATGGTGCTGGGAAAACGGCAGAAAGTACTTCTCTGTAGCATCAGGCGGAGGAACCGGAAGAACACTTCATCCTGATAACGTAGCTGCAGGTCCTGCATCATACGGTATGACGGATACTATGGGCAGAATGCATGGTGACGCTCAGTTTGCTGGTTCTTCTTCCGTACCTGCACACGTTGAAATGATGGGTGTTATCGGTATGGGAAATAATCCGATGGTAGGTGCTACCGTTGCGGTCGCTGTTGCAGTAGAAAAAGCTATGAACTAGTTTGGCAATTATAAACAGCTGCAGATTTTTCTATTTCTGCAGCTGTTTTTTTGTTCTGAAAAATTAATATAAAATCTGACTTTTTTGCAAATAAACTCTTATTTAGCCGGGCGCCTGGTTATACAATGGTTCTTATGTGCTAGCGGTGCTTTAAAAGTATATTATTTACCATTATTAATATGGATTTTGAAAAAAATATATATATTAATATAGGAAAAAATATCAGAAAGTATCGCCTGAAAAGCGGATTATCGCAAGAAAAACTTTCTGATTTGCTTGAAGCCAATTCAAAATTTGTAGGACATGTTGAACGTTTTGAAAGGTATATAAGCTTAAAAAAATTTATACAAATTTCCCGTATATTAAATGTTCCTTTGAGGCTGCTTGTTGAAGTTGAAACTTAGATTTTAACTTCAACTTAATTGTTTAAATTTTTTTGTATTTTATGAAAAATATTTATACAATATTTAAGCTCTTCGTCAGAGATACCGTTTAAGATTTTTTTTCTTGAATTTTTTATCAACGGAAATACTAAATTTTTAAGTTCTTTGCCCTTATCCGTAATTTGAATTTTGTTAACAAGCCTTTTATCAACACTGGGGGTTTTTACAATAAGTCCTTTTTTTTCCAGAATTCCAATCAGTCTTGCCATATTTGAACGATCTTTAAAAAGCAGTTCGCAAAGCTGCATCTGGTGCAGATTACTGTCATCATCCAAAATACTCAATATAAGAAATTGCTCCGGAGTGATTTCCAGCCCTTTTTGAGCAAATAGCCTGAGATTGAACATTTTAATCTGCCGTCCTGTTTCTACAAGAGTGTGACCGAATATATTAACAGGTGTTTTTGTATACATAAGAGCAGCTCCAACTTATTATGATAACTCATTTTTTTAAAATAGTAAATAAATTATCTGAATTTTTAATTTGTTAATAATTGCAAATGTATTTATGTTATTTCTAAAAGATTAATTCTGTAACGTAATAAAAAAATATAAGAAATTTAAAAATATTTCTTATGAGCCCTAAATTTTGAATTTTTTAACTACTTTGTTAAAATTCGGATTTTGTCTCATTTCAGACAATATATCTCCTATTTTATTATCAGGAAGAATTAAATTAGGATTTTTTTGTATAATTTGAAGCAGTATTTTTATTGAAGAAATACTCATTTTATATGTTTTTACCAGAATTCTTAGTGCCTGAAGCCACTCAACATCATATTGGCTGTATAATCTTTTTTTGTACCTGTCCTGTTTTGACTCTGTGTGTTCTGATTAAATTTTCGGTGTCATAGGTTCTTAATCTGTCAGGCGTGATATTAAGCATAGAAGCAACAATTCCTGTAGTAAGAATCGGACTGTCTTTAGAAAACTTATTTTTTAATACCATATTTATCACTTTCTATTGTCCGGGTAAAAATTCACTCACGCCTTCGGCTTATCGTGAATTTTTCCTCGGACAAATTAAAGAAAAATACTAGCAAAAATTTTTTTTTACAGTTATTATAAATTCAGGTCTTTATTTTTTTAGGAGAATGTGTATGAAAATTTCGGGCATCCAGAGTACGGCTGCATTTGGTAGAGCGTTTACAACAAAAGAAAAACAAGAATGGCAGCATGTTCAAAATGAAGCAAGAAATCAGCTTGGTTTGGACAGGACTGTAGCAACAATATTTGATTTTAGCTTTCCTTCGGAAAAACATGATACAGGTATAGGAAGCAGCTTTTCTAATGATGCACAAAAAATGGCGGAATTTCTAAAAACAATGAACGGAATTAATGCTATTCAGCTGCAGCCGCAGGGTGAAATTTCTAATTATGTCAGGTCGCCTTATTCCGGCACAGGCTTTTCTTTTGGTATGCATATTATAGACCTTTCGAAGCTAAAAGAAGACAGATATGGAAAGCTTTTAACAACAAAAGATTTAAATTCTCCGTATATGAACAGAGTCGAAAATCATGACTATGTTGATTATGATAATGTCTTTGCTCCCGACGGGCAAAAAGCCATGCTTAAAAAAGCATATCAAAAATTTAAAACATTAGAGGAATCTTCACCTTTAAAACAAGAATTTAATAATTTTAAAAAAGAAAATAACTATTGGCTTGAACGCGATGCATTATATGAAGCTGCTGCTGTTGCAAACGGCTCTGGTAATATGAAAGAATGGAATTACAGAGATCAGAATGTTTTCGCAACAAAAGAGGGCGACGGTCAAAGAATAGCCGAATTAAAAACCGTGACGGATGAAACAGGTGATAATGTAGTCGATTTTGAAGAATTTATTCAATTTATTGCAGATAAACAGCAAAAAGAATCCAAAGCTGAATTTAACGCAAAAGGTATTGACGTAATGGGCGATTGTCAGATAGGTTTTTCACAGAAGGATTTCTGGGCTCATAAATCTGCATTTTATCCTCATTATGAATTTGGCTGCGATATCGGAGACGGAAAATATTCCTGCTGGGCGCCGGCAATTAATTTTGACAAAATAGACGGCGAAGCAGGCGAGCTTTTATTTAATAAATTCGATTTATTCTTTAAACGCTATGACGGTGTGAGAATTGACGCGGCCTGGCAGCTTATTAATCCGATTATATGTGAACCCTGGCATGATAAAGGTAAAGATGTTTTTGATAATAACGGTAACAAACTCGGAAGAAAACTTGCGCATCAGCCAAAAGTAAAAAATAACGGACAGCATATTATAAAAGATATTGTTTTAGCTGCAGCTGATAAAAATAGAATTCCCCACAATAAGGTTTATCTGGAATTGTTAGGGGGAAATTCTTATGATTCTTTAGATGCCGTCAAAAATTTAGGTACAACCTTAATTCATATAACAAGATATGGCGGCGACGAATGGGGAAGAGTTAAGTATTACGAATCCAAAGGCGATAATAAATATCAAAATATGAAACCGGGCGATTATATAATAGGACCGGGAACTCATGATGATTATAGTCTGCTTGAACAGGCAGAAAACGGTACGGAAAGAGCAGGATATCTTGCAAAAGACTTATATCTTAATGAAAATGAACTTGCAAACTCTCAATCAAAATTATCAGATGCTATTTTTGCCGAATTATTTACAACAAAAAACCAATTTTCGACACTTCCGGATATTCTTGGCTCAAGAAGAAGAATAAATGTTCCCAATACTACAAACGGAAACTGGTCATATAGAGCAAACAGTGATTATGAAAAAGAATATTTTACAAATCTTTCTAAAGGCAGAGGATTAAACAGCCCTGACGCATATAGTAAAGCTATAAAGTCAAAACAAAACGGAAAAAGTTCTTATTTGACGGACAAACTTGACTATTTTGCAAATATTCTAAGACAGCAAGGTCCAATGACTACAAAAGAAGCTGACAGATTGAATATACAAGCATA
>CALUSW010000039.1 GCA_944323535.1 Candidatus Gastranaerophilales bacterium | reverse complement strand
AAAAAAGAGGATTTTGATATCCTCTTTTTTTATTTTAAAAATAATATATTTTTTATTCTTTTAATTCATTTTTAGGAGATTTTTTAGGTGCAGTACTTACAGGATTTTCTATGTCTTCCTGTGAAGCAACTTTACCCAGAATTGCAGGGAGTTCAACTCCGGCCTGACCTGCCAAATCATGCATAGCAGGGAGGGCTTTAATAAGATCGCGCATAAAATTGGCTGTAGTACTGCCTTTTTCACTGCCTGAACCGCCATCCCATACGGTAATTTTATCAAATTTAATATTTTTAATTGCTTCAACCTGTTTTGCAACTATATCTTCAATTTTTTCAATCATAAGGAAGCTGGTTGCAATTTCCGGTTTATTATTACTGATTTTAACAAGTTCTTCATAACCTTTTGCTTTTGCTTCAAGTACTGCTTTAATACCTTCTGCTTCCGCAAAATATTTGGCTCTTATGGCATCGGCTTCACCTAAAGCTATTCTTCTTTGTTTTTCTGCTTCGGCATCTGCCTGAACCTGTATTTTTAGTTTTTCTACTTCCTGTCTGGCCAACTCTTCTTTCTTTAACCTGGCTTCTTCCTGTTCTTTTTGTGCAATTAAAACATCACGTTCTGCATTAGCTTTTGCAACTTCACCGAGTTTAAGAGCTTCTGCCTGTTTAACAGCCAGTGTTGCATTATAGTCTGCAATGTTGGCTTTTGCAATGTTTTCACCTTCAACCGCTTCTGCTTCCAGGCTTGCGGTTTTAATACGTTGTTCTTTTTCAGCATTTGTTTTACCTATCTCCGTTTCTGCCATTTGCTGGGCAATTTGTACCTCTTTTATTTTATTGGCTTCGGCTTCTCCGATTTCGGCTGTTGAATTAATATTAGCTGTTTGAACACGCTGTTCTTTCTCGGCATTTGTTTTACCGATTAATGTTTGAGCTGTTTGTTCCGCTACCTGAACTTCTTTTTCTCTGTTTGCTTCAGCTTCACCAACGGCACCAAACTTTTCCTGCTGGGCAACCTCTACTTTTGCTTTGTTTATTGCTTCTGCTGCCGCTTTTTTACCTATAGCGTCAATATATCCGGATTCATCGGTTATATCTTTAATATTTACGTTAATAATTTCAAGTCCTATTTTATTAAGTTCCATATTAACGTTTGAGTTTATTTGTTCCAGAAACTTTTCTCTGTCCTGATTAATTTCTTCAATTGTTAATGTTGCAATTGCAAGACGCAGCTGTCCGAGAATAATGTCGCTTGCCTGAGTTATTATATCCGGTTTGCTCAATCCCAACAAACGTTCTGCCGCGTTTATCATTATGCTTTCTTTTGTTGAAATTCCAAAGGTAAATGTGGCAGGAACGGCAACACGGATATTTCCTTTTGACAGAGCGCCTCTCAAATCTATATCTGTTGCCATGGGCTCAAGTGATAATACTCCGTAATCCTGTATTAACGGGATTATAAACGTACCTCCGCCGTGTACGCATTTTGCGGTGGAATTACCTCCGGTTTTACCGTATACTACAATAATTTTATTTGACGGGCATCTTTTATACTGGTTTGCAATGAATACTAAAAAAGAAATAATAATCAATGCAGGCACTATGAAAGTTACCATAAACATAGGGTTTAAAAACATTTCTTACTCCTTATCCGCTTTTATATATATTTTGTTATTTTCTATTTTTTCAACTACAACCTGAGAAAATGCTTCAATCTTTTCTTCAGAGTCATTAAATGCATCAAGAAAAGATAATTTATTATTTAAAATTATTTCTATCTGTCCTTCTGATTTCGGTTCAATTGCTCTATATGATTTGCCTTTTTTACCTTTTAATTCGTTAATATCGACTTTTATATTTTTATTTAGTTTTTTTATCAGGAATGTTAAATAAGCTGTTAAAAACATAAAAGCTAAACCTGCAAAGATTGCAGAGGGAATTGCTGTTTTTATTCCCGTATTGAAATTTACAATGCAGGCAAGTCCGCTCCAGCCGAACCCCATGAAAAAAGCCAGAAGAGATTGAATTGATATAAAGTTAAAAGATACATCGGTTTCGGTTATTGTATCAAAGTTTGCATCTACCTCAACATCACCGCCCAGAAAACTGAATAATATAAGTTTTATTATAAAAAATACGGTAGCAAATATACCTATAGCTGCAAAAATATTGCTCAAATTCATAGTATCCGGCATAAATTAATCCTTTTGGATTTATCTTATAATATTTTGCCTGATTTTTTATCATACTTTTATATTAAACTTTAAAAATAAATTTAATAATTCTGTTTTTGTTTATGAATAATTAGTTATAACAGTATAAACAGGATTGTATGTTAAATATACGCTTTGTTTTGTTCTATATAATTCACAATATTTTTCTTCAAAATTCTTTAGTTTTGATTTTGTTAAAGTCATTTGTACAAGGGCATTTGCTCCTGTATTTTTCAGATGTCTTAAAATATCTACCGGAGTGTCAAATTCTAACCTTATTTCTTCTTCTTCAAAAGATAAAATATTATACCGGTTAAGTATATTTTTTAGTTGTTCTGTCGAATATAATCTGTTTTCAAAGTTAAATATTTTTTTTATTTCTTTCAGGTTATTATCTCCAAATGTAGAAAAAGCCAGAATGCCTTTTTTATTCAATGCTTTCATAAGTTTAGATATTGTCTTTTCAATATCGCTACACCATTGGAGGCAGGCATTAGAAATTATTAAATCATATTTATTATTCAAAATTATTTCTTCTATATCACCGTTAATAAAAATATTTCCGGGAATAATTTTGTCTATATACTTGCTTGCTTTACAAACAATATCGTTAGCATAAAATTGGCAAAAATGCAGTTTTTCTTTTATGTATCCGGTTAATATGCCTGTTGCACATCCGATTTCCAGAATAGAATTATAATTATAACAAGGAAGATAATCTATAAGGGTTTTTGCCATATGTTTCTGCGCTATTGCGTTATCATTATATGTTTTAAGACTTTTTTCAAATCTTTTTTTTACCAGTTCCTTATTAATCATATTAAATCGTCCCAATTTTTATATTTGTCAAAAATTGAGTGAGCTCCTTGTATTTCTTCAGGTTTTATATTTTGAGACAACCAGTAGTTAATTTGATTTTTAGGAGGAATTATCCTGTCTTTTAATGATACAACAGCCTTATCAAATTTTAAGTATTTCTGCACTTTAAGGTTTTGTATTGATATTAACTCCTGCTTTAAATCTTCGGTTGAGCGGGTGCAGTAATCCTTCAGGGTAACCGTTGAAGAAATTTTCTTTACAAATTTTTCGCAAGAGAGTTCATTAAAATTTTCGACGGTTAAATTATATATCATTACGGGAATGCCGAAGTTGTCATCTATCGGTTTTTGTGTTCCGTTTACGGCAATAAATTTATCAAAATCTTTAAGATTTTCATAAAAATAATTACACACAAATACACCCATTGACCAGCAGATAAGTATTTTTTTATGATATTTTGAAAAATCAAAGTTATAATGTTCAAAGCTTCTGTAATCATAAAACATTAGAACATCATAATTTACGGATCCGAGATGGGAAACAATTTTTTCATCCATTCCCCAGCCGTTAAAAAATACAATTATATTGTTATTATTGTTTTCTATAAGCCATTTATAACGCATTACAGCATCCTTTGTATTATATCCGCCGCTGCTTTAAATTCTTCCAAAGTAATATCGGCGGTTAAAGAGAGTCTTAATCTTGATGTATTAACAGGTACAGTCGGAGGACGAACCGGAAGAATAAAAAATCCTTTGCTCTGGAGTTCTTCGGCTATTTTAACGGTTTTGTTATTTTCGCCTATAATTATAGGAATAATCTGTGTTTTTCCGTTATCTTTTAAATATTCGTGCACGTTTGCCATTAAAATATTTAATTTTTTAGATTTTTCCAGTATGATATCAAATTTTTCTTCTATCAAAAAATTAGACCACATAACATTAACTGACGGTATTGCCGTCGAAAATATAAATGAGTTCGTTTTATTGATTAGATAATCTATAATTGTTTTATCTGCAGTGCAAAATGCCCCCATAGATGCAAAAGATTTTCCCAGAGTTGCGGTTATTATATCAACCTCATCCAAAATATCATCTCTGTCTGAAATTCCGGCAAGGCTGCCGCCAAAAATACCGAAAGCATGCGCTTCATCTATCATCAAAAGACAGTTATATTTTTGTTTTAATTCAACAAGTTTTTTAATATCTGCTATATCTCCGTCCATGCTGAAAACGGACTCGGAAATTATTATTGCTTTTTTATATTTATCTCTGTGTTTTTTTAATAAATTTTCAAGATTATCATAATCAAGGTGTTTATATCTGTAGAAAGTTGTTCCGGATAGACGCATTCCGTCTATTATACTTGCATGGTTTAATTTGTCAGAAAAAATCACGTCATCTCTGTTTACTAAAGATGATACAACCCCGAGGTTGCATTGATATCCCGTATTAAAAAGAAGACACGCTTCTTTTCCAAATAGTTTTGCAATATTTTCTTCAAGTTTTTTATACGAGGATGATGTTCCTGTTAAAAGTCTTGATGAAGTTGAAGAAAAGATAAACTCATTATTATTTTTATATTTTTCAATAAATTCTTCAATTAATTTACGATTAGTGCTTAAGTTCAGATAATCGTTTGATGAAAAATTCAGCATTTCTTTGCCGTTTACGCATATATTTTTACCGTATTTTTCTTTAATATTACGAATTTGTCTGAAATTATCCTGTTCTTTAAGTTTGTTTATTTCATTATCATAAAAATTCATAATAAAAGTATAGTTCAAACTAAAATTAATTTACAGAAATAATTTTTCTTAGGACACACACTTAAATCATGACATAAAAAAATGTTGATGTTAGAATTTTATAGAACACAAAGGAATTTGAATACCGGAGGCAATATGCAAGAGATAAATACAAAAGAAGCAGTTTCTTCAATCGATGTTATAAGAGAAGGCAGAATTCATAAGGCTGAAGAACTTAGAGAAAAAGGAATTAATCCTTATCCTTATAAATTTAACAAGACGGCATCGGCAAAAGAGCTTCAGGAAAAATATAAAAATCTTGCTGCCGGAGAAGAAACAACGGATACATATAGTGTTGCCGGCCGTGTTATGGCAATCAGAAATTCCGGCATGTTTATTGATTTAATGGATGATACCGGAAAAATCCAGATATTTTCGCATAAACAAAATATCAATGAAGAGAAAATAAAATTATTAAAACTGGTTGATATAGGCGATATTATGGGGTTTACCGGAGATATAAGAAGAACTCCGAGAGGTGAGTTAAGCATAAAAGCTGTTGATTTTGAAATGCTTACAAAATCACTAAAGCCTCTTCCCGAAAAATTCCACGGGTTAACTGATGTTGAGACAAAGTACAGACAACGTTATGTCGATTTGATAATTAATGAAGAAACAAGAGAAACATTTAGAATAAGAAGTTTAATTATACAAAAAATAAGAGAATTTCTTGCTCAAAGAGGATATCTTGAGGTGGATACTCCTATTTTGCAGACAGTAGCGTCAGGTGCTAATGCAAGACCTTTTACAACACACCATAATGCTCTTGATATGGATATGACAATGAGAATTGCGCTCGAGTTATATCTGAAACGTTTAATTGTCGGCGGAGTGTCTGAAAGAGTTTATGAAATAGGAAAATGTTTCAGAAATGAAGGTATTGATACCCGTCATAATCCTGAATTTACTATGATTGAGTTATATCAGGCATATGCAGACTATAATGATATGATGGAACTGACGGAAAATATGGTTGCATATGTTGCCCAAGAGGTACTTGGAACAACAAAAATTAAATACGGCGAGAATGAAATCGATTTAACACCGCCATGGGATAGAAAAACAATGATTGGTGCTATTCAGGAATATACGGGTGTTGATTTTATGACATGCCAGAATCTTGAAGAAGCGGTTAAACTTGCGGCAAGTATAGAAGTATATGCAGAAGATTGCGATTCTTGGGGTAAAGTTATAGATCTGGTTTTTGAAGAAAAAGTCGAACCAAATTTAATTCAGCCTGTACATATTATTGATTATCCTAAAGAAATTTCTCCTTTAGCAAAAGTTCACAGAAACAATCCCCGTCTAACAGAGCGTTTTGAAACAAGGGTTAACGGCTGGGAAATTGCAAATGCATTTTCGGAACTTACTGATCCGATTGATCAGCGCCGGAGATTTGAAAATCAGGCGCTTTCAAAAGCTAACGGAGATGAAGAAGCAATGGAAATTGATGAAGATTTTATTAATGCACTTGAATATGGTATGCCTCCTACCGGCGGTATGGGTATGGGGATAGACAGATTGGTTATGTTATTGACTAATTCGCCTACAATTCGTGATGTAATTGCCTTTCCAACGATGAAAAATAAGTAATATGTCTGTAATTTAAAACAGGATTGAAAATTAGCTATTGACTAGTTCTAAAAAATAGCTATAATAAGAGTGTTATATTTAAGGAAAGGGGTTTATACCATGAATAAAGAAGAATTAGTACAAGAAGTTTCAAAAAAAGCAAAAGTTACTCAAAAAGAAGCTGCAGAAATTTTAAACAGCATTATGTCAACAATTGAAAAAACTGTAGCAAAAGGTAAAAAAGTAACTTTAGTAGGCTTCGGTACTTTTGAAGCAAGAAAAAGAGCAGCAAGAACAGGACGTAACCCTCAAACAGGTGCTGCAATAAAAATTGCCGCTAAAACTGCTCCCGTATTTACAGCCGGTAAGAAATTTAAAGATATTGTAGACGGAAAAGTTCTTGCTAAGAAATAGTGGATTTAAGAAAAGACGAAGCTTTGGTAAGCGGAGCTAGAATCTAATCATTTATAAAAAAGGTCCCGGGTTTATTCCGGGGCTTTTTTGTTTATAATTATTTTATGAACCAGAAAACTATTGAAGCATTAGAATTTGATAAAGTACTTTCATACCTTGCGGAATATGCACTAAGCGGTTTGGGGCATGAAAGATGTTTAAATGCAGTTATTTATGAAGATATTAATACAATAAAAAAAGAACTTGTCCTGACTACACAAGCCGGAACCATATTAAATAATGCAATTAATGTTCCTCTGGAAAATATTTATGATATTGAAAAAAGCCTTGAAGACTCCAAAAAAAGAATTAGGCTTGACGAAGAAGAAATTATAAATATTGCACAAACTTTAAGAACTTCAAGATTAATGAGAAATTTTCTTGAAGATATATCAAAAGAATTTCCTGATTTATCGGAACTAAAAAAGAACCTGTTTGTGAATAAAGAACTTGAAGATAAAATATTTAATACCTTTACCCCTGCTTTGACTGTAAAAGAAGATGCGACAGTTGAATTAAAAAGATTATTTCAAACACTCAGAGATACAAATGCCAATATAAAAACGTGTATTGCGTCGCTTATGCAAAATTCCGAATTTACGGCAAATCTGCAAGATACTATATGTACGCAGCGAGACGGCAGAACTGTTTTTCAGGTTAAAGCTGAATGTAAAAATAAAGTTGCCGGTATTGTTCATGATATCTCGCAAAGCAGCCAGACATTTTTCATTGAACCTGAAATTCTGGTGGGATTAAATAATAAAATAAGGCAGACCGAGGCTGAAATTAATATTGAGATTGAAAAGATATTAAAACAGCTTTCTTGCGAAATAGGCAATTATTGCGATGAGATAAAACAGTCAAATTTACAATTGATTGAGTTTGATTTTATATTTGCAAAAGCTAAATACTCTGCATCTTTTGACGGATGTGCCGCCAGAGTTTGTGAAGAAAAACATATAAATTTAAAACTTATGAAAAATCCCGTTTTAATAAAATCAAAAAAAGAAATTGTTGAAAATGATTTTTATATGAATTCCGATAAAAACTGCATGATAATAACAGGTTCTAATACCGGAGGGAAAACGGTAGTATTAAAAACAGCGGGATTATGTACCTTAATGACAAAAGCCGGACTCCATATTCCATGTTATGAAGCGGAGATTTATCCGTTTAAAAAGGTCTTTGCAGATATCGGCGATGATCAGAGCATAATTCAAAATCTGTCCACATTTTCATCTCATATGACTAATATTGTTAATATTATAAATCATGCGGATGAAGAAACCTTGATTTTACTTGATGAGATTGCGGCAGGAACCGATCCGAAAGAAGGTGCATCGCTGGCGCAAAGTATACTTGAATATCTGCGGAAAAAAGGTGCATTTATTATTGCAACAACTCATTACGGTGAGTTAAAATCGCTTGCATATCTGCAGCAGGGATTTGTTAATGCCTCTGTAGAATTTAATATCAATACTTTACAGCCAACCTATAAACTTTTAATCGGAATTCCCGGGGCAAGTAATGCAATTGCAATAGGTAAAAATCTCGGACTTAAAGATGAAATTATAAATAATGCAAGAGATATATATTTTAATCAAAAAGATTCGACGGCAAAAGTGCTTGAAGAATTGCAAAAAACGCAGCAAGAGTTAACGGAGTCTAAAAAAATAATAGAAGAAAAAGAAGAAAACGTTAAAAGACTTGAACAAAGCCTGAATGATAAGCTCTCTGAAATAAAGAAAGATAAAAAAAAGAATATTCATATATACAAGAAAAAATATGAAACTTCTCTGGAAGAAGCAAGAGAGGAAATTAAAGATATTTTAAAGCAAATGAGGGAAGAAAAATCCGAAAAAATTGCGCGCAGAAGCTTTCATAGGCTTGCGGGAATTGAAACGGCAATGCGCAAAGGATTTAACAAAGATGAAGACGAAATAGCGGAAAAATATACTCCTATTGACTGGGATAATGTTAAACCCGGCGATAAGGTTATGATTTGTGATTTGAATCAGGAAGTAATTATTCTTGAGCTTCCGGATAAGAATAAAAATGTATTAATTCAAATGGGACAGTTAAAGACAAAAGTAAAAAAGGATAAACTGGCGGTATTAAATAAATCGTTAATAAAGAGGGAAAATAAAGCAAAAGTAACAGGAAGAAAAAACTTTAGCCTTGAAAGATATTCCATGTCGCAGACTCTTGATTTAAGAGGGTATAAATGTGATGAAGCACTTGATGCAATAGAAATGTACCTTGATAAAGCAAGCCTTGTAAATTTAAGTCCTGTTTATATAATACACGGGCATGGTACGGGTGCTTTGAAACAGGTTATAAGAGATTATTTAATGCATTCGCCTTATGTTGCAAAATTTCGTCCCGGAGAAAATGCAGAAGGCGGCGATGGTGTGAGTGTTGTTGATATTAACTGAAAAATAGATATAAAGACAATTATAAAAAACAGAAAATATTGTATAATTACCCTATGGAAAAACTTTTTGAAATAAAGAATTTAAATATGCATTATCCTGTATTAGACGGATTATTCGGAAATATAAAGGGATATACGTATGCTGTTAATAATGTAAATTTAGATATTTATAAGAATGAAATCTTAGGACTTGTAGGTGAATCAGGCAGCGGAAAATCCACTCTTGGCAATTGTATTTTAAGACTGATAAAACCCTCTTGCGGAGAGATATTTTTTGAAGGAGAAGATATTCTTTTAAAAAAGAAAAAAGATTTAAAGGATTTTAGAAGAAAGTCTCAATTAATATTTCAAAATCCGTATATGAGTTTAAATCCCAGAATGAAAATTTATGATATTTTAAAAGAGCCGTTTATTGTAAACGGCATAAAAAATAATGAAGAAATTAACTCAACCATAAAAAAGATATTAAGTTTAATAGGTTTGGATGAAGAAGTTTTATCAAGATATCCGAATGAGTTTTCCGGCGGTCAAAGACAAAGAATAGCAATTGCAAGAGCCATAATTCTTAAGCCTTCATTTGTTGTTGCCGATGAACCCGTAAGTGCGTTAGATGTGAGTATACAGGCTCAAATAATCAATTTATTATCTTATTTGAAAAAAGAATTAAATTTAACAATGCTTTTTATTTCCCATGATTTGAGTGTAATAAAATATATATCCGACAGAATTGCCGTTATGTATCTGGGAGAAATAGTTGAAACGGCAGAAAAGGAAGAATTTTTTAAAAACCGCAAACATCCGTATTCGGATGCACTTTTAAATGCCGTACCGGTAATTTCAAATGATAAAAGACATAAAAAAATAGTTTTATCAGGAGATATCCCTTCTCCTCAAAATCCTCCGAAGGGTTGTAAATTTCATACAAGATGCCCTTATGTTACGGATAAATGCAAATATGAACATCCCGAATTAACGCAAATTGCTTCTAATCATCTTGTACGCTGTTTTCTTTTTCAAAATTAATATAAAATATTCCCATGGACAAATTTTAAATTCAGGAGTTTTTATATTTTAGCCGTATAAGTCAGGATAGAATATGAAAATTAATCCGGTAATTTGTAAAAAAAATCAAGTTCAAAATTTTGGCAGAGCTTTGACAACAGAAGAAAAAAAATCTTATTTGTCTTTATTGCGGAATGCAAAAAAAGAACTGAATATTCAAGATACATGTGCAATTGTGTTTGATTTTAATGTACCTTCAGAAACAGGTTCAAACACGGCAATAGGTACAACCTGGTCGGAATCAATGAAAAAATTTACTGCATTTTTAAAAGATATGATAGGTATAAATTCAATACAATTGCAGCCTCAGGGTAAAATTTCATCAAATAATACCTCGCCGTACTCGGGAACAAATTTTGCTTTCGGAGAACATATAATAGATTTGGGGAAACTAACGACACAAGAATACGGTAGTCTTCTTCCTGTTGATTATATGGAAACCATTGATACAAATTATCCTGAGGATAAACAAAAAAGAGAATATAAAACGGATTATCAATTTGTAATAGGCGAAAACGATAGCGGAGTACAAAGTAAAGCACTAAGGCTGGCATTTGAAAATTTCAAAAAAGGCTTAGAAGAAAAAAATCCCCAGATAATAAAATTAAATGAAGAAATGCAGGTATTTAAAACGGATAATAAAGACTGGCTTGAAAGGGATGTTTTATTTGAATTATTTTCAAAACATTACGGCACACCTGATTTTAACAGGTGGGATACTTATGATAGTAATTTATTTTCGGAGAAAATTTCTTCCGAACAGCGAAATGATCGTATAAAACAAATTAAGTCAGCATATTTTGATGAAGCGGGATTTGAGTATTTCAAGCAATTTATTGCGGATAAACAGCAAAAAGAGAGCAGGGAATTTTTAAATTCCGAAAATATTAAATTATACGGCGACTGCCTGATTGGATTTTCTCAAAGCGAGATGTGGGCAAATAAAGATTGTTTCAGAGAGAATTTATACTACGGCGGTCCTGATCCCGGGTGCCCTGAAACAAATAATATTCAAACATGGGGACTGCCTGCTTTGGATTATACTAAACTCGGCAATTGTGATAATTCCGATGATTTATCGCAGCTTGGTAAAACAGGGGAATTCTTGTATAAAAAATATTTAATGTTCTTTAAAAGATATGACGGTATAAGGCTCGATGCGGCGTGGCAGTTTGTAACACCGTTTATATACAGGGAAATTAACGGAAATTACGAGGAGTTTAAGCTGCCTGAAATTAATTTTACCATATTTAATATTATGAAAGCGGCTGCAAAGAAGGCTTTAGGAAACAAATTTGATGAAAATAATCCCGATAATATAATGCTTGAACTCGTCGGGATTTCTGCCGGTAAAAGCAGGGAGATGACTATAAATACATATCCTCATTTGTATACAACCTCGTATGCGGAATATGATGAAACTCCTGCAAAATTTCTGGAAAAAGGATATAAGGACGGGAAATTTTATACAGGTACGGGCTGCCATGACAATGAATCTCTTGTAAATCTTGCAAAGGATGATTTTAAACGGGAAAATCATCTGTCCGGTATGAAACAAAACTATAATTTAAAAACTGAAAATCTTAAGTATCACGATGAAGGATATAAAGCAAACAGCAGGCATGAGCAAGATTTAGAAGATTTTAGAACTGCAAAATTTGCGGAAATTTTTACAACATCAAAACAATTTTTTACTCTGCCTGATATGTTTGGTATGGCAGAGAGAATTAATATATCAGGGAAAACAAGTCCTGATAACTGGACTGTAAGAATTCCTTCCGATTATGAAAGATTTTATTTCTCACAGTTATCAAAAGGATTTGGCTTAAATATGCCGAAAGCTCTTGCAACTGCAATTCAAATGAAAAATACCGGAAATGATTATCTGGTTACAAAGTGCATGGAAGCGGCGGAAATATTGAGAAGCAAAGGACCTTTAACAACGAAAGAAGCAGATAAAGCAGCTTCTGAAGGCAAATTGCAGCATCAGTTTGTTTATTTGTCTTAATAAATGGTATATGTTAACATTATCTCCATAAAGAGGAGATAACGGTGTTTAAAAGTTTATTTGAAAAAACAGATTCATATTGGTTATGTTTGATAATAACCGCAATATTATGTTTTGGATTTGCAATTACTCATTCTTCAATGGGCATAGATGATGAAAGAATTCAAATATTGACTTTATTTACTTCTATTATAATAGATAACAGATTAGGCAATATAATAACCGCCAAATTAATTCCTACGCAGGAATTTTTGCCGTTTTGGAGGGATTTTTTTGCATTACTTTTATTAATGACAGGTATAACAATTCATATTAATAATTTTATTAAATATCTGCCGGAGTTTTTTGATAAAAAAGCAGCAATAATATTTTCATGTATTGCATTATCTTTTCCTTATATTGCTTTTTATTCTATTTTTATGATTACCTGCATAGAACACGGGCTTATTATTATTTTATCAGGATTAGCGGTAGATTATATTTTCCGGTATTTTGACCGTAAAAATAAAAAATATCTTTTCTTTGTTTTCTTGCTGCTGTTTCTTGTATTGTCCTTCTATGAAATGGGACTGTTATATTTTATTATAAGTTCGTTATTTATTATATTGATAAAATTAATGTTTATAGAGAATAGAAAATCATATAACAAAGAGATTATATATATTTTTCTAATACCTGCTGTTCTGTTTGCGGTTATGAATTTTATATTATTTCTTTTACTGAATAATTCTCAATTATTGCGTACGGGAGATTTTTTTAATTATGATTTAAGCGGAATTAACGCATTTTTTGAATCTTTATGGTTTAATACAGCTTCATTCCTTCAAAGGTTTAAAAATACATTAAACTATAATTTCGGGTCTATAATTCTGTTATTAACCGGTTTTATATTTATTCTTTTAACGGCTTGTTTTTCGCTAAAAAGAAAGAATATGTTAATATTAATTCTCGGAATTATAATTATATTGCTGCCGTTTACTCCTTTTATTGTTACAGGGAATTACGGCTGGCCTTTCAGGGTATATTCGGCATACTCATTTGTCGGTGCTGCGGCATTTTCTCTTTTATATATTCTGTTTGCTAAAAATAAATTATTATTAAGTTCTTTAATATTAATTATTTGTTTGGTAATAATACAGCAATCAAAAGAAATGAATCAGATATTTTATACCGAATATTTGAAAGCCGAAAATGATAAGCTTTTTGCACATTCAATAATGCAGGATATAAAAAGGTTAGAACTGGAAGAAAAACCGGTTATTTTTCTCGGAGCCAGAGAAAATCCTCATCTAAAACATACCTATGAAGAAGCGGACGAAATTAACGTGAGTATATTCAACTGGGATAAATATGATAATCCTATAGCGGAACTGTTTTCGCGAAGGAGCGTCAGGTTTATGCGTGAACTCGGTTATAACATGGTTTTGCTATCGGAAACGGATATGCTTCAAACAAAAGAACAACGGCAAAAATTAGAAGAAGCAATAAAAAATATATCAAAAGATATGGCAATATATCCCAAAGATAAATCTATAAAAGATATGGGAGAATATGTTGTTATAAAAACAGGTCCGTCAGAATGGGATAAACAGTGTAATTTAGCAGAATGATTGAATAAAAAGAAAGCGGTTTTAACCGCTTTCTTTTTAAAATTATAAGTTCTGAATTTTATCGCTCATACCTTCAATATCATCTTTAAGCATTTTCTTAACTACATCGTTCTGTGCGTCAAGCATTTTTACAACAGTTTCAATATTCTTTATTTTGTTTTGAAGTATTGTGTCCGCATTGCTTAAAATGCTGCTGGATACTTTCTGATATGCCGCTAAAGGGGCACTTGCCGTACCTTGAAGCAGGTTTCCTATAAGAGTTGTGCCAAGACCAAAAGAGCCCAAATAAGGAGACATCGCCTGCAAAATGCCGCCAAATCCGGATACAACACCGGCGGCAGGCAGCAGAAAACTGTCGCCGAATCCGAAGCCCGATGCAAGTCCTGCGGTATATGCAAGTGCATTAACACCGGTAGAACCTGCTATATCAGATGTTGATATAAGTGAGGACGCTCCGCCCGTCATATATCCTTCTTCCGTGGAAGTTCCAAAACCCTGAATAATAGGGCTTGCTCCTCCGGTAAATCCTGTATAAGAAGATAAAGAACCTATGCCGAAAGCTGAATTAGTTGAGCTTGTTGAACTTGATGATGTCCAGTAAGAAGTTCCCGGAATATTAATTGCAGTACCGCCGCCCATTGTTGACATGAATGAACTTGGGGCTATCATACTTGCAAGTTTCCACAAGAAACTTCCTGCGGTACCGAAGCCTGCACCATCCGAAGCACTTCCGCTTACCGTAATATCTCTTAAAAGGTCATAAGTTTCAAATAACATGGCTTTTGCGTCACCGCTTAAATCTCCGTATTTATTTGAAATTACCAGATAACTATCGTTTGCGTAACTCATGTCTTATTTTCCTTTGTGTGTTTATTTGTGTTTACTAACTTGCGGTTATTATGAGAATGTATTAAATGTATTTTCAATATTTTTATCAAGTATTGCTTTTACGGCTTCCAATTCTGTCTGCAGCTCATTTTGTTCCGTATCAATCTGGTTTAATCTTAATTCCAGAACTTTATCTTCCTGCTGCAATGTTTCTGTTTGAGCATTTAAGTCAGCAACTTCTTTATCATATTCATCTCTGCTCATTGTATAGTCCCTCAGGGCAGCTTCATAGCCTTCATCGTCGTGTACTCTTGTTGTATCGACGGTAGTTGTATTAAATATACTTGCTCCGGTATTGGGGTCGGTTGCAGATATTGAAGAAAATCTGTTATTTTCATCAAAAGTAACCGTTGCACTTTCAAAAATTACGTTTTCCGTTACTTCTTTGTTACTGCTTATATAAGAAGATAAACTGCTTCCATCAGTATATCCTTCAACCTGGGTTGGTGTCATATAATGTGTTAATCCGTCAGCATCCTGATAATAATATAATGAATCATCGGTTACTGTTCCTTCACCGTATGTTTCATTTATTAATGCAATCATACTGGCGCTGTTTTGCGCATTTGCCGTAAGCTGATATGAACCTTCAGGTGTATTAAGAGTGTAGGTTCTTTCTCCGGTTTCTCCGGTGGTATAAGTAATTCCGGAGTTGCTTAGTACGGTTCCTACAGCAACATTTTTGTTATAAGTACGTTCCGTATTTAAGTAATATGTTCCGTCATCATTCTGATAATAATTTTTTATCAGATAATCACCTTCATAAGATTCAGTATTATCAAGCGAGAAAGAATAATTTGTTTCATAATATTGTGTTGTATCGGGAGCAGTGGGTACATCTAATGATAACAATTTGTTATATAAAGCATTAACCTCCTGAGCCAATGCTGTACGCTGCTGGTTTACCTGTTGTCCTTCATATTCTATATTTGATTTTCTTGCAGTTATACCTAAAAATCTTGCCTGTGATGCTGCTAAACCCATCTTTTTTCTCCAATGTTTATTGTTACTCTGTTATTTAATTCGGACGCATTTTAATTAAACTTTAATATTTTAATTAAAATGTAACAAAATATTAACAATGATTGTCGAAAGAATACTATTACCTTACTTTTGTTTTAATGAAAATTTTTAAAAAAGCAAAAAAAAAAGAAAACTATTGTTTTCTTCTTTCATATATATTTTTGAAAAACTATTTATAAAGGTTCTGAGCCATACAGCTGTTTAGGCTTCGTCTTAAGTTCATTAGGCGGACATTCATTTGATTTTTTAAGTTCTGGCATCTTATTGTATCTGCTATAATATTAAACTCCATATCGGATAAAGAATTATGTCTGACTGTTGTCGGCACAAAATCCGATGCACCTGATGAAATTTTTTCCTGATGATTTAAGCCAAAACTTATGGGAGAAATTCTCATTTTTTTTCCTTCTTATTTGTATATTATAATATATACATTTTACTTGTTGAACACTTAATTTTTCT